>JAPPND010000227.1 GCA_028818795.1 Gammaproteobacteria bacterium | reverse complement strand
AGCCACCAGCGGAGGGTGGTCGGGCGGCGGGGCGGAACATCGCCCTATTCATTCGCCGCGGAAAATTCGCGTTGGCGCACGAATACTGTTGACATATACAGTATCAAGGCGTAGACTCTTCCCCATTCGCAGTACCCGCCGGTGACCCCGCAGTGAAGAGGAAGCGTCGCCAGGATCCCAGCCAGACCACGTTCGAGTTCCGGCCGTCGGGCCGCGGCGGCGCCCGCCCGGGCGCGGGCCGGCGGCGGGTCCGCAGGTCTCGGGTTCCGCACCGCGCCCGGGAGGACATCCCCCGCGACTGTCCCGTGCTGGTCACGCTGCGCGTGCTCGACGACGTGCCGCCGCTGCGCCGGGCGGGGTTCGTGCGGGCGTTCCGGGAGTCGCTGCGGCGTGCGGCGGTGCGGCCGGGGTTCCGGGTGGTGCACTACTCGGTCTAGGACAACCACGCCCACTTCCTCGTCGAGGCGGACGACAAGCCGAGTCTCGCCAACGGCATGAAGAGCCTCGGGGCGCGGTTCGCGCGGTGCGTCAACCGGGTGTGCCGGCGCACGGGCCGGGTGCTGGCGACGCGGTTCCACCACGTCGTCAAGCGGACGCCGACGGAGGTGCGCAACGCCTTGGCGTACGTGCTGCTGAACGCGCGGCAGCGCTACGGGATAGTAAAAGACATTTCAAATCAAAAAGTTGCGTACTTCTGCAGACGTCCGATCCCACAAACGATCACCTTCCCGTCGGACTACGCGACTCAGCCTTCCCCGTTGAGCCGTGACAGCCTGCAGCCTAGCCATGTGTATACCGTTTTATCGAGCTCCGGTGCGCGCTCTCGGGTTTCACATTTTCGACTCGCGCGCCGTTGCACGATCAACCAAATCTTCGAACGCCGCGATGCTCTCGTCGTAGCTCATACCCCCCGACGGGTGCTTTGACGGCCTCGGGGCCTGTTCGGCCCGCGAACCTCAGATTCCACCGTCGGGCTGAATCTCCAAGCACCTTACGCCATGCCTACTGCAGAACTTCCGGACGACCTTCGGGATGTCGTAAGCGACGAGGAAGGCATGAGGTTGCCTCGTTTCGTCCAGTTCGGCGGCACGCAGAGCCCGGTACTTGAGCGCCTGGTGTGCGCCGATCATTGTCGACGTCGCGCCTTCCACCTCGATCTCCACCACGCACCGCTCTCCCGTGTCGAAGTCGACCAGTACGTCTACCCGATCCCCGGTTCGGAAACGGTGCTCCAGAGTCGCTCGCCCGGCACCCAGCTTCAGCACCGCTGGGTTGGCTGCGACGAATTCCTTGAGCTTGCGGTGCCGTTCGCCTTCTCCGCCTGGCCCGTACTTTAGCTTGTCATCCTCTGCCGAGAAACGTCCGGCGAAGTCGTCGGGCGCCAAGGTCGGGGCCAGAGTCCCACAGCATTCCAACAAACTCGCCAGGACGCCTCGTTCCTCCGCGCTCTGCAGCAGCGGGCCGAGAGCGTGCAGGAAATTCGCGACCTCCTGATCCGACAGGTAGCGGAACAAGCCAGTGCGCCAATCCGGCGCGCCTGACTGCGGCGGCTCTTTGAACCGCCAGTACGGCAAACGGATAGCAGCCGCTTCGGAAAGCCGGATGACCTCCGTCGCATCTCCCTGGACCCACACGCGCCCTTCGTCGTCTTTCGTCACATCCGCGATTCTGTAGACGGCGAAGACTATGCGCTCGGCCTCGGTGTCCCGTTCCGGGAGTCTGGTCGTGAGCAGTGCCACCTTCCCAGCGCGCGCCCCCGTCATCGGGATTGGATCCCCATCCCGGGCCCGGGAGTGGTACGTCCCGGGACCGAATCTCAGGTCGCTGACGATCAGGCTTTCGTAACAGGGTGCCGTGGGCCTCCGGCCCCGAAAGCCGTTCTCATAGAACTGCCGGCAATCACACTCGCTCGCAGAGCACCATGTTCGGCCACCTTCCACGTTGCGGACGATGTTGCCGTCAGTGCAGGTTCCGTCGAATCCGACGAATCCGCCAGCGGAGCCGCCGTCGTTGTATGTGCACTTGAACGCGACGTTTCCGGTAGGTTCCATCACAATCACTCTGGGGGTTACTGTCTCCGAACCATACCACCGCTCGGCGCGGCACTACTCTGGGTCTGGGCAAGGGATCCGGCGGTCCCGGGGGGAGTTCCCCGGGACGTGACGGCTTAGAAGGCCAGAGGCTCCAGCAGGCGCATGCTGATGCGCGACGCCGTGTACTCGACGGCCTCGGGCGGATTCTCGGGCGGCTCGAGGTCGTGCATGGTCGTGTCGCCGTCCGTCACCATGAGACGAGTCCGGCCCTCTTCGTGGGACCACTCCGGGACAATCGTGAATCCGTCGGCGGCGCGGTTGCCAGTGCCGAGCCAGACGGATGCGAGGACGACCCGATCGTGCTTGATGCCGAAATGTGAGGATTTCGGGTTCAGGACGTTTTGCGGCCCGGCTTCAATCTTGAAGCCCTTGCTGCCGTCGCTTGTGATGCTAAGGGCATTCTCGGTGCCGAGTACGGCGTTTAGTAGCTCGACATCCTCGGCAAGCTGCTTGTGCACGACGTCGAAACAAGCATCTACGCTGCATAGCGCCCGACGCCGGACCCAGTTTTTGTGGCGATCTTTCATCGCAATCTCCTCTTGTTGCTGGTAAAAAAACTCTGCCACACGTCCTCGTATGCCTTGCGAATCTCCGAATCCGTTTTACCCGCGGCCGCCACGCCGAGCAGCCCGCGACCGGCTAGAGTTGCGGGCTTCCCGAATCGCTCCGACAACGACGGGCGCTTCGCGGGATGGGCTGCAGAGCGGGGGCTCTAGGCACCGATTCCGAGGGGTTGCAGGGCCCAACCTGCACGTTTTGCTGTCGAAGCGGCGCCCTGTAGGCCGTCACGAGCGTCCGGTATCGCGCGAATGCGCGCTCCCTGTCGTCGATCATGGCCTCCTCCGTGAGGTCTACACAAGATCGGATGAGCGAGCGGATCAGACTACATTCACGCCCCCGATGCAACCCGCCGTTGCAGTTCGCGCGAGAGGCCGTAGGGAGCCAATCAATAGCATCCGCGGCAACGACGCCGGCCGCGAGAACGGGATATCCGCGACAGTTCGCCGAACGCGACAAATTCACTCGGAACTGCGCTACAAGCGCCCCGGACGCTGTGATACGGTTCCCCTAGAAGTGAGGAAGGCTGGGTGGACCGCCTTGCTCTCGACACGCGCAACGAGGTTTACCGACCCGCGCGGTGCCCGAAGCCTACGACTGAGGTCTCAGCCGAAGCAAGCCTTGTTGCGCCGCGTTGTGGGCAACAAGGAACTCCCAATGCTCCCACGACTCCGCGACTGGCTAGGTCGACCGACTCTAGCGCCAACGACTCACCCATGTCGCCAGCACACCGCACGGCCATACGGTCTGCTTGTACGACGACGGCTCCATGCGCTGGTATGCCGGGGCGTTGGTATGAGCGGTCTGACCCCCGAGTCGCGGCGCCTGGCTCGTGCGGCAACGCTAGCTGCGTTCGCGTCAACAGTAGCGGTCCCGGGCGTTGCGAGCGGTTCTTGGCACATCCTTGTCGAGCCGGATCCACTTACGCAAACCTTGTCTTGCGAACTGGTTGCACGAGCCTACCCGGACCCTTCCACCGTCCCGGTCAAAGACGAGTGGCCGACATCGTACACGCTCACGAAGGATGGCAGGTCGTGGGCGGTGGGGACCTTCGTCCTGGATTCCAATATCGAGCCTTCCGGTTCGGTGTTGGCACGACCAGCGAAAAGCGTTCTTCACACATCATTCCTGACCCGTGGACGCGAGGAGACAAGAGCGGTTATCAACAGCGGGAAGGACGCCGTTCCAGTGGTTCTGGAGTTCCTTGCAGAACAACTCGATGCTACTACGGGCGTGGAGTGGGTCGCATCATTGCCTGACGACGTAGCCGATGCGCTCAACGACGACGGCGCCGAGACGTTCCGATTGGAGCTTCCGGGCGAAGCGCACACGTCATATGGGGATCCGTTTACGAAGTTCGCAGGGGTCTATGAGTGGAACATGTCGCATTGGACGTACCGCGCGGGCATCGAATTCTGCGAACGCGGAGAGGCGGACCACAACGATCGTGGTTGGCTGGACGGAGTATTGGGCCGGTGAAGGCGCCAACACATCGCCAGTAGTCAGACCTCCGCCCCTAAAGCGAATCTGCGCGTTCAGCCGCATTGAGTGCAAGATAGATACCGCCGCCGGCAAGCTACGACTCACGCTTTACTACGACGACGCCCCGCTGGCCGCGGGAGACGTCGAAAACAGACGACATCCTATGGCTCAAGGAGTGCTGACCCACGGTCGGTGTAGCGACGCCGCGCGCGTTTCGGCGGCTTCAGGATATGTACACGGCAACAATTGAGGCGCGGCCGTGCCCTAGTTCCTCGGCGATCTTGCGCCTCGCCGCGCTGTCGATCCGCCGCCTCGCCCCCGTCAGCGTCCGCCGCGACGGCCCGCCCGCCGCAGGCGACTTCCAGCCGGTGATCTCCTCGTAGCGACGCTGCGCATACCGGTGTCTCAGCCCGTGCATGCGGTACAGGCCCGCCGCCCGCGTCTGGTCCTCGTAGACCTTCAGTTGCTGTTTGTAGTTGCGGTCCGGCGGGATGAGCGCGCCGCTGCCGACGAGCTTCCGCGCCTCGTCTAGCAGCCGGCGCTGGCTGTCCTTCAACACCGGCACATCTCGCGGCCGGCCGCCCTTCGTGGTCGAGCCCTTCAGCCGGATGCGGTCGCCCCGGTCGTCCCTCGAAGGCGTGAACTTGATCGCCTCCTCCCGCCGCAGGCCGAAGTCTGCCTCGAGACGCAGCGCCATGGCGACGTGCTCGTCCTTGACGAGCGCCAGCTTGTCCGGGTCGAGCAACACGCTCCTGTCCTCGTTGATGACGTACTCGCGGTTGGCGATGCCGAGCGCACGGTTCGAGGGCACCACGCCCGGCCGGCCGATCCGCTCCGCCCACCAGCGCAGGTGTGCCGTCCGGTTCTTCATCGTGCCGTCGGAGCGCCCCTGGCGCTTCCACTCCCCGACCAGCGCCACGGCGTGCTTGCGCCTGAGTCCCGTCGCCCGCAGGCCCTTGAAGCCGAGATCGTGCAGCGTGTTGGCCATCTGCGCGAGCGCGTAGGAGCGCGCCGAGCGCGTGCCGTGGGAGCCGTCGTCACGCGCCGCCTGCAGGCGCTTCAGGTCGTAGTTCAGGTCGCGCATCGGTTCGCTATACGCCTGCCTGCGGACCGGGTCTACGACCGCGTTTGTAGCAATCCGCTAAGCGGAGACCGCGCGGACCGCCGTGCGCCGAAGCGACGCCGATTGCGCCTCGGCAGTTTTTTTGTGGCGGGTTCGGGAGCGAAGCTGCCGCGCCCGGCGCCGCGTCTGCGGGCCGGGCCGGCGTGGGTCGGTTAGTTTTGCTGGGCGATCCGCCGTCCTTCGACGAGGACGATGCGAACCCGCATTGCTGCGCAAGGCCCTTCGATGCAGTTGCCGTGCCGTCGCTTGCGGCGACCGCGGCGTGTCCTGCGACATGGGCGCGCGGCCTCTTGTTCGGCGGCGATGGCGTCGCGGCTACGGCGTCTCTCGACTGCCCACGCCCGGGATGCCTCCCAAGCCGCCGCGACCTCCTCGGTCGCCACGACAGCGTTGGCTTCGATCAAGGACTCTGCTTTGTCCCGTCGTGCCTCGCGAGTCGTCAGATGGTCTCGCGAGGCTGCCGCACTGCCGCGTCGGATGCAGCATAGCCGCCCGTCAAGGCGGCACGCATCCTCGATTCGCCCCCGCCGCCCGTCGGTTCAGGCGCGTGGCGCAATCCGTGCCCATGCCGGTGCATCTCCCCGGCCACTCCAGGATGCGCTAGCATCCCGGAAATGGCACCTCGGCGTCGTCAGCCTGCACGGCTGCCGCGCCAACGCCGGATTCCCGCCGGCCGTCCGGTCTCCCGGTCTGTCGGCGCTCCCGCCGACCACAGCCGCGCAAGGCGGCTACGAATGCGGGCGCAAGAATAGCACCTGGCACCAAGGTGGCACCAGAACTGAATTCTTATCAGCCTTGCCGCCGCTGCGCTCCAGCGCCGTTTAGCGCCCCGTCACTACCGGATTGCCGCGAACCTCTCCTACGTGCCCCGCGAACGGCGAGACCTCCTGCGACAGTCGTCATGTAGTGACGGGGCGAGGCGGAAAGAGAGCCGTTATGCCGCATTGGCTGAACCGCGTCTTGTGGGTGAAGGATCGCGCTGCCATCGCGACCCCGTCACGTCGAGGTCGACCGCCAGACTGCACATTCGGCGCGTCGTATCACCGACCATCTTCGCGACGTCGCCTCCCCGCATGTCCGGCAACGCGATCGACACAAGCTCCTCATCAACGACCAAGCGTACTTTGTTTCCGCCTGGGGACAGCTCAGGAGACCCAGTTGTCGGTGCCGTATTCAAGGACTGCACTCACGGCGAATCTCTATCACTTCGACGGAAGGGACGGCATGTTGGGCACGAGGCCGGTTGCCGGCCGCAAAACCGTGTTTGCCAACCCGAGTCCACGCTGCGGACCACCCTCGGTTGGCCGAGGTCGTGGATCACGCCGACCACGGGCCAAGCCGAGAACGTCGCCGATACCGACGCGGACAGGTTATGCTCCGCGCCGGTCGGCGCGCATGCCACTCGTCAGACTTCGGATTGCGACTCTCGCCGTTTCCGGCGAACCATCGCCCACACTTGGAACGGCACGGGCAGAAGCACCGCAGCGGCGATCCAAGCGGTGAACGCGGGCCATTTCCATGTGGCCGGGTTGACGAGGAAAACGACGGTCACGAAGACGACCATGCCCCATGCCATCGCTTTGGGATGCGCCTTGCACAAAGCGTCCACCTTGTCGTAGAGCTTCTTGAACATCGGTTTGTTCTCCCTGTTGTGGGTTCAGCAGTAGACCAGACCCACGACCAGAGAATAGACGCCCAACGCTCCCGCGGCTAGGAAGCTGCCTGCGCTCGGTACGCCGCCCATTCCGACGAGAGCGGCCCCGACCCACGCGGACCGGATCGCCCATGTTCCCGCGACAACCGAGGTGGCGCACATGAAGTCGTCGAAACTGCCGTCGCTGGCTTCTTCCGGCGCGTAGGCGTACACGCAGCCGCCCACCGCGCCGGCGGTAGGCGCTTCGGCCATGACGACGGCTTCAACGGCACGAACGCCTGGGGCGCTCGGTGTGCCGACGAGTAGGAATGCGGCCAGAAAGGCCGCAGGGGTCAGGTAATTGGTTAGCTTTCTCATTTCGTTTCCCTCCAAGGGTTCGTGTTGTTGTTCGGAGCCATCAGTGGCCCGACGAGGGCAGCCTAGCATATTGGCGACCAGGATCGAGCGTTCCTCCTACGTGAAACCGCCGTGGCCCCTAGTCGGGGGTTCCCGCGCGGGATCCCAAGGCCAACCCGCAAGGGGGGGGCGACGCGGTGAACCGGTCCTGGCCTACACGTCGGGCGCACAGTGCAAGTTGGACGCCCCGCCCCGCACAGGGCGATTACCTCGACGTTCGTGATGGAACACCGGACGGGCGGGCGGCGCGACGTTCGTCGTGCCGGGGAGACGCGTCAAGCGCGAACCTGGACAGGTCGCCTGCGCCGCGCATGGCGGAACTCGGTCGAGTTCGTGGGGAACGCGACGGGCGGATAGGACAGTGACGACCAAGCGGATAGCGCTGGCCACTTCCTCCGACACCAAGATGACTGACTGGTCAGTCATTGTCGTGCATGCACGACAGGCCGTCAGCGGCTGGCCGGTTCGACGGGCCGGTCGGTCCGACGATCCATACGGCCACCGCCCCTGCCCGGCATCCCGTCTGCGGACACGAACCCGCACCACGCCTGCATCACGGGCCGCCGTCGCTCCAGAAGGTCGGCGCGGGCGTAGGCGGCCACCGTCCTCGAGCCCTCGACGTGGGCCAGCGCGAACTCCGAGAGCAGCTCGTCCACCCCCTCGAGGCGCGCCCAGTCCTTGAAGCTCGACCGGAAGCCGTGCGGCGTTCCGCCCACGCCCGCGCGCGCCAGCGCCTTCGCCACCGTCGACCTGCCGAGCTCCCCGCCGCCGGGGCCCGGGAACGCCAGGCCGCGTCCGTCCGTCAGCCGCCGCGCCTCGTCCAGCACCGACAGCGCTCCCGTCGACAGCGGCACCCGGTGCGCCCGTCCGCGCTTCATGTGCGCGGCAGGAACGGTCCACACGGCGGCATCGAGGTCGAACTCGTCCCACGACGCCCGGCGCACCTCGGCCTGCCGCGCCGCCGTGAGCACCGCGAACCGGATCGCCAGCTGCACCATCCTCCCGATCCGCGGATAGCCGTCCACCCGGGCGAGGGCCGACGCCACGTCCGAGAAGTGCAGGGCGCGGTGGTGCCGCACCGCCGCCGCCTTCGGCAGGGAGCGCATCACCGTCTCGACCGCGGCACGGCCGCTGCCCGCCGGCTCGCGCAGGTTCTCCACCTCCGCCCACTCCAGCACCGCGGCGATCCGTCCCGCGACCATCCGCGCCGTGGCGTGCTTGCCCGCGAGCGCCAGCGGCCGCAGCACCCGCTTGACGTCGGCGCTGGCGACCGCCCCGACGTGCATGCGTCCCAGCTGCGGAAGCACGTAGGAGGCCATGGAGGCGTTCCAGTCGCGCAGCGAACTCGAACCGTCCCGCCAGGTCTCCGCCTTCTCCGCCCTGGCCGGCGGCTCCGCCTGGGCGAAGGTGACCGTGCGCGCCCGGCGCGGGTCGCCTCCGGTGCGCGCCACGGCGCGGTTGTCGGCCGCGATCCGCCGCGCCTCGGCGAGGGACACGAGGTCGGCGCTGCCAAGCCCGAGGTCGACGCGGCGTCCGTGGACCATGAGGCGCTGGACCCATGACCGTGCGCCGCCTGCGCGGACGCGCAGCATGAGTCCGTTCCCGTCCACGTGGCTTCCGGGCCCGGCATGGCGCACCATGCGGGCGGAGAGGGCGTTGCGCTTGAGCCTGGGCATGCGCGGCATCCGTTCCGGCGGAGAGGGGCAAGACTAAACGATACCAGAGTCGAATACAATAAGACCCACAAAGTAAACCGGCATCCGTTGGCACGGGATGACACGGGATGGCACCGCCCTACACGCATGTATGTTCTGTTATCACCATGATAATCCGTTAGTTAACCGGAGACGGTCGAGTGCAGGCGGGCGCAGGCCGACGCAGGACAGGTCGCCCGGAGACTAAACGCGCGCAAGCACTACCGGGAGCGTCATGGGCGGAAGCCGCCGGCGGTGCTGGACGGGGCGAGCTCGGGGAACGCGCCCGCCAGGGCGCGCTGGTTTGATGGATGGAAGGGCCGGTCGCCGCCGCGGCTGGGCAAGTACGCGGACGCGTTCCGGCGGTGCGAGGTGGCGGAGGCGCGGACGTGGCTGCTGGTGACGGGCTGGCGGCGGGTCGGGCTGGTCGATCCGGCGGAGGTGCCGGGCCGGTGGCCGCGGCGGCGGATGGCGAGAGCCGCTTAGTCCCGTTTCCCGTTTCGGCAAGGGCACGGCGGTTGGCGGGCTTGTCCACCGGGCTCATGTGACGTGGGAACACGTGATGAGTTGAGGCTCACGTCACATGGGACAAGGCACCTGGCGACGCTCAAGTATGTGAGCACCGCGGTGTTGCGTGAGGAAGTCGGCGACTGCTGTCGCACGGGCGGTGCCGTCAGCATCGGTTTCAAATGAGACGATCTGGCGCTCCGGGTCAGGAACTTCGAGCACGACGCAGGTGGCGGGAACCCACTGAATCCACACTGGCGCACCCTTTGCGGCTGCGGTCGCAGGTCAACGTAATCCGGTAGGCAAAAACCCCGGTCGTAGCGCATCTCGGGACGATCACCCCCGCGCCGGCCCTTTTTGCCATCGAATCGACGACTCGATCCGTTAGCAAGCTAGGGTCATTTCACAGTGTTCGATACCCGCTTCCATAAATGGCTTGCCGGTTACCTTGAACCCGGCCCGTTCGTAGAATCCGACCGCGTGGCTCTGGGCATGAAGGAAGACGGACGGGTAGTTCGCGGTGCGGGCCGCGTCCACCGCAAGCCTGAGTAGTCGCGCACCGACCCCCTGGCCGCGCCACTGCACAAGTACCGCCATCCTTCCGACCTGTCCGGAGGGCATCAACCGAGCTGTGCCGATGGGGCGTCCAGCGCCGTCATCGGCAAGAAAGTGCCGGCAATCGGAATCCGCGCCATCCCATTCCTCGTCTTCGGCAACGCCCTGTTCCTCGACGAACACCGTTCGGCGCAATGAGGAAAGGGCCTGTTCATGGGAGGCCCAGTCCACCTCCCGAATCCGCACGCCACTCATGGCCCCTCCCCGAGCACGGCACGGGCGAGTTGGGCGGCGAGTCCGGTGTATTCCTCGGGGGTCAACCGCAGCAGCCTGTCGCGGTCGTCCGGGGACAGATCCAGTTCGTTCAGAAGCGCCCGGTAGACGGTCTCGTCCAACTGCCGGCCGCGGGTCAGGCGTTTCAATCGCTCGTACGGTTCCGATCCGCCAGCCGCGCGTAAGACAGTCTGCACGGCCTCCGAGAGCACTTCCCAGGTTGCCCCGACATCGGCGCCGATGCAGTCTTGGTCGATGGCGATCTTGGCGATGCCCCGAGAGGCACTGTCCCAAGCCACCAGGCAATGACCGAAGGCGGATCCGACGCTGCGCAGGGCCGTCGAGTCGGACAGATCCCGCTGCCATCGCGAGACGGCGAGTTTTTCGGCGAGATGGCCAAGAATCGCGTTGGCGAGGCCGATGTTCCCTTCGGAGTTCTCGAAGTCGATCGGGTTGACCTTGTGCGGCATGGTCGAACTGCCGGTTTCGCCGGAAACGAGACGTTGTTTGAAGTAGCCGAGGGCGATGTAGCCCCAGGCGTCCCGATTGAAATCGAGAACGATCTGGTTGAATCGGATCAGGTTGTGGAAGAGTTCCGCCAAGTGGTCGTGCGGCTCGATCTGCGTGGTGTACTCGTTGAACGCGAGTCCCAGTGACGTCACGAATTCGCGGCAGCGGGCGGGCCAATCGACGTGCGGATAGGCGGCAACATGCGCGTTGTAGTTGCCGACAGCCCCGTTCATCTTGCCGAGAATCTCCCCATCCCGCAGCGTGGCCACCTGGCGGTCCAGGCGCGCGACCACGTTGGCGAGTTCCTTGCCGACGGTGGTCGGCGACGCCGCCTGGCCGTGGGTACGGGACAGCATCGGGACTTCGGCGAGAGGCCGACCGAGGTCGCGCAGGGCTCCGATCAGTCGGTGCATGGCCGGTAGCAGCACCGACTCCCGGGCATCGCGCATCATCATCGCGTAGGCGAGATTGTTGATGTCTTCCGACGTGCAGGCGAAATGCACGAACTCGATGTGGGGCTTGAACGCCTCGTCGGCGGCAACGACGGCGTTCTTCACGAAATACTCGACCGCCTTGACGTCGTGGTTGGTCTCGGCTTCAAGAGCGCGCACGTGCCCGGCGTCGTCGACGTCGAAGTCCTCCCAGACCCTGCGAAGCCGGGCCTGCTGGGGCGCATCCGGTGCGGGGAGGTCAGCGATTTCGTCGAGCGCGGCGAGGTAGAGAAACCACTCGATTTCCACGCGTACGCGATACCGGATCAGGGCGAACTCGCTGACAAGCGGCGGAAGCGCCGATGTTCGGGCCGCGTACCGACCGTCCAAGGGCGAGATCGCCGTCAGCGGCGAAAATGGCAGACCGCTACTCACGAGGGCACCCCGTGTCGACGATTCGGCCACCACCCAGGCACTCGTCGCCGTCGTAGAACGCAACGAACTGCCCCGGCGTTGCGGCGCGCTGCGGGGTGTCGAACGTAACCCGGGCACGCTCGCCGTCGACTTCGATTTCGCAGGGCTGCTCCGGCTGCCGGTAGCGAATTTTCGCCGTACACCGCATGGCTCCCCGCAAGGCGTCCGAACCATCCATCGATGGCGATATCCAATTCAGGTCGGCTGCATGAAGCCATGTGGTCTCGAGGTCGCGCTCGTCCTGCGTGACGGTCAGCGTGTTCGTGCCAATGTCCTTCCCCGCCACGTACCAAGGCCGCTCGCGACGGCCCCTGATGCCACCTAGGCCAATGCCTTGGCGCTGGCCGAGGGTGTAGAAGGACAGTCCCCGGTGATTGCCGAGGAGGGTTCCGTCGGCATCCCGGATCGGGCCGGGTTCGCCGCGCACATAGCGTGCCAGGAAGTCGTCGAAACGGCGTTCGCCGATGAAGCAGATGCCGGTGCTGTCCTTCTTGTCGTGAACTTCGAAGCCTGCGGTGCGTGCGCGCTCCCGGACCTCCGGCTTGGTCAACCCACCGATTGGAAACAGGCAGCGTTCCAGTCGACTCGCCGGCACGGCCTGGAGAAAGTAGGTCTGGTCCTTGTCCGGATCATGGCTCCTGAGCAGCCGGAATGGTTTCCCGGCGGGGCTGCGCCGAGCGTAGTGGCCGGTGGCCACGGTATCGAAGCCCAGGTCCCGGGCGTAGTCGGCGAACACCTTGAACTTGATCTCGCGGTTGCAGAGCACATCCGGATTCGGGGTGTAGCCGGCCCGGTAGTCGTCGAGAAAGGCCTCGAAGACGTTGTCCCAATACTCGGCCGCGAAGTTGGCCGTCAGGAGTTCGATACCCAGTTGGTCGGAAACCGCTGCGGCGTCGCCGAAGTCGGCAAGAGCCGTGCAGTAGTCCGTGGCGTCGTCCTCTTCCCAGTTCTTCATGAAGAGTCCGGTAACCTCGTAGCCCTGTCCCTTCAGGATGTGGGCCGCAACGGCGGAGTCCACGCCGCCGGACATGCCCACCACCACTGAACCTGCCACCGGACGCCTCGGCTAAAAGACGGTCGATTATACCGTGCTATCCTCAAGGCCATGCCGAATCTGACCCATCTGAACAAGCGTGGCGAAGCCGCCATGGTCGATGTTTCCGGCAAGGCGGCTACCGCAAGGGAAGCCCGGGCGTCGGCGAGAATCCGCATGTCCCCGGAGAGCCTTCGGTCGATTTTCGCGGGCGGCGCGGCCAAGGGCGATGTCCTGGCCGTGGCCCGTGTGGCCGGCATCCAGGCGGCGAAGCGGACGAGTGACCTGATACCGCTTTGCCATCCATTGGCCCTTGCCAAGGTGGCGGTGGAGTTCGCCCGGGAAGACGAGTCGACGTTGGCTGTCATGGGCTTGTGCCGCGTGACGGGTCCGACCGGGGTGGAGATGGAGGCCCTCACGGCTGTCAGCATTGCCGCGCTGACGGTCTACGACATGCTGAAGTCGAATGATCGCGGCATGACCATCGAGAGCATCGGCTTGGAAGCCAAGTCCGGCGGGAAGTCGGGAACCTGGCGCCGCGGGACGTGAATTCAGCGGCCTCCACGGTCGTCACGGTCAGGTTCTTCGGCTCGCTGCGCGAAACCGTCGGCCGGGATGCCGTGGATCTGGACGTCGACGACGCCTGCATTGCGGGAGTGCGCAAACGACTCGCCTCGTTACTGAGTGCCGACGAACTACAGGCGTTGTCGGGACAGGGCGTCCGGGTTTGCGTCAACCAAACCATCGCCCGCGGCAACGTAGAAGTCCGCGCCGGGGACGAGGTTGCTTTCCTACCGCCGGTGACCGGAGGCTAGCCCGATGCATGCCGAGATTCGGGTCGAAACAGACGACTTCAACATCGCCAAGGAGTGGGCAGCAATGCGAGCGCGCCTTGGTGGTCGAGCGGGCGCCGTGGTCGCCTTCGCAGGGATTGTGCGCGACCATGCTGGTACCGAGCAAGTGAACGGACTTTTCCTCGAACACTATCCCGGCATGACGGAGGCCAGCATCGGGAAGATACTCGCCAAGGCGTCAGATCGTTGGGAGCTCACCGACACGGTGGTGATTCATCGGATTGGCGAACTGGGCCCGCGCGACCAGATCGTGCTGGTTCTGGTTGCGGCGGCACATCGAGGCGATGCCTTCGCGGCTTGCGAGTTCATCATGGACTACCTGAAGACGGATGCCGTGTTCTGGAAGAAAGAGCACCGGCCGGATGGCGATAGCTGGATTGGCGCCACGGGTCGTGATCGCGAGCGCAGAAACGGCTGGGAAGCTGACGCCCGCTGAGTGGCCGGGGCGGCGAGGTTGACCCGTCGCTGATGTACAATGCCAGCGCTTTTCCAGACCGCAAAGGGTTCCGCATGGGCTACGTTCACGTCGAGGTGCCAGAGACTGGCGAGAGGATCACGGTCTCGGAGGACGGAAGCCTAAACGTACCCGATAATCCGGTCATCCCGTTCATCGAAGGCGACGGCATTGGCGTCGACATCACGCCGGTCATGCGCAAGGTCGTCGACGCGGCCGTCGAGAAGGCCTACGACGGGTCGCGGACCATCGCGTGGATGGAGATCTACGCCGGCGAGAAGTCGCTCAGGGTCTACGGTGCCGACGAGTGGCTGCCCGACGAGACCTTGACTGCCCTGCGCGACTTCAACATCGGCATCAAGGGCCCCATGACCACGCCGGTGGGCGGGGGAATTCGGTCGCTCAATGTCGCACTCCGACAGCTTCTCGACCTGTATGTCTGCCAGCGGCCGGTTCGCTGGTTGAAGGGCGTCCCGAGTCCCGTGGTCGCCCCGGAGAAGACCGACATGGTGATCTTCAGGGAGAACACCGAGGATATCTATGCGGGCGTCGAGTGGGAAGCCGGCACCGCCGATGCGGATCGCCTGATTGCGTTCCTGCAGGACGAGATGGGTGTCGACAAGATCCGCTTTCCGGTCAACTGCGGGATCGGGATAAAGCCCGTGTCCGTGGAAGGTACGCGCCGGCTTGTGCGCAAGGCTCTCGAGTATGCCATCGCGGAGGATCGCGACTCGGTGACCTTCGTGCACAAAGGCAACATCATGAAGTTCACGGAAGGGGCCTTCAAGGACTGGGGCTACGAACTGGCGGTCGAGGAATTCGGCGCGACGCCCTTGGACGGCGGCCCCTGGCACGAACTCGTCAATCCCAACACGGGCAAGACGATCGTGATCAAGGACATGATCGCCGACGCGATGTTGCAGCAGATCCTGACCCGACCCGACGAATACGATGTGATCGCGACGATGAACTTGAACGGCGACTACCTGTCGGATGCGTTGGCCGCGCAGGTGGGCGGCATCGGCATCGCCCCCGGCGCCAACATCGGCGATGCGGTCGCCTTGTTCGAAGCGACCCACGGGACCGCACCGAAATACACCGGGCAGGACAAGGTCAACCCGGGCTCGCTGATCCTCTCGGCGGAAATGATGTTGCGCCATATCGGTTGGCGAGAGGCCGCCGATGGGATTGTCCGTGGCATGGAAGGGGCCATCGGGGAAAAGACCGTGACCTACGACTTCGAACGGCTGATGACGGGCGCGACGCTTGTCAGTTGTTCGGAATTCGGCGATGCCGTCATCGCCCGCATGTAGGCTGCGACTAGAAGCCCCCGTGGCCGTCGTCGGTGTCGGAATCATCGTCCGGTGGCGGTTCCTCTATGCGAGGGGCGAGGCCCTCGCGCACCCCGGCTGAGGGCTCTTCCATGCGAGGGGCAGGCCCCTCGCGCTCCCCGGCTGA
>JAPPND010000160.1 GCA_028818795.1 Gammaproteobacteria bacterium | reverse complement strand
AGCCCGGTCTAGCGTCTCTTGGGCGGCGAATGCACCGTTGGGGGCGAGGCTTGTCCTCGCCCGCGTTCTTGAGGCGGTGAGGCACCGTAGCGCCCCATAGCCGGGTCCGGTGCCTCGCTGGCGCTCGGTACCGGCTCCGCCTCCGGCCCAGCCACGCCGAGTAAGCCCATGAAACAATCGCCACGGTCGTTCCCGCTCGTCAGAGCGGGCGCTCCCTTTGGCGTTTGTTCCGTGGAAGGGCGAGGTTGTTCGCGCCAGCAGGGTGGGCTCTCGACCGTCTGGTTGTTCCCGCGACGTCGGTTCGAACGGCACGGGACGGGACAACGCCGCCAGACCGCTCGAACGCGCCCGCAAGGGCGCGCGGTCGCCGTCTGGCCCCGCCCCCACCGCCCCTACGGCTCGTCCGTCTGAGGCGGAGCCCCGCTGGATCTTGCTGATGGGGCGTGGTTGGCTGCCAGACGCAAGGCCTGGCCGGAGACGTTGACGGCGCAAGGGCGGGTGAAGTAAACAGGTATAGATGACCTACTGCCTGGCGATACGCGTCGACGACGGTCTCGTGTTTGCTTCGGACTCGCGTACCAACGCCGGGGTGGACCACATCAGCACCCACAGCAAGATGCACCGGTTCGGGGGCGATGGCGAGCGGACGTTGACCTTGCTGTCGTCCGGCAATTTGGCCACCAGCCAAGGCGTGGTGACGCGAATCCGGCGTGATATCCGCACCTCGGCCCGGATCAACCTTACGAACGTGGAAGACCTGCAAGCCGCAGCGGAGTACGTGGGCGGGATCAGCACCGAGGAACAGGAGAAGCACCGCGGTGTGCGTCCGGGTGCCAACACCGAGGAGTTCGTCCCGGAGGCCTCTTTCATCCTGGGGGGCCAGATCTGGAGCGGCCGACCCGGCATCGAACAGATCTATCCCGAGGGGAACTTCGTCCGCGCATCGATTTCGACGCCGTATCTGCAGATCGGCGAGGTCAAATACGGCAAGCCGATCCTTGATCGCATCATCACCCGGCGCACAACGCTGGACGCGGCCCTCAAATGCGCGTTGGTGTCCATGGACTCGACGATGCGCAGCAATGCGACGGTTGGTCCACCGGTGGAATACCACGTCTACCGGGCCGACACGTTCTCCCCCGGAACCCACCACCTGCTCGAGGAGGACGACGAGTACCTGCTTGGCCTACGCAGAGTGTGGGCGGAGAACATCCGCACGGCTTTCGAAAACCTGCCGAGCGCACCCGTCGCGGCGGAAGACGACACGACCGTGCAGATTCCCCGACGCATACCATGAGACACACGCCAAGAGGGAGCTTGGGAAGAAAATGATCAAGGCATTGGCGAGTCGCTTGGTGCGCAACGTCATGGCACGTATCGGTGCCGCCACGGCGTTGCCGTTCCGGGCGGTGTTCCCGAACGGCATGGAAATCACCGGTGGACGTGGCGAGCCCGAGGTGACCATCCACATCAAGTCCGCGCGCGCGGCCCTTCGGAGCGTCGTTTTCGGTCACATCGGCGTTCTCGAATCCTACTTCGACGGCGAGATCGACATCGAAGGTGACCTCCGCAAGATCATGGCGATCGGTTTTTCCTCCGGCTTCGACGACTCGGCCGGGTTGCTCGTAAAGGTCCGCAACCGCTGGCACGGCTTGAGGTTCAACAACCGCCCGAACGCGACGCCCAAGGAGAACGCCCGGTTCCACTACGGGCTCGGGGCCGAGTTCTACTCCAAGATGTTGGACGACCCCTACCTCATGTACACGTGCGCCTACTACCAGCATCCTCAGGCGAGCATCCTCGAGGCGCAGATCGCCAAGATGGAACACGTCGCGCGCAAGGTGAGGCTCGAGCCGGGCGAGCGCGTCATCGACATGGGCTGCGGTTTCGGCGGCTTCATGTTCTATGCCGCCGAGGAGCGCGGCGTCCAGGTCACCGGCGTCAACACCACCACCGAACAGGCGAATTGGGTCAAGGCGAAGATCGCGGCAAAGGGTCTTGAAGATCAACTCACGATGCACGAAGCGGACGTTCGCGAAGGGTTCGGCGTCTACGACAAGGTGGTCTCCATCGGCGTTCTCGAGCACGCAGGGCGCCATCAACTGCGCGAGGTGATCCGGGCTCACGCCAATGCGCTCAAGCCCGGCGGACTGGGGCTCATCCACTTCATCGGCCACGTCGGGGATCGCGACACCGACTTCTTCATCCGCAAATACATCTTCCCGGGCGGCTGGATCCCTAGCCTGTCGAAAGCGCTCGACGCCATGGAAGCCGAAGGCCTTGAGATCTTGGAGGTCGAGAACCTGCGCCGCCACTATGCGCTGACGCTGGATGCTTGGACCGAGAAGTTCGATGCCAACTGGCAGACCATCCGGGCGATGGATCCCGACCGCTTCGACGAACGATTCCTGCGTATCTGGCGCACCTACCTGATCGGCTGCGCGGAGATGTTCCGGTCGAAGAACTCGCAGACCAATCTCTTCCAGGTTCTGTTCAGCAAGGGCAACGTCGACACCGAGTCCTACCCGATGACGTTCGAACACCTCTATGGGCAGCCCTCGGCGGGGGAGCGCGAGGGGCTTGCCCCTCGCATGGAAGAGCCCCGCCGCTCGTCCGAGGAGTCTTCGGCGCCCGGGGCGGCCGGATGATCGCCAGCGACGGCTCCCACGCGGGCAGCGACCACAACCGTCGAGCCCGGGCATTCGCGGATGCCCTGGCCCGGGCTTGTGCCCAGAACGGCACGGAACGGTCGCTCGACAAGCCGTTGTCGAACCTGTTCCGAGACCGCGCCGTCAAGGAGCAAGGGCTACCTGCGGGCGAATTGGTCCACGTGCTGGAGGTGGATCCCGGCGCGGGCTGGGCCGATGTGGAGGGCATGATTCCCTACGACGCGCTCGTGGACGCCACCTTGCCCCACGGGGTCATGCCGCGGGTCGTACCGCAGCTCAAGTCCATCACCGTCGGTGGCGCGGTGGCGGGCATCGGCATCGAGGCGACTTCGTTCCGTCACGGGCTTGTCCACGAAACCGTTGTCGAGATGGACGTGGCCCTTCCGGACGGGCGGATCGTCACCTGTACGCGGGACAACGAGCATGCGGGCCTATTCGCCGGCATGCCGAACAGCTACGGCACCTTGGGCTACGCCACCCGACTGCGTATCGAGACGATGCCGGTGAAGGACCGCGTCGAGGTCCGCCACCGGCGATTCGCCGACCGCCGCGAGTTCTTCAACGCGCTCGAGGCGGCCTACGACGACGACATCGACTTCCTCGACGGCGTGGCGTTCGCCGCCGACGATCTCTTCATGACCACCGGGCGGTTCGTCGACACGGTCGAGCGTACGAGCGACTACACCCTCGAAGACATCTACTACCAGTCGTTGCGCACGCGCGAGAAGGACTACCTTACGGCCCGGGACTACATCTGGCGGTGGGACACCGATTGGTTCTGGTGCTCCAAGAACCTCGGTGCCCACCAGCCCGTGGTTCGCCGGCTATTGGGACGCGAACGCCTAGGATCCCGGTTCTACCAGCGCGTCATGCGCTGGAACAGCCGCTGGCGGCTGCTAGAGATCGCCGAACGGCTCGGCGGCTATCGCCGGGAATCGGTCATCCAGGACGTCGACTTGCCCTTGGCGACGGCACCGGACTTCCTCGAACTGTTCATACGCGAGATCGGCATCCTGCCGGTCTGGGTCTGTCCGGTCCGCAACCGGTCCGGGGTGTCGTCACCGTTGTTTCCCGCGCCGGCTGACCGGTACGTGAACTTCGGATTCTGGGACACGTTGCGCTTCCGCATCGGCTACCCAGAAGGGCATTTCAACCGCATCGTGGAAGACGCCGTAACCGACTTGGGGGGCATCAAGTCGCTTTACTCGTCCTCGTTCTATCCCGAACGGGAATTCCATCGTATCTACGGTGGCGACGCGTTCCGGGAACTGAAGGAGACGTACGATCCCCAGAGCGCACTTGGTGAGCTCTACGAGAAGTGCGTGCGTGCGCGTTGAGGCTACGTCCCCCGCTTCGGCGCGTAGTAGAGCGCGATGCAGGTGAGAACCTGCCAAGCCAGGTGTCCCACGACGAAGTCGTCGGTCAGTTCGTTGAGCCATTCCAACGCGACAGCCGCGCCGCCGAGGCCCCCGACCGTGCAGAGCGCGGCGAACGAAACAGGCGAGAAGCGTAGCGTCCCCAACGTCATAACCAGGAGTCCCAGGCCGGCAGCGGTCACCACGCCAGCCAGCGCCGTGTTCGCAACGTTGCTATCCAAGGGACTGACGTATATTGTGAGATTAACGCCGATCCAGTAGCTGACCGCCCCGGCCAACGCGAACAATGCCGCGCGGGACCCCTCGACGTGGATGGAATGTACCGGTAAAGGACCAGGGCAGCGTATATGGATCCCGTCGCCCACATGGCCAACCAGTCGGGCAGGTCTCCCCACGCTTGGGGCAACGGCTCCGCCCCGTCGCCGCCTGTCGCGTCTACCAAGACGTACCATGCCGCTGTCGACACGACCGCGAGAAGCACGCACTGATCTAGGCTGGCGCGTTCCAACGTTCTGACGTGGCGGTCGAGCATTCCCGGATCCGTGCGTTTGGTCGGGAACCCAATCTGCGCCAAGTACAGGGTCAAGTCAACGCGCGAGCCGACCCAACTCGTGCTTCAGCCGCCGCGAGACGGTCAGACTGCTAGAATCCGCTGACGCCGCTTCTGGGTTAGGTATGGACAACCCGTCGATATTCGAAGTCGAACTGCCGTCGTTCCAGGAGGATGTCGTCGAACGGTCCAGGCAGGTTCCCGTCGTGCTGCTGTTCTGGACGGAACAGGTGGCACCCGCCGCGGAAACAAAGGCGGCGCTTGAGCGATTGGCACACCAGTACCAGGGCAAGTTCGCACTGGCGCTGTCCGACATCGCGAAGGACCAGACCCTGGCCCAGCAACTGCGCGTACAGGGCATTCCCAGCATTCGGGTCGTCAAGGACGGTCAGCTCGCCGATCAGATGGAAGGGCCCCAGGGCGAGAACGTCCTGCGTCAACTGATCGACCGCTTGACGCAATCGCCCGCCGACGCCCTCAAGTCGCAGCTTGGCCACTATCTCGAGATCGAGGACTACGACGGCGCCCTCGCCGTTCTCAAGGAGGCGATCGCCGCCGAGCCCAACAACGCGGGGTTCAAGGTGGAGTGGGCCGACGTGCTGTTGTTGAAAGGCGATGTCGATGGCGGTCGCACCGTGCTCGGCACCATCGGGGAGGATGTGGAAGAACGCGAACGTCCGGCAACCCGCCTGGAGATTCTCGAGGAGGCGGCGGGAATGGGAAGTCTTCGGGATGCCCTTGCGGACACCGAGGCGGACCGGAAAGACCTGGACGCACGTTACCGGGCGGCCATTCTGCTTGCGTCGGAACGTCGCTACGAGGACGCGTTGGAGGAGGCAATGGCTATTCTCCGGCAGGATCGAGCGTACCGCGAGGACGCCGGACGCCTGACGATGATTCGCATCATGGCGCTCATGGCGAAGGGGTCCGAGGTGGCCAAACGCTACCGTCGCCGGATGTTCAATTTCCTTCATTGAACCGAAACAATTAGGCTGCGTTGTTAGCGCTCACTAACCCAGTGGTCGAGTCGTTATGCACATGCGAACTGAGGGTTGTGACACGGCCGGTTGGCTTCGACCTCGTTTGGCGCTGACAAGAAATCTTGAGTTAAACGATTGAATATAAAGGATTATTTGGTCTATCTTGGCGAAAAGGGGCGTTTTTTGGCAATTGTCGGCGCTAACGGTGTCACCGGGCGGGAGAAGTTATCCCAAGAGTTATCCACAGGCCGGATGTGAATATTGGACAGTGAATTCGAGGGCAGGATCGCGAGGATGGATCGCTCTCGGCCCGACCAAATCTCGGGCTACATCTTTGACAAAGCGGGTGGCCTTGGATAGCGTCGAAGACGATTCAAACTGCTCAGTGGAAACTGATGATGGACATCTTGCTAGACGTTCTCGCGGTTGTTCTGGTGGCGTTTGCCGTCGTTCTGGCATGGAACGCGATCCAGATCGTCCCGCAGAGCAACGTGTTCGTCATTGAACGTTTTGGTCGGTATCGGCGTACCTTGATGGCAGGGCTGAACTTCATCGTGCCGATCTTGGATCGGGTCGCTCACCGTGTATCGATCATCGAACGCCAGCTGCCAACGTTTCGCATCAGTGTCATCACACGTGACAACGTCGAAGTAGATCTCGATGCGACGGTGTTCTTTCGGGTTATCGAGGCTGAGAAGTCGGTCTATCGGATTCAGGAAGTCGACCAAGCGATCCTGACGGCCGCGCAGTCGATAGTTCGTTCAGCTGGCGGAAAACTCGAACTCGACGAACTGCAATCGTCAAGGCAGTCCATGAGCGATGAGATCGCGACGAACCTGCAGTCGGCGGCGGAGGTCTGGGGGCTAGAGATCACTCGGACGGAGATCGTCGATGTCGTAGTCGATGAGCAGACGAAAGCAGCGCAACGCCAGCAGTTGAATGCGGAGCGGGAGCGCCGAGCACTGGTGGCCAAGGCAGAGGGTGACAAGAGAGCTTTGGAGCTCGCAGCGGATGCGGAGCTCTACCAAGCGCAGCAAAACGCGGCGGCGGTGCGCGTCACGGCCGATGCTGACGCCTATGCCACGCGCCAAAAGGCAGCTGCTGATGCCGAACAGACGCGGTTGCTTGCGGACGCCATCGCGAACGACGGCCAGCCAGCTGCGGACTTCGAGATCCGCAAACGACAAGTCGAGGCGATTGCCGACCTCGCCAGTGCGAGCAACGCAAAGACCGTTGTATTGCCGACGCAGGTTGTAGGTGTGTTGGGGGCTCTAGAGAGCATCGCGTCGTTGACTGCGCGGCCGAGTTCGGACAACTGAGATGGATATTGCTGCATGGGTTCTGGTCCCCCTGGTTTGGCTGATCGGTGGGGTCGTGTTGTGCTTTGCTGAGCTGCTTGATGGCAATCGGGTTCTGTTACCACTTGGTCTTGCCGCCGTTCTCGTCGCGGGCTACCTGCATGTCCAGAAAAGAGGACTACTGCCCAACGAAGTCGAACTGATGGACTGGCGGTACGTCCTGCTTGCCTACGCGGGTTTGGCGGTCGCCAGCGTTGTCTTGCTGCGAAGGGTTTTTCGACCCAAGCCGGATTCTAAGGACATCAACGACTATTGATTAGCCCGAACGCGCGCGGCTGCGCGCAAGGCAAGCCGCTCAGTAGTACGCAGGCGTCCTGACGTTCGAACGAATGCTGGTCGACTAGGGCGTGGGCCACAAACGACTTTGATCTAGGAACATTGGATGGTCGCTGAAATCGACACGAAGATCGCGGAGTACGAATCCCGTGGCGCAGGCCAAGCCATGCTCGGTTTGGCGGACATCGACGGCGTGCTGCGTGGCAAGTACGTGGGCCTCGACAAGCTCAAGAGCCTGTTCGTCAAGGGCGGCGGGTTCTGCGACTGTGTATTCGGCTGGGATGTGGACGATCAACTCTACGACGGCGGTTCGGTCACGGGGTGGCACACCGGGTTCCCGGACGCTCGCTACCGGTTGCTCGTGGACAGCGAACGCACCCTGCCGGAGTCGGGAGTCCCCTATTTCATCGGCGAGTTCGCCGCACAGGACGGCGGCGGTCACGCCCTTTGTCCCCGCTCCCTGTTGCGCCGGGTCCAAGCCCGGGCGAGTGGTGCCGGACTCGTCGCGAAGGCCGGTTTCGAGTACGAACTCTTCGTGTTCGACGAGGATCCCGATAGCGTCCGCGACAAGGGCTTCCGCGACCTGCAACCCCTGACGCCGGGCAACTTCGGTTACTCGGTGCTCCGCGCTTCGAGCAACTCCGAGGTTTTCAAGGAGCTCATGGACTACTGCGCCGATTTCCGCATGCCCTTGGAGGGACTGCACTGCGAAACGGGTCCGGGTGTGTGGGAGGCCGCGTTGGCGGTGGCCGAGGGCATGGAGGCAGCAGACCGGGCAACGCTGTTCAAGACATTCTCGAAGGCTTTCTTCACGAAGCGTGGCGCGATGGCGACATTCATGGCGAAGTGGTCCATGGACTATCCCGGTCAAAGCGGGCACTACCACTTCTCCTTGCTGGACGAGGCGGGTGCCAACGCGTTCGCCGCCGCCGGTGGTTCCACCGACATGCCGGATCGCGCCCGTTGGGCGCTCGGTGGCCTGATTCGCTACGTGCCCGAGTTCCTGCCGATGCTGGCGCCGACTGTCAACAGCTTCACCCGCCTCGTCAAAGGCGCGTGGGCACCGACCGCGGCGACATGGGGCATCGACAACCGCACCGCGGCGTTCCGGTTCATTCCCGGCGACGACAAGAGCCAGCACATCGAGTGTCGGGTGGGGGGCGCCGACGGCAATCCGTACCTGGTCTCGGCGGCGACCGTCGGGGCGGCGATCCTGGGCATCGAACAACGTATTGAACCGCCCGACGGCGTCTCGGGCAACGCCTACGACGTGGAAGACGGCCTCCCGGCGGAGTGGCGGTTCGCCCCAACGCTTCGGGACGCGGCGATTCGACTTGGCGGGTCGCGCCCGGCACGGGAACTATTCGGCGACGTGTTCGTCGATCACTATGTGGACACAAGGATTTGGGAGTCCCGGGAGTACGAACGCCACGTCAACGACTGGCAGCTTGCCCGCTACTTCGAGATCATCTAGCCGGATGCCGCTAGCGACTCTTTCGCGGCTTGTCGTGAGGTCGCGTTGCGTTTAGGGATCCTTCAGGCCGATCACGTGGACCCCGAGTGCCGCGCCCGCTTCGGCGACTACGCGGACATGTTCACCGTCGCGCTGGGCGACGCGTTGGATTCTTGCTCGTCGCTTGAGTTCTTCGATGTTCGCCGGGGTCTATATCCAGACCAGGTCGGCGACTGTGACGCCTACCTGATCACCGGCAGTCGCGCCAGCGTCTACGACGACGAGCCATGGATAGCCCGGCTCAAGGACTTCGTTCGGGAGTTGGCCGACGCCCGGGCGAAGACGGTTGGGGTCTGCTTTGGACACCAGCTGGCCGCGGCAGCCTTGGGTGGGTTTGTCCGCAAGGCGGCCGTGGGTTGGGGTGTCGGTGTGCACACCTGGGCGGTCGTACATGACGAGCCCTGGATGCTCCCTCGGTTGGGTGAGATCCGCCTCCTGGCGAGCCATCAGGATCAGGTTGAGACCCTGCCTCATGGAGCACGGTTGCTTGCCGCAAGCGAATTCTGCCCGCATGCCGCTTTTGCCGTCGGCAATCACCTATTCGCCGTGCAAGGACATCCAGAGTTCACCCGGGACTATGCCAGGTTCCTGATGTGCAGACGGCGCGTCCAGTTGGGGGGTGCCTTTGGGCCCGCCATGCGGTCATTGGACAAGCCGACGGACGAAGCCGTCGTCGCACAGTGGATTGCCGCCTTTCTGGTGGCGTAGCCGCCCTATCGTTGGGAGTCCGGCGGACCCGCTACGCCGAGTAGTCGATCTCGGCTTGCGCGGGGAGCAGGATCCAGGCCACGACGTACGCGGCAATCACGATCTTTGGCGAGAAAACGGCAAGAATGACGAGGCCGGCGCGCAGGAACTTCGGGTCGATACCGAGCGTGCGGCCGAACCCTGCGCAGACGCCGCCGAGCCAACCGTTGCGCGTGTCCCGGGCCAACCGGCTTCGGATTCGATCAAAGCTGGACATCGGGGTCGCTCTCTACGAACCGGCCCATGGCCACCACCGGAATCCAAGTCGCTGTCCAGCAATGTTGCGAGGTTTCGGTCTCGGCCTGCTCGACAACCTCGTTCGCCGCGTGGGCGCTGCGGGCCGTCGGGTTCTCTCCGCCATCGGCGAATAGGCCGAAGCCAGCCATGACAATGACGAGCAGAGCGATTGCGCCAAGCGTCGCTCTCGGGGTACTGATGCGCGAGATTCTGGTCACGATGTTCTCAACTGTTGTTCTCAGAAAATGAGGGGTTCTCTACCGGTTTTCAAGAGACGTGCCAAGATAAATTCTCCTACAACCGTTTGATTTGAAAGACATCGGCAAAGTAAGTTCAATCGATGGGCAAGCTTTTTTGGTGGTTTTGGCCACGCGGGCTGGCGAATTTCGCCGCGCCGCTCGGTATTCGATAGACTCCGCCGTCACACGCACTGAACCCCCTGCGAGGACCTGATTCCATGGCCATGCAACATACGCCGCTCGTGATGTCGCGACTCGTCGACCGGGGCGCCGCGGTGGCGCCGGACGTCGAGGTCGTCACGGCAGGCGAGAGCGGTCCGCGGCGCCAGTCGCTGGCTCAAACCCGGGACCGGGCACACCAGTTGGCGCACGCGCTCTACGACTACGGCATCCGGCCCGGCGATCGCATCGGCACGTTCATGTGGAACGGCTCGCGCCATCTGGAGGCCTACCATGCCGCCGCGGGCATGGGTGCGGTGCTGCACACCATTAACCTTCGCCTATCACCGGATGATCTTGCCTACATCATCGGCCATGCTCAGGACCGGCTGATCATTGCCGACGCCGACACGGTGCCGATCCTCGAGTCCCTCAAGGGCCGGCTACCGTCCGTGGAGTACATCGTGGTCGCGGTGGAGGATGGATTCGAGGACTGGTCGACGGATGTTGCCCCCGCCGTGGACTACGAGGAATTCATCGTCGGCAAACCCAACCGCTACGAGTGGCCGAACCTCGACGAGAACGCCCCGCTCGGTCTCTGCTACACCAGCGGAACCACCGGCAATCCCAAAGGCGTCGAGTACGAACACCGCTCCCAGTACCTGCACACCATGGCGCAGTGCATGACCGACTCCATGGGTCTCTCGGCGACCGATACGGTGTGCGGCGTGGTGCCGATGTTCCATGCCATGGGCTGGGGCGTGCCGTGGTCGGCGCTGATGCTCGGCTGCAAGCAAGTGCTGCCGCACCGGTTCATGGATCCCGCGCGGCTTGTGGAACTCATGGCGCGGGAGAAGGTGACTCTGTCTGCCGGGGTGCCTACCATCTGGCAGGGCGTGAAGGCGGTCATCGAAGCGAATCCCGACGCCTACGACCTTTCGTCGCTCTCTAGGCTCACCTGTGGCGGTTCTGCTCCGCCGAAGTCCTTGATCCGCTGGTACCACGACGCCCTGGGCGTGGAGATGATTCAGGGTTGGGGACTCACCGAGACCAGTCCGCTCGCGACGTTGTCCCGCCGGCTGATGAAGCACAAGCATCCGTCGATGTCGTTGGACGAGCAGTTGGAGAACGTCGGCAAGGCGGGCCAACTCATGCCGGGCCTCGAACTCGGCATCTTCGACGAGGACTTCAACCGCCTGCCCCACGACGGCGAGTCCGTGGGCGAGATTCTCATTCGCGGCCCGTGGATCTGCTCCGCGTACTACCAGGATCCGCGACCCGAGCGCTTCCACGGCGACTGGCTGATCACCGGCGATGTCGGCACGATCGACACCGAGGAGTACCTCATCATCGCCGACCGCTCCAAGGATCTCGTGAAAAGCGGTGGCGAGTGGATCTCGTCGGTGGATCTCGAGAACCACATCGTCGCCCTCGACGGCATCGCCCAAGCCTGCGTGGTGGCGCAGCCCCATCCCAAGTGGGACGAACGCCCGGTGGCGCTTATCGTCCTCGCCGACGGGGCCGAGGTGTCGCCCGAGGTGATCCTCGAGCACTGCACCGGCCGCTTCGCCAAGTGGCAGTTGCCCGACGATGTGCTATTCGTGGACAGCGTTCCCCTGACGTCCACGGGCAAGATGGACAAGAAGGTGGTGCGCGCCGATCTTGCCGAGAAGGGCTACGTGTTGCCGGACCTGCGGTAGGCGCCTGGCTTGTCCCGTTCCGGGTCCGGCCTCGTCGATCTCGGGCAGCCGCTGTTGAAAATAACGCAACGTTGCGACGTTCCCGGCTCAAACTTCGCGGACGATCGGCAGCGAGGCGACATGCCGGTCGATGGATTCCCTGGCGGCGTTGGGCAGACCGACGTGCGCCGCCTCCGCAGACCAGGCGGCCCGAAAGCGCACCACCGTTTCCGCGACGGCCTGCACGGCGAGCCGTTCGGGAATGGCGGCGTGCGCGGCGAAGTAGCGGATCTGATCGAGCGTCACCTCGCGCCAGCGTTTGGAGCGACCGAGCTTCAAGGCCATGGTTTCGTCCGGCAGGTACACGATGGTGCTGAGGAGATCGTAGGCCGGGGCGAGCGTCGGCGAGACGCGATCCGGGTATATCAACGACAGGTTCTTGAGGTGTAGGTCCGCGTTGCCGATCAGCGCGCTGAACGTGAGGCGGCGCAGGAACTGATTGATCGCCTCTTCGCCAGCCTCGTTCCACAGCACCTCGGCGATGTTGCGGTAGCTCGCCCGCTCGTACTTGCGTTCGGGATACTGGCGGAACACCTGGGCGAAGTCCTCGATGTGGACCGGGCCGTGCGGCGTGCGGTCAAAGCGCTTCACCGCCAGCGCGTTGCCCGCGAGATGCCCAAGGTCTGTCGGCAAGCCTTGGACTTGACCGGTGTGCACGAGCCGGACTTCGGGCGTTTCGATGCCTACCCGTTTCGCCAGCGTCATCATCGCGTGCTCGTTCTCCGGGATGTGGTCGTACACCGGCGACGGCAGCTTGAGAATCCAGTCGCCGCCGGCGCCATGGGCGGGAATGGTCAATCCGCCCCTCGCTGCTTCGAGCGCGGAGAGCTTGAGCTGCACGCCCGCGAGGGAGAAACGCAGCGGACCAACGGGCGCGACGGCGTCGGCTTCCCCGGCTTGCGCTGAAACGACGCCTGATTCCGAGGGCGCAACCTGAACGGCCCCGGCCAGGTCGCCGCCCAGCGCTTGCAGGAGGGGGAAGTCGCGGGTCTCGTTCACACCAGCATGAGCCGCCAGATAGCTGCGCAGACGCCCTTCCGGTAGCAGGTTCGCGAAGAATGGCGGGGCGCGACGCCGAGTCGGGTGCTCCTCGAGCAGGAGATCGCCAAGTTCGTCTTGGAACGAAAGGCTGAGGGTAGGCCGGTTGTCGTTCTCGATGTAGTCGTCGGCAAAGCTGAACAGAATCCGGTCGCCGCCGAGTCGGACGAGCGTGCCGACGAGCTGGCCGTGCAGGAGCACGTTGAGGACCGTATCAGCCATCGTCCTCGTCCAGGGCGTAGGCCGGGCGGGCCGGGCCGTCGTGCGCGCCTGCCCGCAGCAGCGAGCGAACGGCCGGAACCAGCGGAGCGGGAACCGGGATAGGTTCCAGGCCCAGCGAGCGGGAGATTTCGAGCAGCGCGGAGATGCCCACATCCACCGCACCGCCCTCGATGCGCGAGATGTGGCTCTGCGGCAGGCCGACCATCGCGCCCAGTTCGGCCTGGCTCAGGCCGCGGGCGAGGCGCGCCTCCTTCAGCGCTTGAAGCCACACCGTGCGCGCTGCTGGTGAACGGCCCATGCGTAACCTCCGCTTCGATATATCGAATAGCGTATGGTTATAGCATATTCATACGTATATACATATTGAACAAAAAGCGATGCCGCGTTGCACGGCCAAAATGCCCACCGTGCGGCAAGGCGCGTCGCTGGTCAGGAACGCACGTACTCGAGCGCCTTGCCCATCGGCACGTCCTGCACCTCGCCATTGCCGAAGGCAAGGTGGCCGTTCACGAAGGTGTGCGTCACCCGCGAGCGGAACGTGAATCCCCGAAACGGGGTCCAGCCGCATTTGGCGTGCACGGGTTCTTCGTCGACCACGGTGTGCGCGTTCGGGTCGATGACCGTGAGGTCGGCCCAATAGCCCTCTCGGACGTAGCCCCGTTCGGCGATCTCGAACCGAGTTGCCGGCGCATGGGCGGTCTTTTGAACGACCTGTTCGATGGTGAACTCCCCGGCCTTGACGTGCTCGACGAGACTCAACAGCGCATGCTGGACCAGCGGCAGACCAGCAGGCGCGTCGATAAACGGGGCGGCTTTCTCCTCGGCAGTGTGCGGCGCATGATCGGTGGCGATGACATCGATGCGGTCCTCGACGACGGCGTGCCGCAGCGCGAGTTGATCGGCCCGGGTCTTCACCGCCGGGTTGCACTTCAGGTCGTTTCCGAGCGGTCCGTACCAGCTGTCGTTGAAGAACAGGTGATGGACGCAGGCTTCCGCCGTGATCCGTTTACCCGATATCGGTCCGGGTTCGAACAGGTCCATTTCCCGTGCCGTGGTCAAATGCAGGACGTGCAACCGGCTGCCGTGGCGCTTGGCCAGCGAGACGGCGAGGGACGATGACTTGTAGCAGGCTTCCTCCGATCGGATCTCGGGATGCTTCTCGATGGGGACCGCGTCGCCGAACTCGGCGCGTGCAGCTGCCTCGTTGGCGAGGATGGTGGGGGTGTCCTCGCAATGCGTGGCGATGACGAGCGGGGAGGATGCGAAGATGCCTTCGAGCGCATCCGGGTCATCGACCAGCATGTTGCCTGTCGACGCCCCCATGAAGACCTTGACCCCGCAGGCCTTCGCGACGTCGACCGCCTTGATGGCCTCCAGGTTGTCGTTGGTCGCACCGAAGTAGAAGCCGTAGTTGGCGATGGAACTCCCCGCAGCCCGGGTGTGCTTGTCGAGCAACGCCTGGGGGGTAATCGTCTGCGGAACGCAGTTCGGCATCTCGAGATAGCTCGTGGTGCCGCCCGCGACGGCGGCCCGGGACTCCGTCGCGATGTTTGCCTTGTGCTCGAACCCCGGTTCTCGAAAGTGCACCTGGCCGTCGATCATCCCGGGTAGCAGCCATGCGCCCCCGAGGTCGATTTCCCGGTCGCCGGGCATCGCAGTACCGGTGCCAATGCGTTCGATGCGGCCATCGCGGATCGCCACATCGGCCTCGAAACTCAAGCCTTCGTTGACGACGACGGCGTTCCTCAATAGCCAAGATGCCACGGCGACTCCCACTCAAGGCGTGAGCACTGATTATAGGGTTGCCGGGCACCGTTGAGGCCGTTCGCCTGACGCGGATAATGTAGCGGCATGGATCTGCGCTACGTCGCCGTCTTCGTCTGGGTCTTCAGTTGGCTCGGCATGTTCGTCGCCTACGCGGCGTCGGCGGCCGGCGGCCATCTGGACGTGTGCGTGCCGCACCTGTCTGGTTGCGCGAGCATCAGCGCCAGCGGCCGCTACGGCTGGGGCTACTTCATCTTCAAGGCGTTGATGATCCCCGCCGGGGTGTTCTTCGCGGTCTACTGGATGCTGTGCGAGCGCTGGCTCGACGCCTGTGGGGACACGCGTATCGGTTGGCGCCGAGCACTGCTCGTGGTGGGTATCGTCGGTGCGGCTTCGTTCGTGCTCTACGCGACCTTTCTGGGCCACGAAGGCGACTTGTACCGGGCTTTGCGCCGCTACGGCACCATCGTCTTCTTCGGCTTCACCTTCGTCGCCCAGTTGATTCTGGTCTACCGGGCGCAAGCCCTGTTCGGCAAGATCGGACTGGTCAGAACCAAAGTGGCTCTCTGCGTGTTCATGCTGGCCGAGGGACTCGCGCTGGAAGCGTTCACCTATTTCATCGACAACGACGCTTGGCTCGAGAGCCTCACGGAGTGGCATGCTGCGACGGCGCTGTCGTTCTATCCCTTCGTGACCTATCTGCTGTGGCGGAAGACGGGTTTCGCGGTCGACTTCAAGCGCATGTCCTGACGCCGTAGGGGACGGGCTTGTCTTGCGCCAGGCGAAGCTTGGCGAAGGGGGAAGT
>JAPPND010000109.1 GCA_028818795.1 Gammaproteobacteria bacterium | reverse complement strand
CCCGTCCCGGTGCGGAGGGAGCCGGTGTGTTCGGCGGGCGACCGCGCGCCCTGACGGGCGCGTTAGGGTCGCCGCTACGAGAACTCTGCTGGAGCATACAGATGAGAATCGCTCTACAGCGACTTGAGCGCCTCCCGTTGCCGCGCCAGTCGCGACTCCCGTTCGCTCGCGAATCGCGTGACGCCCTCGGCGATGGATGCCTGGTCGAGGTGCGCCTCGGCGATCACGTCCGGTTCGAGACCGCCGGTCAGCCAGCGGTCGTGCCAGTCGGAGACCATCGAGTACTCCCGCGTCAGTGGACCGACATCGCGTACCGGCCAGACGCGCTGCGTACCCGTGGAGACCACCATCATGTCGAGCTTGGCCTCGGCCGGCAGTACGGACTCGCGGTAGGCGGCGGGCTGTAAGTCGAACAGTTCCTCGCTGATGGCGGCCACCACCTTGACGTTGATGCCCTGCGCTTCGAGCCCGGGCAGCGCCTGGACGAGGTTGAACGTCGAACTGGAGCCTTGGGTGACCACGGTGCCGTGCTGAGGTTTGTCGGGATCGAAGTCGCGGATCACGTAGAAACCCTTGGCGGCGGCTTTGAGGTCGGTGTCGGCGAACGTCGAGCGGTCGGAAACGGCGAAGTCGGGCCGGGCCACCTCGATGACGATGACGCCCACCAGCGGGTCGCGGGCCGCGATTTCGGCGGCGGCGAAGTAGCCGGGGGCGACGTCGTTGTAGTCCCAGAAGTTCAGCACGATCACCTGGCCGCGCGGGAACAGCTTCCAGACCTGGGGCGCGAAGATGCCGAAGTGTGTGCGGGCGTCGGCCGCGGTCTCGGGACCCGAGTGCCCGGCGAGAATGTTCAGGACGCCGACCCGGAACGGGCTGTCTTGGTTCTGCTGGCTCCAGACCCGGGCCGGCAGGTACATGAACGGCGTGAACGCGCCGTAGCTGCCGGACATGGCCCAGACGCCGCTATGGACGTCGGGGTCTAGGGATGCGCTCTGTCCCACGAGGCCTACGGCGGTGGACGCGTTCCCCGCTTCCTGGATCGCCGCCTTGAAGCGTGTCCCCGCTTGGTTCGACAGCGGATCGTAGTGGCCGGTGAGCGAGCCCTTCTCGACGTTGATCGAATTGGAGAGGTCCGCGGAGACGGTGATGAAGCGGTTGTCCGTGACGTGGTTCGCCCACTTGAGTATCTCGGAGATCGCGCGGCGGGTCCCGGCGACTTCGCCGGGTGCCTTGAACAGCTCGATGCCGACTTCCGCCGGCTCGCCGTTCAGCGTGGTCGTCGCGGTTTGCGGCTCGACGGGCAGGGCGTCGACGCGCAGGCGGTCGTCCTGGAATGGATCCCTGGAGTGGTCGAGACGGAGCTTCGCCTTGTCCGAGACCTGATCGCCGATCTCGACGAGACGATCGGCGAGCCACTCGCCCAGGTTGTTCTGTTCCAGCACCGACATGGCGATATCGATGTTGGTCTTGAACTGCCGCAGCCGTTCGGTTTCGTCGCTCACCGCGCCGCCCCGGATGCCTTCGAAGGCGACGCCGAAGCGCTTCTCGTAGGTCTCCGCCAGGGCGACGAAGTAGGGCACGTTCATCTTCATGTCGTAGGGGTGGCTGGGATAGCCGACCACCTGGTCGCCGAACCCGGGGATGACGCCGTCCTGCGCGGCAGGCCACCAGCCCTTGGTGGTGCGGCCGACCACGATCATCGGCCGGCGGTCGTTGGGATCCCATTCCTCCATGGTCTTGAGCGCCGCCAGGACCTGGTCGTAGTCGTTGCCGTTGTCGAGACCGAGTACGTTCCAGCCGTAGGCCGCCCACTGGTCGGCGATCTCGTAGCCTTCCATGGACTCCGCGACCACGCCGCCGATCAGCGAGTCGTCGATGCCGGCGTTGTTGAAGGAGAGCAGGATGCGCAACCGCTTGCCGACCTGCTGGGCCACGGCCTGGGTCTTCAACTCCTGGGAGTGGCCGGAGGTCATCGCGAATTCGCCTTCGATCCCGACGATCTTGGGGGAGTCGCCCGCACCCATGAAATCCCAGAACGCGGCCTTGCCCGCTGCGGTGGCGATGCCGATGCCGGAAGGGCCGCCGTTGACGTCGTTGATGAGGTCGGTGGTCTCCGAGTGGCCCGCCAGGGAGCGAATGCCGCGCAGCTTGGCCTGGGCGAACAAGGGATCGTCGATCAGACCCTTGTCCTCGAGCAGGCCGGCGAGCACGCCGGCGCCGCGGCGGAAGCCGAGACAGTCGATCGGCAGGAGCGCGACGTCGGGGTCGACGTGGTAGCGGGGATCGCCGGTAGCGGCGTGGCGGCGCGCCAGGGCTTCGCCCATGATCATCCACAGGGCGTAGAGCGTCGGGATGTTGTGGCCGCCCGCAAGCAGCAACCGGTCGCCGAAGGGGTGCTTCGGTCGGCGGTAGTCGTAGCGCAGCCCGCCGTGCTCCGGACCGGCAAGGTGAAGCGTGACGTTGTACGGCGTGTAGGCGAGCGGGCCGCCGAAGTGACCGGTTTGGGCATAGTTGCCGAGCAGCGTCAGCGTCATGGCGGTCATGAAGCCGACGTCCTCCAACCGTTCGCGGTCGTAGGCGGGCAACTCGACGCTCCGCTCGGTGGATTCGCCGCGTCTGGAGGCAGTGCGAACCAAGACTTCCGTTCCGTTACCCATCAAACCCTCTTGTCTCTTGTCCGCACCGACGGAATCTGGCCTGTCGACCATGTGGTCGAGGTGTCAAGACTTCGCACGTGGCGCCAAGATGTCAGCGTACCGCAGGGAACGTTCGGCTGTCACCCGCGCAGGGCCTGTTCGAGCGTGTCGGTACCGTCGGAATCGATTGCATTGACCGTGGGTAAGTTGCAGGCTTCGGAGCCTGATTCGGGATTCTGCGGGGTCAACGTGCACCACTCGAAGAACGCCATTTCGGGCGTCCCAAACGGTGTCCGCGGACGCATCGTCGGAGTGCTGGCCTTGGCAGCGACCCTTGCCAGCGCGGGAGTTGTCGCGCAGGAGGACGGGTTGTTCAAGCCGCTCGAGCCGCTTGCCGTTGATTCGACCGAGGACGAAGGTGCCCGGGCATTGCGCTCGACGACAAGGGTTCCCACACGGGGCGGCGCAACGGTTCGTCATCGGCAAGTGCACCTCGACCTTGCCCGTTTGGCTGATGTCAAAGCTTCCATCGAATCCGGGGAACCCGCCAGCCTCGAACTCAACCTGTTCGACGACGTTCGTCTCAAGGCTGTCGACCTGCGCGTGGCACCGACCTCTTCGCGTGGCTACTCGTTGTCGGGTCGACTGGAGGGTGTGCTCTTCGGCACTGCGGTCCTGGTCGTCAACGGGGACATCGTCGCGGGCAGCATCCGTTCGGCCTCCGGAACCTACACCGTCGACGCCAACGGCGGGGTTTGCCACATTCGCGAGGTCGACCCCTCGACGCTGCTTCCGCTCGGCGAGCCGCTGCGTCCGCCGGAGTCGACGATGCTGAGCCCGTTCAACGCATCCCGCCCTGCCGACCGGTCGTCGGCGTCCGAAGAGGAGTCGTTCATCGACGTGCTCGTCCTCTACACGCCGGCTGTTCGTAACGAGGTCGGGGGGATTTTCGCCGTGCACAGCCTCGTGGAGCTGATGGTTGCTGAGACAAATCAGGCTTACAGGGACAGTGGCGTGGACCAGGAGGTGTTCCTCACACGCGCGGTCGAGGTGGACTACGTGGAGGCGGGGGCTTCGATCATCGACCTATCGCGGCTCGCCATTCCCGGCGACGGCTACATGGACGAGGCGCACGAGCTGCGCGAAAAAACGGGTGCCGACTTGGTCCATCTCATCGCAACGTCGAGGGATGTTTGCGGCATCGCGTACTTGATGACCAATCCGTCGCCGAACTTTCAGGAGGCGGGTTTCGGGCTTACCAACTACGAATGTGGCGGCGCCGTTCTCGCCCACGAGTTTGGCCACAACATGGGCCTCCGGCACGATCGGTACGTTGATGCCGCCAATACGCCGTCGCCCTACAGCCATGGCTACGTGAACCAACGCGCGTTCGAGGAAGGGGCCCCAACATCCTCCCGATGGCGGACGATCATGGCCTACGTCAATCAATGTACGGCTGCGGGGTTCAACTGCGCACGAATCCTGCGCTTTTCCAACCCGGATCTGACCTACGAGGGCGATCTGATGGGGATTTCCGGCGAGTCCGGGTCGTTTGCAGTCACCGGGCCGGCAGATGCCCGGCGCACATTGAACGAGACGCGCGGCGTCGTCGCGTCGTTCCGCGAGGCGGGTCCTGATCTGATTGTCGCAATGCCGCCGCCACGGGAACGGGCTTGGAGTGCGGGTCAGGTCGGGATCATCCTGACAGTCGCGGGGTCCAACGAGGGCCGGATTGAATCAGCGGCGACATTTGGTTCCATCTACCGCTCGACGGACCCTCACATCGGAACCGACGACACGTTGTTGAATTCCTTTGACATAGAAAGCCGCGGGGGCAAGGAGTTTTTCAGCCACGCCTTCGTCGAGACCGCGCCTGCGGAGAATGGCGTCTACTACTACGGCACCTGCGTGGATTCGGTGGAGAACGAGACGGACACGGGGAACAACTGCACGCCCGGATTGGGCGTGACGGTCGGCCCGACGGTTTCGGTGGACGACTCGCAAACGGCCGAGGGACTGGACCTCTCGTTCTCGTTCGTATTGTCGGAGGCGCAGTCGACGGACGTCACCGCGCAGTGGGAGTTGACGCGGGGAACCGCAGTGGACGGTCTGGACTACGTGAACCAGTCGGGCACGGTGACGATTCCCGCGAACGAGACTCTTGCGGTCGCCACGGTGGAAACCGTGGACGACGACATCGCCGAGGGCGACGACACCTTCACGATAGCGGTCGTAGAAACCACCGGCGTGGTCGCGAGTTTCGATGGACGCAGTGCCACCGGCACCATTGTCGACGACGACGGCGACTCACCAAGGATCCGGGACCAAAACCTACGCGATGCCATAGACCGGGCATTGGCGAAACTCCCTGGCGAAGATCTGACGTTTGATGACCTGGCGTCATTGAAGAGCCTCGACGCCACGGGTTTGGGCATCGCGAGTCTCGCTGGCCTGGAAGCCGCCACCGCGCTCACGAATCTGGCGCTCGACGACAATTCCATTCAGGACGTCTCGTCGCTGGCTCACCTGCCGAATCTCAATCGGTTGCAGCTTGCCGGAAACGGCATCGAGGATGTGTCGCAATTGGCGTCCCTCGTCAGCCTCACGTACCTCGACCTCGACGACAATCCGATCAGCGACGTCTCCCCGCTGGGCGGTCTTTCCGGCTTGACGACGTTGTCGTTGGACCGAACGGGAATCTCCGACCTTTCGGCCCTGCTGGACCTGGTTGCGCTGGAAACGCTGAACGCGGACTCCAACAACATCACGAGCATAGATGGGCTCGAGAACCTCACGAGACTCGCGACCCTGAACCTGAACTTCAACGCGATTGCCGACCTGACCCCGCTGTCTGGACTAGTGCAGTTGAGCTACCTGGGGCTTTGGGACAACGACATCGACGACGTCGCGCCGCTGGCGAACCTGACGCGGCTTACTTGGCTCGATCTGGACGGGAATCGCGTCGCCAGTATCGCGCCCCTGTCGAGATTGTCCGGCTTGACCGAACTTGATCTGGCCGGTAACGAGATCGCGGAACTGCCGAACCTGTCGGCGCTACGTCGGCTCCAGACCCTCGGATTGTCGTCAAATCGGCTCACGGACATCGGTCCCATCGGTTCCCTCCCGAGGCTGCGGTGGCTCTATCTGTCAGGCAACTCGATCGCCGACATCACACCGTTGTCGAACCTGACGCGCTTGGAATTCCTAATCCTCGACAGGAATCTAATCGCGGATCTCTCACCGCTATCCGGCTTGAATCGTCTGTTCTACCTATCGGCAGGCCACAACCGCATTCGAGACCTGTCGGCGCTGGCCGGAATGCCGCGGCTGTTCTACCTGCGCCTGGACGGCAATGCGATTCGCGACGTCGCGCCTCTGGCCGGCGTACGGAGCCTATTCGTCCTGGATCTGTCCGATAACCAGATTCGGAATATCGAACCGCTCGTCGACAATTCCGGGCTCGGTTTTGGCGATCTGGTATACCTGCACGGGAATCCCCTCGACGATGTTTCGGTCAGCGACCACGTGCCCGCGCTTCGGGGTCGTGGCATTACTCTCTACCACATCGGGCTGTCGGTCGTTGAGGCGTCCGTGCGGGAGGGCGGGGACTTGGATTTCGGCGTGCGCCTTTCCGTGCCTTCTTCGGAAGACGTCGTGGTCGATTGGGCAGCATCGGCAGGGTCGGCGACGGAAGGCGACGACTACCCTGGCGGGCAATCCGGCTCCGTCACGATTCCCGCCGACGTGCTGGAAGCAACGTTCACGGTATCGACCAACGAAGACGAGGAGAACGAGAGCCACGAGACAATCGGGGTCATCCTGTCGGAACCGGACGACGGCTTCGGCACGGGCGTGTTGTTCTCGGATTCGATCGGGTTGGGTCTAATCGTCGATCCGACGGGACCCATGGCCAACGTGCCGGTGTTCGCACATGCGAGCCACGATACGCGCCAGGGGTTCGTCCGGGTCATCAACCGGCGCGGATCCAACGTCGCGCATATCGAGGCCGTCGATCCCTCCGGCAGCCGGTACACGACATCGCTCGCGATGGATGCCGGCGAAACCGTGCACTTCAACTCGAACGACCTCGAGGGCGGCAACATCGCCAAGGGCCTGTCCCGGGGTGTCGGCCAAGGCAGCGCCGATTGGCGGCTGGAACTGAGCGCCAACGATGTGGATGTGCTCACCTACATGCGCACGAACGACGGTTTCCTCACCAGCCTCCACGACGTTGTTCCGGCCGGACCCGACGGCTATTCGGTACCGATCTTCAACCCGGGGAAGAACACGAACCAGGAGAGCCTCTTGAGGTTGATCAATGGCGGCGATGCGGATGCCGAGGTGACTATCACCGGCGTCGACGACAAGGGAACGTCCTCCGAAGAGGCCGGTCTGACGTTGGGATCGGGCGAAGCACGTACCATCTCGGCAGCAGACTTGGAGAGGGGTACGGGCCTCAGGGGCGCTTTGGGCACGGGTTCCGGCAAGTGGCGGCTTCTCGCGGCTTCCGATCAGCGGATTAGCGTTGCCAGCCTCATGCAAACCCCAACCGGACACCTCACCAATCTGTCCACGGCGCCGGCCAACACGGAATCCGTCGCGAACGGAACGGCACATCACGTCTACCTGTTCCCGTCGGCGTCGGATACGACGATGCGGCAGGGATTCGTGCGCGTCGTCAATCGCGGCGATGCCGGGTCGGTGGATATCCGGGCCTACGACGAGACCGACAACGAATACGAGACCGTGGTGTTGCAGATGGATGCAGACGAGACGGTCCATTTCAACTCCGACGACCTCGAGACCGGCAATGCGGGCAAGGGCCTGTCGGGCAGCACGGGCGCCGGCGAGGGGGATTGGCGTCTGGTGTTGACCAGTGCGCTAGAGCTAACCGTGCTCGCCTACATGCGCACGGAAGACGGCTTCCTGACCAGCATGCACGACACCGTACCCTCGGTGGGCGGCATCCATCGAGTGCCGATCTTCAACCCCGGCAGCAACCGCAACCAGGTGAGCCAGTTGCGGATGATCAACACGGGCGACGAAGTGGCCGAGATCACGATCAGCGGCGTGGATGACACCGGGCGGGCGTCCGCAGGCCAAGTCCGACTTTCCCTTCCCGCTGGCAAGGTCCGCACCGTGACGGCCCAGGCGTTGGAAGCCGGTGCCGAGGACCTGGACGGCGCCTTGGGCGACGGCTTCGGCAAGTGGAGTCTCGAGGTTAATTCCGACATGCCGATTCACGTCTTGAATTTATTGGCGAGTCCCACTGGCCACCTGACGAACCTGTCTACGCGTCCTGCGGTGGAGACGGCAACGCCGTAGTGCGACCTCGAAGGCCAGGGGGCAAATCGCGCGAATAGTGGACAATGCGCCGTCCCGGGTAGCGCACGAGGCTCGGTCGGACGCACCCAATTGGAGAAAGCCCGATGAAAAGAATTGCGATCGCGGTGGTAGCAATGGTCGTGGTCTTGGCCGTGGCGATGCCGCCCCTGTTCGGCGCCCGGGCCAGATCGCTGATGGAGGACCAACTCGCCACCGTGGGCGATTCACTGGCGCCGTACGTGAAAGTGGAAGTGTCCTTCGACGACTGGAACATCGGCTGGTATTCGAGCACGGCCACCGTGTCGCTTGCGATGACATTCGAATCCCCGGCACTCCAAGCGGACATGGTGGAGTCCTACAGCACGACGCTTCCGAAATCGGTCACCCTCTACCACGGCCCGATCCTCTTCCGCCCTTCCCCGGGTCTGGGCTGGGGATCAGTCGAGTTCGTCGTCGATTCCTCGGTCGTGTCCGAACTCCGGGAGTTCGAAGAAGCGACCGGCGTCGCCTACGCTGCCCGAGGGGGCGTCTTGGTCGGATTCGGCGGCGGTCTCTCGATGAGCATGGACGTTCCGGGATTCGAGTACACACAGGGCGAGTCGGACCTGTCAGGTACCGAGTTCGACTTCGGGGGACTCGAGGCCACTGCCAAGTTTGGTGGCAGCGGCGGGAACATCGAGGTCGACGGGCGGTTCGCCGGCGTCAACGCGACGATTTTCCCCATGCAGTTCGCCTGGGGCCGCACTACTTGGACGGGAAGCGCCTGGAAGGATGACAGGATTCCGAACCTGTGGCGGGGCCGCGGGAGGACCGAGGTTGCCCGGGTCATGTTCTCGAGCAGTAGCGAGGGGAACACCTACGAGGTGACCGATCTACGGATTGAAGGCGACAACGAAATCGAAGGGGATTTTCTGGTCGGCACCAACCTCTACGAGGCGCGTGAAGCCCGCATCGGGGACATCTCGTTGCAGGACTTGGTCATGGACCTGGCGGTCCGGTACGGATTGGACGGGATGGCTCGCCTGATGGACGTCGCCTACTTCGACTCACTCGATCCTGAACGACAAATGGCGATAGCCACCGACCTCGTCCGGGAACGAGTCGACTTCGCCATCAACAGGCTTGGCTTCATGCACGAGGATCGGCAGGCCCTGGCGTCCCTGGCGATCGAATTCCGCGGCGACGAATTGCCGGATGCGTTCGAGATCGGTCCCAATGCGGATTTCATGGCGATGCTGCCCTTGGTCACGGCGAATCTCGACCTCGCCTTCCACCGCGAACTCTTGGGCGGCCTCGGGACCGGGCAGATGGACGGCGTGGTTCGGATGCTGGTTCGGGAGGGGATCGTCCAGGAATCGGGCGACGACTATGCGCTCAACGTCGGATTTGCGAACGGCGGTCTTACGGTCAATGGCGACCCGTTCGAGCCGTTCGAGCTGATGGGTTTGCTTGGCGGCCCCTAACCGGCGCGGCCAACACCGCGTTCACCGAAGGCGGTCTCGATCTCCTCGAGGATCGCGGGATCGTCGATCGTCGACGGTGCCTCGTAGGGATCCCCGTCGGCGATCTTGCGGATCACCTGGCGCAGGATCTTGCCGGAGCGCGTCTTCGGCAGCCGGGGTACGACGAGCGCCTGCTTGAAGTTGGCGAACGCGCCCACGCGCCGGCGCACCATCTGCACGAGTTCGGCTTCCAAGGCGGCGAGTTCCGCGTTGACGCCGTCCTTCAACAGAACGAGGCCCAAGGGGACCTGGCCCTTGTCTTCGTCGGCGATGCCCACGACGGCGCACTCCGCCACCGCCGGATGGGCCGCGACCACCTCTTCGAGTTCCCCGGTCGACAGCCGATGGCCCGCCACGTTCATGACGTCGTCCACGCGTCCCATGATGTAGACGTAGCCGTCGGCGTCCCGGTAGCCGCCGTCGCCGGTGAGATAGAAGCCCGGGTAGCGCGACCAGTAGGCATCCTCGAATCGCGAGTGGTCGCCCCAGATCGTCGGCAGGGTACCGGGGGGGAGGGGTGCCTTGATGACCACGTTGCCCTCCTGGTCCGGGCCCAGTTCGTTGCCGTCGTCATCGAACACCCTGAGGTCGTAGCCCGGGACCGGGAAGCTCGGACTGCCCGGTCGGGTCGGTGCGCAGGGGGCATCTGCGACGCCCATCATGTTGGCGCAGATGGACCAGCCGGTCTCTGTCTGCCACCAGTGATCGATGACCGGCGTGTGGACTACGGACTTGAGCCACTCGTAGGTGGGCGGGTCCAGGCGCTCGCCGGCGACGAACAGGTAGTCGAGGCACGAGATGTCGTAGCGCGCCTTGAGTTCGGCGTCCGGGTCCTCCTTCTTCACCGCGCGGAAAGCAGTGGGGGCGACGAAGAACGTCTTGACGCCGTGCTCGGCGATGACGCGCCAGATGGCACCCGCGTCGGGCGTGCGAACCGGCTTGCCCTCGTAGAGAACCGTGGCGCAACCCTTGATGAGCGGCGCGTAGACGATATAGGAGTGGCCGACCACCCAGCCGACATCCGACGCCGCCCAGTACACGTCGCCGGCGTCGCAGCCGTAGATCGCGCCCATGCTGTAGTTGAGCGCGACGGCATGGCCGCCGTTGTCGCGCACGACGCCCTTGGGCTGCCCGGTCGTCCCCGAGGTGTAGAGGATGTAGAGCGGATCCCAGGCGTCGACCTCGACCCAACCGACCGGTTCGCTCTCGGCTTCCCAGGAAGCCCAATCGAGGTCGCGAGCTTCGATCAGCGCCGCGCTGCATTGCGGGCGCTGCACGATCACCGTTCGCGTCGGTTTGGATTCGGCGAGTTCGATGGCTTCGTCCAGCAGCGGTTTGTAGGGGATGACGGTCTGGAACTCGATGCCGCAGGATGCCGACAGCACGACCTTCGGCTTCGCGTCGTCGATGCGCGCGGCCAGTTCCGGGGCCGCGAAGCCGCCGAACACGACGGAATGTACGGCCCCGAGGCGGGCGCATGCGAGCATGGCGATCACCGCCTCTGGGATCATGGGCATGTAGACGACGACGCGGTCGCCCTTGCCGACGCCGAGGTCGGCGAGGCCGCCTGCTACGCGCGCCACGCGTTGGGTCAGCTCGGCGAAGGTGTAGCGGTCGATGTGGCCGGTGACGGGCGAGTCGTAGATCAACGCGACGTCGTCGCCGCGTCCTGCGGCCACGTGCCGATCCAGGGCGAGCCATGCGGTATTGAGCTTGCCGCCCCGGAACCACCGTGGCGTGCCGTTGTCGTCGGTGTCGAGAATCGACGTCGGGAACTCGAACCAGTCGATCTGCTCCGCCGCCCGGCGCCAGAACGCTCTCGGATCGTCAATGGACGCCCAGTAGGCGTCCGCGTAGCCGCGGTCTTCCAAGGCGACTAGGCCGCGGATGCCTGGACGACCCCGGCGGCCTCCAGGGTGTCGATCTCTCTTCCATCGAGACCGATCTCGGCAAGCACCGACCGGGTGTCTTCGCCCGGGATTCGGGCGGCATGCGAGATCTCGGGCTCGGTGCGGCTGAACCGCGGCGACGGCGCGGGTTGGGTCACCCCGTCCACCGTGACGAAGGTCTCGCGGTGGCGGTTGTGGGGGTGGTCCGGGGCTTCGACAATGGAAAGCACGGGCGCGAAGCAGACGTCGCTGCCTTCCATGATGTCGCACCACTCGTCGCGGGTTCTGGACTTGAAGACCTCCGTCAACTCCGCCTTGAAGTCGACCCACTGGTCGTTGTCCATCTGCGGCCCGAAGCGGTTCGGATCCACGCCGGACTTCTCGACCAGTTCGGCGTAGAACTGCGGCTCGATGGCGCCGACGCAGACATGTTTACCGTCCTTCGTCTCGTAGGTGTTGTAGAAGTGCGCGCCGCCGTCGAGCATGTTCGAACCCCGCTCGTCCTTGAACCCGAATCCGACCATGGAGAAAAACATCGCCATGAGCGACGCGGCACCGTCGACCATGGCGGCGTCGATGACCTGGCCCTTGCCGGAGCGTGCCGCTTCCAGCATGCCGCAGACCAGGCCGTAGGCCAGCAGCATGCCGCCGCCGCCGAAGTCGCCGACCAGGTTGAGCGGCGGGACGGGCTTGCCCCCCGGCTCGCCGATGGCATGCAGCGCCCCGGCGAGGCCGATGTAGTTGATATCGTGCCCGGCGGCGTGGGCGATGGGTCCATCCTGGCCCCAGCCGGTCATGCGTCCGTAGACAAGCTTCTCGTTGCGCGCCAGGCACTCGTCCGGGCCGAGGCCGAGTCGCTCGGTGACGCCCGGTCGGAATCCCTCGAACAACGCGTCGGCCGTCTCGACCAGTTTGAGGACCAATTCGACGCCTTGCGGCTGCTTGAGATCCACCGCGATGGACCGCCGGTTCCGGGACAGCACGTCCCGCGGGCGCCTGCCAGCGCCGCCTACCCGGTCGACACGGATCACTTCCGCGCCCATGTCCGAGAGCATCATGCCGCAAAAAGGCCCCGGCCCGATGCCGGCCAACTCGATGACCCTGAATCCCGTCAACGGACCCACGACATCCTCCTCGTGCCAAATGATCAAACGAGTGTAAACGAGGTGACCGGTCAACACCCAACGCATCCGTAGGGGCGACCGCGCGCCCTTGCAGGCGCGTTGTGGTCGCCCGCGCCGTTCACCAAGGATTTGTCGTGCGCCCTTGAGCGCCCTCTGCGCTTGATTCGCCAGCAGGGCGTGACCATACTCGCCGCCCCTCGACCCGGCGATGTCACCCGATGGAAAGCAGCGGCGTCTATCACGACGTGCCGCCCCGGCCTGCCCAGATAACCGCGGGCGCCGTCATGCTACTCGGCAGCGCGGTGATCCTGGTGCTTACCTGGGCGCTGGGCGTCGACGCAGTCGAAAGCAACGGCGCGCGCGTATTCTTCGTCGTGCTGTGGGGCTTTCTGGCCTATTCCGCCTATACCGGCGCGGGTTGGGTGCGGGGTGCCACGGTAGCCATCTTGGCGATCACGATCCTGGGGTTCGTGAACGCGCCGTCCTTCGTGCTTGCCGTTCAGGCGTTGCCGGTCGGCGATGTCGTCGCCAAGGCACTGGCCATTGGTGCGCTGGGGGCCCTTTGGTCGCCGCCGGCCAACGGCTGGTTTGGCGCCGTCAAGAAAGCCCGGACGGCGACCGAGGGCTGACCACGCAACTCCGCGGGAGCTTCGACGTTACTTGGCCGATAGCTGAATCAACACGCCGTGGGTGGAGCGGGGGTGGATGAACACCACCGGCTGGCCTTCCCCGATCAGGCGGGCGCCGCCCGCCTTCAAGGTCTCGCAGGCCGCGTCCAAGTCGTCCACCGCGAAAGCCACCGTGTGGATGCCTTCGCCACGCTTCTCGAGCGCCTGGCCCACCGCCGATTGCGAATCGAATGGCGCCACGACCTCGATGAAGCCGCCGCCGGGCAGGTTGAAGAACGCCTGCTTTATGCCGAGCGCTTCGTTCTCGTCCGTCCGGTCGAGGTCAAGCCCGAGCGTGTCGCGGTAGGTGGCTATGCCTTCGTCGAGGTCGCCGACCCGGACGACGAGGTGATCGAATGCCGATAGCGCCATGTGTTTCCCCCTCAAGGTTCGAAGTTGGGATATTGGGATAGCTGAGTGCTATGGTACACGGACGACGGATGTCCTTAAGACTTGAAATGGCCGGCGAGAAGGGGCTGACCAACCACGAGATCACCATTGCGCTAGAAGGCGGCGCGTTGCTCGGGCCGTTTCGCGGCACTTGGAGCACCGAGATCCTAAGCGATGTCCGGGAATTGTCCCGGGACTACGACGCGTTCCTCCAGGGTAGCGAACAGAAGCGTTTCAAGTATCACTTGCACGATCCCTCGAGCCACGTTTCCCACTCCCTGATCATCGACTTCAAGCACGTTACGGCCATCTACGACCGCGTCGAACTGCACGAGCATCCTCGTCGTTGACATCACTCGCTCGGGCGGAGAATCAACCATGGACCCTGTAACGATTGGCTTGATCGGCTGCGGCGCCATCAGCCCGGCGTATCTCCGAGCCGCCGCCTCGTTCGACATCCTTCGTTTCGTCGGTTGCGCTGACATCGACGCGTCGGCGGCCGAGCGCACGCAAGAGCGCTTCGGCGTTCCGGCCATGTCCGTAGACGAGCTGCTCGGGCGCGACGACGTGGAAGTCATCCTGAACCTGACGATCCCCGCCGCCCACGGCGCGGTGAACATCGCCGCCATCGAAGCCGGCAAACATGCCTATTGCGAGAAGCCCTTCGGCCTCGACGTGGCGGAAGGGCAACGCGTGCTCGAAGCGGCGGACGCGGCCGGCCTGCGTGTGGGGTGTGCACCGGACACGTTCCTCGGCGGCGGCCATCAGACGGTTCGCGGTCTGATCGACGCAGGTGCGGTTGGCACGCCGGTCGCAGCAACGGCATTCATGATGGGACCCGGCCACGAGGCCTGGCACCCCAACCCGGCGTTCTACTACCAGCCCGGCGGTGGGCCGCTGTTCGACATGGGGCCTTACTACCTGACCGCCTTGGTTCACGTCCTGGGGCCGGTGCGACGTGTGGCCGCCATCACGACCCGCGGCCGCGACACCCGCACGATCGGTTCCGAACCCCGGCGCGGCGAGTCGATCGACGTGGAGGTCGATACCCACACCGCGGGCACCTTGGAGTTCGTCTCCGGCGTGGTGGCGACCGTGGTGATGAGTTTCGACGTGCGCCTGCACACCAACCGCTTCATCGAGATACACGGTGTCGATGCCAGCCTGTCGGCGCCGGATCCCAACGGTTTCGGCGGCGTGGTGCGCGTGTCCAGCGGTCGCGAGTGGGAAGACCGGGCGCTCACCCACGGCTATACGGACAACATGCGCAGCATCGGTCTCGCCGACATGTGCGTCGGCATCCGCACCGGCCGCGAACACCGCTGCAACGGCCGGCTGGCTCACCACATCCTGGAGATCATGGCCGCGTTCGGCCGTTCCTCCACCGAGGGACGACACGTCGAACTCGCGAGCCGTCCGGACAGGCCGGCACCGTTGCCACCCGGACTCGCGCACGGCGATTTGGACTGACGAGGTAATCATGGGACGCGTTTTCATCACCTGGGGCGGCTGGAACGGTCACGAACCGGAACAGACCGCGGGCATTTTCGCGGACGTGCTCGCAGCGGAGGGCCACGAGGTCACCGTGTCCGATTCGCTGGATGCTCTGGCGGACGAATCGTTCATGGCGGGAATCGATCTACTCGTCCCGGTTTGGACGATGTCCCAGATCGGCCGCGAGCAAGAGGGCGGACTGCTGAAGGCGATCCGCGCCGGCACCGGTTGCGCGGGCTGGCACGGCGGCATGGCGGACTCGTTCCGCTTGAACGTCGAGTACCAGTTCATGGTCGGCGGCCAGTTCATCTGCCACCCGGGCGGCGTCATCGACTACGAGGTCAATATCGCCAGCGACGACCCCATCGTCGCCGGCCTCGACGATTTCCAGATGCACTCGGAGCAGTACTTCATGCATGTCGATCCGTCCAACGAGGTGCTGGCGACCACGACCTTCAGGGGCGAACATTGGGGCATCGACTGGGTCCGGGGCGTCACGATGCCCGTTGCCTGGAAGAAGCGCTACGGGGCGGGCAGGGTCTTCTACAGTTCGCTCGGGCACGTGGCGCAGGATTTCGATGTCCCCCAGGCCAAGGAAATCATGCGCCGCGGGTGCCTCTGGGCAATGCGCTCGTAGGGGACGGGCTTGTC
>JAPPND010000182.1 GCA_028818795.1 Gammaproteobacteria bacterium | reverse complement strand
GCCGCCACGAGGAATCGAACCCCGGACCTTCTCATTACAAGTGAGCTGCTCTACCGGCTGAGCTATGGCGGCGATCGAACGGACGTCGGATCGGGGCGGCGATGTTAGGTAATGGGCACCCTGGCGGCAAGCGAATCCGTCATCCGGCCCCGTCGTCCGGGCAAGGCTCGTAGTCGAGACCACCCAGCGCGTCTGCGGACACCTCACGGGCACGCAACCGATGGCGCTCGCGCACTTTGACGGCGTAGCCCAGCCCGGCGATTCGGTCGCGCCTCGCCTCCGCCAGGCTGCGGTGGCGATGGACGCCGACCGATACGCCTTTCTCGTAGGTGCCGCTCTTTATGATGTCGGTATCCTCAATGAATTGGGCATCCAGTTCCTTTTGAACTGCTTCGGCGGCTTGCCATGAAGCGGACGGCTCGACATAGACATGGTAGTCCAATGCAAGGACACCGAGTTCTTCCGGGGAGTCGACGCGCGCGCCCGTCGAACGAAGTCGCAACGCCGCCGCTTCTAGCCCTTCGCGGCTTTCCACGGGGCCGACGATGACGCAATCGAGCAAATCCGACGACGGTCGGGCATTCTCGGCCGGTTGACCGGCGATTCCCGGCGCTGTCGGCGAAGCCGAGGGATCCTCTTCGGAGGGAACCGGCCCGACGTTCTCGGTCTTCTCGCTCTCGGGTTCGGCAGCGGCGCGCAACTCGAAAGGTTGGCCTAACGATGGATCGGCACGTTCGACGATCGGGGGCAGTGGCTGGGGCTCGAGATCCACCCGCTCAATCGGCGGCGGCGCCAAGATGCCCAGCGTCACGAGCTTGTCCCTAGTGGGCCAAGCCGACCACACGACGATGTTGGCCACGACGAGAAGAACCAAGAGCCACGTCAACAGCGAACGGATGGCCGTGCCGGTGTTTGCTGCGGTACTGGAACTCACGGCAGTGCAATCTCCAAGCCATCCAGCACGAGGTGCGGTTCGCACCGGACGGGCATCGACAGACCGTCGGCGAGCAAATCCGCGTCACCGCCGGTGAGGAACACCTCGGCATTGTAGCCGTGGCGGACCGCAAACCCCTTGACTGCGGTCTCGACGAACGCCAGGAGCATCAGGAATGTCCCGGAGGACACCGCGGTCTCGGTATCCGTGCCCGGTGCGGTGCACGACTCGACCGATGTCTCGGGACGAACGTCCGCGGTCTTCCGGCCGAGCACATCCCGCAACAACCGCAATCCCGGCCCGATGTGGCCACCTTCGTGACGACCGTTGGCATCGACAAAGTCGACCGTCGCCGCGGTACCCGCGCTGATCACGATGATCGGACCGGCACTCTTGTGCCACGCTGCGACCACTCCCAACCATCGGTCGACGCCGAGACGCGCCGGATCCGGGTAGCCACATCGCACCCCACCAAGCTCGGGGACCGTCGCCGCGAATTCCGCAACGACCCCGTAGCGGTCGGCGATGGTGCGTCCCAACGCGTCGCGATTGCGGAGAACCGTCGCCACCCGAACGCGGCTCGGCTCAACGTTCAAGGCCGGCACTTCGGGAGACGGCAGGGCACCCACCGATCCACCGAAACGCCACTTGGTGCGCGAGTTTCCCATGTCGATGTCGAGCGCGGTCATGTCCAAAACCCGCCATCAATCGGTTGCGGTGCGCATCGTGACTTCCCCGCCGGTGAACGCGCGGACGCCGTCTGCGGTTTCGATCCGCAAGGCGCCATCGGGACCGACATCGAGCACCTTGCCCGCAACGGATGCGGCCGGGTTCCCGCCGGCTTCCGGATTGCCGACATCGGCGGGCGTCACCACCACCTGGGTGCCACGACAAAAGTGCGCGTCGTTCCACTCGTCGCGGAAGCGTTCGAATCCCGACGCGTCGAATCCGCGGCACGCCCCGACGACGTGGTCGAGTATCCGCGCCAGGAGGGCGTTTCGGGTTGGACCGTCGATCTGTTCCGCGACGTCGGCGATGGACTGGTCGATACGCTCGGCTACCCGCGCCGCGCAACCCACGTTGACACCGATGCCGATCACGACCTCAACCGGCGCTGCGGCCCGGACCAATTCGATGAGGATTCCGGCCAGTTTGCGGCCATCGAGCAAGATGTCGTTCGGCCATTTGAGCGCCACGCCCGACAGACCGTGTTCCACCAACGCACGACGCACTGCGACCCCGACGACGAGGCTCAACGCCCCGATTTCCGCCACCGGCCGCGCGATTGCGACGCCGATGGAGACCGCAAGATTGCGTCCGAACGGACTCAGCCAGTTCCGTCCGCGGCGACCGCGCCCGGCGGTCTGCACTTCCGCGGCTAGAACGCGCCCGGCGATCGGGGCATGCGTCGCCTGCGCCAGCAGCGACGTGTTGGTGCTGTCGATGTGGGCGCGTATCTCGAGGTCGCGCAGCCAGCCCAGGGTTGCCGGCGCAAGTCCGCCGCGTATGGCAGCCGCCGACAGCAGTTCGATGTCTGGTTCGAGGTAGGCGCGGCCGCCGCCGACGCACACGCCAAGTTCCGCGAGGGTGCAAAGGTCGTCGGCGTCGAGCCCGGACAAGCCCGTTGCGCGGCGGCTCGCCAACTCGTCGAAGACCCGGCCAAGCGCCGAATTCCGCGGGCGGGCGCTCATCGACTCGCAACCTGGGGGTGGCCACAAGCAAGGCGCCGGGACATGTCGTCGTTGTGCAAAGTTCGTTGACGTGTTGGGGACTGACCGCTAGTGTGAGTACCACACACGACGCAGCCTCTCAACCGTGCCGAGCGACCCGCAACAGACGGAACTCCGACGCGCCGGACTCAAGGTCACGATGCCTCGGCTGAAGGTGCTCGAGGTGCTCGAACGTGCCGAGCCGCATCACCTGTCGGCGGAAGACGTCTACAAGCAGCTTCTCCGGTTGGACGAGGCCATCAGCATCACAACGATCTACCGAGTGCTGACCCAGTTCGAGCAGTCGGGCATCGTCGAGCGGCACAATTTCGACGACGGCCACGCGGTTTACGAGTTGGCCAGCGAAGCTCACCACGACCACATGGTGGACGTCGACTCGGGTCTTGTGACCGAGTTCGTCAACGAACGCATCGAGGACCTGCAGCGCGAAATCGCCGCTGATCACGGCTACGAGCTAGTTCACCACGAAATGGTGCTGTACGTCCGCAAGGTAAAGACCTAGCAACCTGTCGGACCTTTCGGCGTCAGCCGAAAGGTCGGGCTGGGTTGCTAGGGCGGCTGGGGCCGGGGCAAAAGGCGATGCCGCCAGGCAATGGCTTTTGTGGCGCTAGCGCAGGGGACGGGTGGGGGCTGGGGCCAAACGGCGAGGACGCGCCCCTGCGGGCGCGTTCGAGCCGTTTGGCGGCGTTGTCCCGTCCCGTTTGTCAGAAAGCCGGCACGTTCGGCGCGCGACCTAGCTGGCGGGTCGTCCCAAGGCCTCAACCCATCTGCGACTGCAGGTAGTTCTTGAGCCCGGTCTTGTCGATCAGCTCTAGCTGCGTTTCGAGCCAATCCACGTGCTCTTCTTCCGAGCTCAGGATGTCCTCGAACAATTCGCGGCTGACGTAGTCGGCCACGGACTCGGCGTAGGCCACGCTCTCCCGCAACAGCGGCATGGCGTCGTTCTCCAGCATGAGATCGCAGCGCAGCATCTCGGGGACGTCCTCGCCGATCATCAATCTGCCGAGATCCTGTAGATTGGGCAATCCGTCCAGAAACAGGATGCGCTCGATCAACGCGTCGGCGTGTTTCATCTCGTCGACGGACTCCTGGTGCTCGTGTTCGCCGAGTTCCTTCAATCCCCAGTCCTTGAACATGCGCGAGTGCAGAAAATACTGGTTGATCGCCGTGAGCTCGTTCTTGAGCACGCGATTGAGGTACTCGATGATCTTGGGGTCTTGCGGCTTCATGGCGTCTTTTCCTGGTCCGTCCAAGCCGGTGATTGTCCATGCATGGAACCGGGAACGCAACGTAACTTACTGATATTACTAGTGAAAATCATTCACATCGAGCTTTGCAGAAGCAGAAATTCTCTCTCTAACGAGAAAGGGCCGCCCCGCGTTAGGGACGTGGCGAGTGTCAGTCGGCTTCCACCAGCGATTGATAGCGGCGCATGTGCCGAAGGTAGCTGAGCTCGTCGCCCTTAACCTCGTAGATACGGGCCAGGTTGTAGTGTGCATCCGGAATCGACGCCGCTTGCCGATAATAGTCGACGGCCGTGTCCAGTTCGTCGAGTTCATCGAAAACCGTACCGAGATTGTAGAGCGCTAGTTCGTGCTCCGGCACAGCGTCCAGGGCAAGCCGGTAGTGCCGCTTGGCATGCTTGAGGTCGCCGCGGACCTGGTAAAGGCGCCCTAGGTTGACGTGGGCGTCCGCGTTGCCGGGGTTCAGGTTGATCGACCGGGTGTAGGCTTCGGGTGCCTTCTCCGGCGCCACCTCCTCGAGGTCGAGACCGAAGTTGTACCAATCGTCGCTGTCGAGATCGTCGCTGGCGCGCGCAATAGCCAGATTGCGGGTGGCGATCTTGCGCACGTCGCCGGCCAGATGCTCCACTTCGAAGGCGAAGTGGCCCTGCCCGGTCTCCACGTCCCACAGCGCGTCCTCGTCCCGGACCACGACCGTGTTGCCGTCGGCGAAGATGCGCATCGCCGACAGGGGCTGCTGGGCACCCTCTTCCCGAAGCCGGTCGCGAAGTTTGATCAGCGCGCCCAGCGTCCGGCGTGGCGACACGTCCGCATCGAGCAGGCCCTTGGCCGTACGCAACAGCACCATGTCCTGGAAGGAGAAGTGGAACTCCCCGGATTTGCCCCGGGTCGGTTCGATCAGTCGGTGCTGAACGAAACGGCGGATCAGGCTCGGCTTGAGTCCGGTCAGCTCGGCAACTTCACGCGTTCGATATCCGCCCGCGTCCGTGCCGTCCCGGGCTCTCGATTGAATCGGCCGCATGGCGTGGTCCCGATCGTCAGCCCTCGCGACGTCCGGCCGACGCCGCCACCTTCCCCTCTTCGCCCTCGGGCCCCGACTCGCCACTTGACCCCTTCCCTGCAGTGCGCTTGCCAGAGGCGCGTTTCGCGGGTTTGGATTCCTTGCCGGCACCCCCGTGATCCGCGACGGATTGGCGAAGCGCTTCCATGAGGTCGATGATCTTCGCTTCCGGCTTCTCCTCCGGGGCGACGGAGATGTCCTGGCCGTCGATCTTCTGCTGGATCAACTCCAGGACTCGGGACTTGACCTCGTCGGTGTAGTTCTCCGGCTCGAACTTGTCGTTGGTCCGCTGACCGATGATCTGCACGGCGAGGTCAAGCTCGCCGTCGTTGACTTCGCAGACGTCGAGCGGCACTTCTTCGACCTGGCGCAAGTCGTCGGCATGCTTGAGCTGTTCCATGACAAGGGCTTCGCCCATCGGGCGGATGAGCACGAGATAGCTCTTGCCCCGGGCGGCGTAGCGCGCCAGCGCCGCACGACCGGTCTTGGTGAGGGCGGCGCGCAACAGGTGGTAGGAACGCCCCGCGCCCTTGTCGGGCCCGAGGTAGTAGACCCGTTCGATGTAGAGGCGCTCGACGTCCGCCAAGGGGATGAACTCGTCAATGTCGATGGCGTTGGTGGCCACGACGTTGAGCGCCTTCAACTCGTCGGCGGTGAACGTGACGTACTGGCCCTTGGCGAATTCGTACCCCTGTACGCGGTCTTCCCGCTCAACTATCTCCCCGTCGGAGGCGCGGATATACTGCTGACGCAGCCGCGAGCCGTCCTTGCTCAGGTAGTTGAAGCGAACGGCGTTGGTATTGTCGACCGTGGGGAACAGCTTGCAGGGTATCGACACCAAGCCAAACGAGATGGTTGCAGAAGCCATGGGACGGGCGGCCATGCGACACCTCCCTTGTATTCGAGGCCGGATAAGGAATATAGCCCGGATCGGTTATGCCCTCAACAAGCGGCGATAGCCTCGATAGCCTCGGTACGTACAGGTCCAAGCGACGCGCCTCCGTTACTCCCGAGCCCTTTGCCGCGGTTCGGCGCGAAGGCGCCACCGGATCGAAACGCCTGTTCGTCGTCCAGCAACACGCTGCGACAAGGCTGCATTGGGACTTCCGGCTGGAGGTCGACAACGTCCTCCGCTCCTGGGCGGTGCCGAAGGGGCCGTCGATGGACCCGGAGGACAAGCGCTTCGCCGCGATGGTCGAGGATCACCCCCTCGACTACGCCGACTTCGAGGGCATCATCCCGGAAGGCAACTACGGCGCGGGCAACGTCATCGTCTGGGATCAGGGCACCTACGTCGAACTGGAGGACTTCGCGACCGGATTCTCAGACGGAAAACTCCTGTTCGACTTGAATGGCCACAAGCTGCGCGGGCGGTTCACCCTCGTCAAACTGAAAGGGAGGGAAAACACCGGCAAGGAGTGGTTGCTCATCAAGGAGCGCGACCGATGGGCACGAACGGGTACGCTCTCCGACGACTCCGTACTGTCGGGGCTCACCGTTGAGAGCCTCGGCCAAGCCGAGGACATCGAATCCGCCCTCGCCGACGACATCCAATCCCTCGACCCGCCGCCGCCGCCCACGCAGCCGGCACGCGACGAGCCCATGCTTGCCACACCCTCGGAGCCCTTCCACCGCGACGGCTGGGTGTTCGAGATCAAGTACGACGGCTATCGGCTGATGATCGAGCGCCGCGACGACAAGGTGACGCTGCGTTCGCGCCGGGGCATCGACCTGACCGCGCTGTTCCCCGAGATCGCGAAATGCGCGCGAAGGCTTGTGTATCGCGAATTCACCATCGACAGCGAGGTCGTGGCACTCGACGGTCGCGGAATCCCGAGCTTCGCCCGACTTCAGCAACGCGCCGCCCTGCGTGGCGCCCCGGTGTTGGCGCGGGCGTCGATGCACGACCCGGTCAGGTGCTACGCCTTCGATCTCCTCGATGCCTGCGGCTACGACCTGAAGGGCCAGCCCTTGCTGCAACGCAAACGTCTGCTCGAGCAGATGCTCCCGGCCTTGGGACCTATCCGGTACTCGGCGCATGTCGAGGACAATGGCATCGAGACATTCAAGAGAATGACCGGACTGGGACTCGAGGGCGTCATCGGCAAACGGGCGGACTCGACCTACCGAAGCGGTCGCAGCGACGCCTGGCGCAAGGTCCGGGCCCGACGGTCGGCGGACTTCGTCGTCGCGGGCTGGACGCCGACGAAAACGAACGCTGCGGACATCGGCGCCCTGGTGCTCGCCGAATGCCGTGGGGATGAACTCGTCTATTGCGGGCGCGCCGGGTCGGGCCTATCCGAATCGAAACGCCGGGAGGCCAAGTCGCGGCTTGCGGAACTCGGAGAAGGCAAACCCCTGTCCGACGACGCCACGCACCGCTGGGTCGAGCCCGTCCTGGTCTGCGAAGTGGAGTTCCGGGAATACTCCGCAGACGGCAATCTGCGCCACCCCATCTTCGTCCGGTTCCGGGACGACAAGGCGCCCAGAGAGTGTGTGAGCGAATACGACGAGCCCCCAGACGTCGACTTCGACCCCGAGCCCGTGCGCGAGGTTATCGTCACCAATCGCGACAAGATCTTCTTTCCGGAGCGCCGCCTCACCAAGGGCGATCTCATCGACTACTACGAGAACGTCGCGCCGTGGATGCTGCGCTATCTCGTCGACCGCCCGCTGGTACTCACCCGGTTTCCCGACGGCATCCACGGCAAGTCGTTCTACCAACGCGACGCGCCCGCCTTCGTTCCCGATTGGCTCACGCGCAAGACCTTGTGGAGCGAGAGCGCCGAACGCGAGGTCAACTACTTCGTCGTACAGAACGTCGAGTCGCTCAAGTACCTGGCCAACATGGGCGCGATTCCCATCCATGCCTGGCACAGCCGAATCACCGACCTGGAACACCCGGATTGGTGCGTGCTGGATCTCGACCCCAAGGACGCGCCGTTCGCCCACGTGGTGGACATCGCCCGGGTCATCGGGGAGCTCCTGGACGAGATCGACCTGCCGGGTTTCCCGAAAACCAGCGGCGCGAGCGGCTTGCACATACTGCTGCCGCTTGCCCGCCAACTCACCCACGGCCAGGCCAAAACACTCGGCGAACTGCTCGCCCGGGTCGTCGTCGTACGTCGGGGCGGCATCGCCACGATCACGCGCGTGGTGAGCCAGCGCGAGAACAAGGTCTACGTCGACTTCATGCAAAACGGCCATGGCCAGTTGCTGGTGGCGCCGTTCTCCGCCCGTGCCGAGGTCGCGGCTTCCGTGTCGATGCCGATCGAGTGGTCCGAACTCGACGATGACCTGCACAACTCGAACCACAACCTGAAGAACGCCGTCGACCGACTCGAGCGACTCGGCGATCCCATGGCGCCGCTCCTCGACACGACGCCGGACCTGCACCGTGCCCTCGGGCTACTTGGAGAGCGCTTGGCAGACCCCTAGCGCGCGAAACTCCTACGGCGCTAGTCTCTGGCCGTTGCCGTTCGACTCCGGTTTGTCGCCGCCTTCGGTTTCACGCCCTGCGGAGCGGACCGTCCGGTCGACCGTGGTGGTCTGTTGGCCCGCTTCGATGGCATCGCGTATGGCGGTGACGTTCTCCGGACGCGTCGGGTGGAATTCGCCGAGCGTGCACGGCATCGAGGGCGCCTCGGGACGGAACCGCGGGACACCCCTGAACTGGTCCCTGGCGCAAAGCCGCATGCCCCGCTTCTCGATACGCAGGATCATGTCGGGCTGCAGGCCCATGCAACGGTTGGGGAGAATGTTGAGCCACTTTTCGTCGCCACGGCCATGGAACACCAGGATCTGGTGGTTCATGATCTCAACGCGGCGGTATTTCCCCGTGGAGAGACACCGGGAGGATTGCTCGTAGGCTTCCTCGCTCAACGGGTTGGCCAGGATCTCTTCCGCCGTGATCGGTGGCTCGTCATCCTTGGCCGGTTCCTGCTCCTCGGCCGTTGCCGCAGTCAGACTGGCCGCGGCCAGCAGCATCGTCAGTAGGCCCCGCGTCGTCATGCTAGCGCGTCCCGCGAGTACACGGGCCGTCAAGGAGCAGAATCAGGCAGTTGTCCATATGCAACCTGAGTGTGAGCTAGTGCTCCGCACTCTTGATCTCGGACGACATCCGCCTCGTAGTCTACGCCACCTAGCACGCCGAATGGCCGTTTCGTCGCAGTCAACGGACTCGCGCTAGTCGAGCCCGTAGCGTGTCCTCAGGTGCCCTAGGAACGCATCCGTTCCGAGCCGGGAACCGGTCACGTCGGCGACCAGTTCCAAGCTCCGCTTGATGCTTCCCCGACCATGCACATGCTCGCGCAGCCAGTCGAAAAGGACGGGGAACCGCCCTTCGCGGATGGCCTCGTCAAGACCCGGAATCGAATTCCGCGCCGCACGGAAGATCTGCGCAGCCATGAGGGCACCCAATGTGTAGCTCGGGAAATACCCGATCAATCCGGCGAACCAGTGCACGTCCTGCATGCAGCCGTCGGCATAGTTGCCGGCCGTGGACAACCCGAGCGATGCCGACATGCCCTCGTTCCACGCATCGGGAATCTCGGCGACGGCGAGACCCCCGGTGAGCAACGCCGTCTCCAATCGGTAGCGCAGGATGACGTGCAGGGGATAGGTTAGTTCGTCGGCATCGACCCGGATGAAGCCGCGCTCGACCTTGGCAGCAAGTTTGACGAGATTGTCCGGCTGCCACTCCGGGGCATCCGTTTCGGCGCCCAGCAGAGCACGCTGGACAATCGGCGCCGCGAACTCGATGAACGGCGCGCCCCGGCAGACCTGCATCTCCATCAGCAGCGACTGGCTCTCGTGCAACGCCATCCCGCCGGCATGGCCCACCGGCTGGTTGCGCCACCCCCTCGGCAGGCCCTGCTCGTACATCGCGTGGCCGGTCTCGTGAAGCACGGCGAACATCGACTCCAGAAAGTCGTGCTCGTTGTAGCGCGTGGTGATGCGGGTGTCGTCGGGGTCGCCGCCGCAGAAGGGATGATGGCTCACGTCGAGCCGCCCGCGGCCGAAGTCGAACCCGACCTCGGCCATGAGCGCCCGGCCCAGGGTCTCCTGGCGTTCGATGGGGAACGGCCCCTGCGGCACGCTGCCCACCTGCTGGCGAGCCATCGCATCATCCACCATGTCGGGGAGCACGGCACCCAGTTCGTCGAACGCCGCCTCGATGACCGTGCGGGTCAGGCCCGGCTCGTAGTTGTCGAGCAACGCGTCGTAGGGCTCGCATTCGAGAGTGCCGGCCAACGCCTGGGCCTTCTCGCGGGTGAGGTCCACGACAGTGCGCAATCCGTCCACAACCGCGTCCCAGTCGTTCTCGCCCCGCGCACGGCGCCAGGTCTGCTCGCAGGCGGACGCAGCAAGCGACAACGCTCTCACGAGGTCGGCGGGCACGGCGCGCGCCGTCACCCAGTCATGGCGGATCTTCTCCACGTTGACGGCTTGCCAGGGATCGAGTTCCTCCCGTACCGCGGCATCCACGAGTTCACCGGTTTCCGACGCCGCGGTGAGTTCGTGAACCATTCCCGTCAGCGTCGCCAACGCTTCGCCGCGCACCGTGCCGCTGCCCCTCGGCATCATCACCGCCTCGTCCCAGGACAGCATGGCCAAGGCGTGGTTGAGGTCGCCGATCCGCTTGAACCGTTCGTGCAAGGTGTTGTAGCCCATCGCCTGTCTCCAAACCCTTAAGCGGCAGTCTGTGTGACACGCCGCGCCCAAGGCAAGTTCAACCGGACCGAGACACTCGCCACGTTTTCCATCGTATAGTTAAACGGCCACGAAACGAGGAGGGGGCATGAGTGCCGCACAAGGTCTGAAATACATCGGTACACGGCCGGTTCGCCCCGACGGGTTGGAGAAGGTCACGGGACGCGCCAATTTCGGCGCCGACCACGCCATGCCGGGAATGCTGCACGGCAAGGTGGTGCGAAGTCCCCACGCCCACGCACGCATACGCTCCATCGACACGTCCCGCGCCGAAGCCATGCCGGGTGTGCTGGCGGTCATCACCGCCGCCGACTTTCCGGACCGGACCAATTTCAGCTTCGGCCGCAAGGGGTTCAACAACAACCTGATCGCCAGCGACAAGGTGCTCTATCACGGTCATGCCGTCGCCGCCGTCGCCGCGACCTCCGTGCAAGCGGCGGAAGCGGCGGCCGAAGCCGTTGTCGTGGACTACGAGGTTCTCGAGGCCGTCACCGACGCGCTCCAGGCACTCGAACCCGATGCGCCCATCCTGCACGACGATCTCCGCACCCAGGGGTTGCCCGAGCCGTCCACGGCATCCACCAACCTGGTCAAGAAGCAAGTCATCTCCAAGGGCGACGTCGAGGCGGCCTTCGCCAAGGCCGACGAGATCGTAGAACGGACCTTCGTGACGCCTATGGTCCACCAGGGCTACATCGAGCCCCACGCCTGTGTCGGGAGCTTCAACGAGGACGGCCAGGCCACCGTCTGGTGCAGCACCCAGGGCCACTTCGGCGTGCGCAGCATGACCGCCATGGCGCTGGGCATGGACGAGGGCGACATCCGCGTCATCGCCAGCGAAATCGGCGGCGGATTCGGCGGCAAAACCACGATCTACCTGGAGCCCCTGGCGGTGAAGCTGTCCGAGAAGAGCGGCAGGCCCGTGAAGATGGTGATGACCCGGGAGGACGTATTCCGCGCCACGGGACCGGCGTCCGGCACCGTCAACACGATCAAGATCGGCTGCAAGCGCGACGGCACCATCGTCGGCATGTACGCCAAGCTCATCTACGAGGCGGGTGCGTTCCCCGGCAGTCCGCTCGGCGCCGGCGCCATGTGCATCTTCGCCCCGTACGACGTCGACAACGTGCTCATCGAGGGCTTCGAGGTGGTGGTCAACCGACCCCGCGTCGCCGCCTACCGGGCACCCGGCGCCCCGCAGTCCATGTTCGCGGGCGAGTCCGTGATCGACGAGCTTGCCGAGATCGTCGGCTTGGATCCCATCGACTTCCGGTTGAAGAACGCCGCAAGCGAGGGCACCCACGCGGCCTACGGCCCAACGTTCGGCCCGGTGGGCTTGAGGGAGTGCCTCGAAGCCGCGAAGGCCCATCCGAACTACGCGAAGCCGCTCGGAGAGGACGAGGGACGCGGCGTGGCGGCGGGCTTCTGGTTCAACGGCGGCAACCAGTCCAGCGCCGAAGTCCACATCACCGACAGCGGCATGGTCAAGATCGTCGAGGGCAGCCCCGACATCGGCGGCAGCCGAGCGTCCATGGCGCTGATGGCAGCGGAGACCCTGGGCGTACCCTACGAACGCATGCGCATTCGCGTGGCAGACACCGACTCCACCGGCTACTGCGCGACCACGGGCGGCAGCCGCACCACCTTCGCCACCGGGCTCGCGGTGATCCGCGCCTGCGAGGACGTGATTCGCCAACTCAAGGCCCGGGCAGCAGCAAGCTGGGGAATCGAACCCGACCAAGTGGAATGGTCCGACGGCGAGGCACGACCGGTGCCCGGCGTCAACGTCGAGGCGGAGCCTCTCTCGCTGACCGACCTGGCGAGAACGGCCGCTCGAACCGGCGGACCGATTTCCGGACGGGCGTCGTTGACCGCCCAGGGCCCGGGACCGGCCTTCTCCGTCAACATGGCGGACGTCCATGTCGATCGCGAAACGGGCCGCGCAACCGTGACGAGCTTCACCGCCATCCAGGACGCGGGCACCGCGATACATCCCGACTACGTCGAGGGACAGATGCAGGGGGGTGCCGCCCAGGGCATCGGCTGGGCATTGAACGAGGAATACATCTACGACGACAACGGCGTCCTGGACAACCCGGGCTTCCTCGACTACCGCGTACCGGTGGCCTCCGATCTCCCGATGATCGACACCGAGATCGTCGAGGTCCCCAATCCGAACCACCCCTACGGCGTTCGCGGCTGCGGCGAAACACCCATCGTCGCGCCGCTGGCCGCGGTCGGCAACGCCGTCAGCCACGCGGTGGGCGTCCGCATGACCGAACTGCCCCTGTCGCCGCCGAAGGTGCTGGAGGCAATCACGAACGGGTCCTGACCCGCTAATAGACGTGCGGTCTTTCCGGTGTAGCTGCGGCAACCGCGTCTACTTCGAGAACGACCGCTGCCTGGGGTGCGGGCGGGAACTGGTCTTCGACCCCGCGAACCTGGCGTTGCGGGTCGTGGAGTCATCCGATGAGCGCTGTGCGCACCATGCCTATCCCGGCACATGCAACTGGCTCGTCACCGCCGGTAGGAGCGGCTTCTGTACCGCCTGCGCCCTGAACGAAGTCATCCCCGACCTCTCCGAAGCGCGGCGCGTGCGTCTCTACCACGAGGTGGAGAAGGCCAAGCGACGGCTCCTGTTCACGCTGCTAAGCCTGGGACTGCCCGTGGAGGGCCGCGCCGAGCGCATCGACGGTCTGGCCTTTCGCATTCTTGCCGACGCCCGGCTGGACGAGGCCCACCCAACCCTCGACGCCCACGACGAAGTCACCACCGGACATGCCCAGGGCGAAATAACCATCAACCTGCTTGAGGCGGACCCGGTCCTCCGCGAGGAAATGCGCCTCGCAATGAACGAGTCCTACCGCACCCTGCTCGGTCATTTCAGGCACGAATCCGGGCACTACTACTGGCAGCGACTGGTCGCCCACGACGACGCACTCGACGGATTCCGCGACCGATTCGGTGACGAACGCCGGCACTACCAGGACAGCTTGGATGCGTACTACCGGGACGGGCCGCCGCCGGGCTGGCAGCACGACTACGTGGTCGCCTACGCTTCGAGTCACCCGCTGGAGGACTTCGCAGAGTGCTGGGGGCACTATCTGCACATGGTCGATACGCTACAGACCGCGGCCGACGACGGACTCGCCATCGGCGGCGTCCGATTGGCAGACCCGACCGGCTCCGGCCTGCCATTCGACGGGATGGTCGACCATTGGCGCGCCTTGGCACCGACGATGAACGACCTGAACCGCAGCATGGGCCTTGACGACGCCTACCCGTTCTCGCTGACCGAAGCGGTCGTCGAAAAGCTCCGGTTCGTACACGAACTCGTCTCGGCGGCGACATGACCATCGACTGGCGTGCCTACCAATCGGCGGGCTTCCACGACGAGCTGGTCCTGCCGAGCGGTCGTGCGCGAGCGGGGGCGGGCGAACTCGTCCAGGCACTCGCCAAGCTCTCCGACGAGGAACTCCAGGAGCGCAAGACCGCGGCCGACCTGGCCATCCGGTCCATGGGAATCACCTTCTCGGTCTACCACGAAGGCGCGAACATCGACCGCGAATGGCCGTTCGACATCGTGCCGCGCCTGATTCTCAAGCGCGAGTGGGACGAAATCGCTCGCGGGCTCGAACAGCGCGTTCGGGCGTTGAACGCCTTCATCGACGACGTGTACCACCACCGGCGTTCCCTGCGCGATGGCGTGGTACCGGAAGACTACGTCATGAAGTCCCGGGAGTACCGGTCCTGTTGCGTCGGCATCGACCCGCCCTACGGCGTCTGGTCCAACGTCTGCGGTTCCGACCTGGTGCGCGATGCCGACGGTTCGCTGTACGTGCTGGAGGACAACCTGCGGGTGCCGAGCGGCGTGTCCTACATGCTGGAAAACCGGGCGGTGATGAAGCGGATCTTCCCCGAACTCTTCGAGCACTACGCGATTCACCCGGTCGACGACTACCCGTCGGAGCTTGCCGCCTGCCTGCGCTCGCTGTCGCCCCGAGACGTGCGCACGCCCCGCATCGTCGTGCTCACCCCGGGCATCTTCAACTCGGCGTACTTCGAGCACGCCTATCTCGCCCTGGAGATGGCCGCGGAACTCGTCGAGGGATCGGATCTCGTGGTGGGTGACGACGATTGCGTCTACATGCGGACCATCAGCGGCTTGGAACGCGTCGATGTTATCTATCGACGAATCGACGACCTGTTCCTCGACCCGCGGGCGTTCCGCAAGGACTCGATGCTGGGCGTACCCGGATTGATGCAGGCGTGGCAGGCGGGAAACGTCGCATTGGCCAATGCTCCCGGCTGCGGGGTCGCGGACGACAAGGTGATCTACACCTACGTACCCGACATGATCCGCTACTTCCTAGGCGAAGAACCGATCCTCGCCAACGTGCCGTCCTACCGGTGCGCGGAGAAGGAGCACCGCGACTACGTCCTGGACAACCTCCAGGACCTTGTGGTCAAGCCCGCCAACGAGTCCGGCGGCTACGGCATGCTGATCGGCCCGCACTCCACCCGACGCCAACGCGACGAGTTCGTCCGGGTGATCCGCGCTAACCCCCGCAACTACATCGGCCAGCCCACACTCACGCTCTCAACCGCCCCTACGCTAACGGGTACCGCAGTGGAACCCCGCCATCTCGACCTGCGACCGTTCATCCTGTCCGGCAAGGACGTCTACGTCACCACGGGCGGACTGACGCGCGTCGCCATGCGCAAGGGCTCCATCGTGGTCAATTCGTCCCAGGGCGGCGGCAGCAAGGACACCTGGGTCGTGGAACGCGCCACCAAGGAACAACCGTCGTGACCGCCAACGTGCTGTCGCGCGTCGCCGAGCGCGTCTACTGGCTCGGGCGGTACCTGGAGCGTGCGGAGTCCACGGCACGTCTCATCACCGTCAACACCAACCTCATCATGGATCTGCCCGTGCGGCTGCCGCTGGGCTGGCGGCCGCTGATCGACATCACCGGTTCCGGCGAGCTGTTCGAGTCCCTCTACGGCAAGGGGAAGGCCACCGAACGCAACGTCTGTCGGTTTCTCGCCACGGATACCCGCAATACCGGATCGATCATCAA
>JAPPND010000207.1:11912-15869 GCA_028818795.1 Gammaproteobacteria bacterium | reverse complement strand
CGTTCGGGCCGACCCGGCGGCGAGTTGCAGTTCGACCGCGGACTCCCCGGCCGCGCCCGCGTCGTCGCGGGCCGTGATCGTGATGTTCGAGGCGCTCTCCGGGTCGGGATTGATCAAGCGCAGTCGGCTCCGCTGGTTGACGTTGCTGCCCGGATTGAAAATGGACACGTAGTAGAAGCCGGTGAATTCGTCGAGCGCTACGACGTCGTGAATGGCGGTCAGGAAGCCGTCTGTTGTGCGCACATACGCCGCCACTTCGATCTCGAGATCCGAATCGAACTCCAAACGCCAGTCGCCCGTCCCCGCGCCGGTGCCGCCGGACAGACCCTTGTCGGTGTTGCCGGCCTCTAGATCCTGCGAGTTCAACGCCTGCGTCTCGGCCGCTTCGAGGGCGAGTGTTAACGCGTCGGGGCTCGTTCCCGCGTCGTCGGTCGCCATGATCCGCACGTCGCCGGCGCGGTCGGAATGGTTGACGACGCGGACGAATCCCTGGCGGCCGTCGCTCTCGAGTGCGGCCGCGGCAAGGAAGAACGGCACGAGAATCTTGGACTCAGCGGGCGTGAACTCGACCACCAGCCGATAGTCCCCGACCTCAGTCTCGTCATAGCCCGTCACCTTCACATAGTAGGTGCCGCGGGCGACGTCGATCTCGATCCTGAAGTTCGTGTCGATCGGGAAGTTGGCGTCGTCGTTGTAGGTCATCGTGCTGCCGTCCTCCCGCTTCAAACGTCCGACCGTGTCCAGCGACCCCGTCGTGTAGACCGTCAACGTGCCGCGGCGTAGGACGACGATCCTGAACACATCCGCGTCCGCCCCATCGGCGAGCTCTCCCGACGCCTCCGACCCGACGACCACGGGAGACGCCGCCGCCACGGTGTCACCGTGGTCGTCCTCCGAGGGCGGATCCGTATGTTGAAGATGAATGCCCGCATGATTGTCGAAGAACCGGTCGAAGCGCCCGTAGAAGTCGACGGGATCTTCGGCCGTGCACGCCGGCCCGCCGATGAGCGTGCCGATCAGCACGTCATTGTCATCCACCGTGGTGAACAGTCCAGCGCCGCTGCTCCCGCCCGCGATCATCCCTTCCGTCCACATCACCTTGATCGCGTCGACATCGTCGCCGAAACCCGTCGAATCGATGCTGCCGCCCGCCCACTGCTTGGGATCGCCGTCGGGGTGATGCAGCGACGTCACCTCGGTCCCCGACTCCCACCCGACATCGCTATTCCATCCGGCCAGGCAGGCGTTGTTCGGCAATGCGACCCGTAGCCGGAGCAGCGAGGCGTCCGTATCGGGGTCGCTCGCCACGAGTTCCGCCCCGCCGAAACGCTCCGTAATGCCCGGTTCCTCGTCCGTGTCGTCACAGGTCTCGTATTCGTAGTGCCAGCGCGTTTCGATGGTGTCGGCAAGGCTTTGAGACGCGACGCAGTGTGCCGCCGTCAAGAAATACGGTGCGTCGAGGTTTTCGTCGCGCGAACGTGCGGAATTGACCGCCGTACCCGTACACACATAGGAAACTCCCGCCTCGTCGGTGAAAAGAATCCTAGCCACGGCGTTGTTCGGGCAGCTGGGCAGGCTCTTGCACGCCACCTGAACCGGTTCGCACACCGCGGCGTTGGTGCGAAGGCGCTGCCCGGACCGCGACGTCTGCGCCGGGGGGAGATGGATGTGCGACACAGCGACGATGCGCAACGACACATCGCCCTCGTGGGTCGACGGGGCGACCTCGATTTCGATACCCAGGGTGTCGCCAGGGATTGTCGGCGACCAGCGTGTCCTCACACCATCCGCCGGTTGCGGGCCCGTATCGGCGCGCGGCTCTACGAAGTCGCCCCCCTTGAAAATGGGATACTGCCGTTTCGGGTCCCCAAGGGCGAAGAACCGCAATACCGCCCCCGGCGGAAGTGCTGCGCGAACGGCCACCCGGATCGCTCCGGCCCGCGGCGAGCGCACGGTCAATGCGGCCACGCGAGAGCCGCCTGCCAACGCCGTCCACGTCAACGTCGGTGCCAAGTCACCGCGGGCGATCTCGGGCAACTGCCGACCAACCCCGATTCGCAACGGCTGCCCAGGTTTCGGGGTCTCAGACTCGTGTGCCGCCTCGACGTCGGCGATCGCCGGCAGGACGATGGCGCGTGAAACCGCAGCCCGAGTGTAGTCCATCTTTGTCTGCCACGAACTCGGGGCAGTCGGCTCGGTCGCATTCCGAGGTTCGATCGCACCGAGGCGCTGCGCATGCGCGACGGACACGATCGAACACGTCAACAACAATCCGAAAAGCCCCGCCCATCGGCTCTTGAAACGAGACGCGTGTCCGGCGTCCACCCCGACGCTCCCAGCCATCGTTCTCGACAACCGCATCAATCCATGCCCGAGCTCATTCCGCCGGCCAAAGTGAACTCGTCCATACGATCTGCTACGCATCGGCGTCGATCGTGCGCGACGCAGGTGCTTCGTAAAGCCGAACACAGTCACGGCCCGCGGCCTTGGCCTCGTAGAGCGCCGCGTCCGCCCGCGCCATGAAGGTCTCCAGTTCTTCACCGCGCTCGCTCGCCGCAATTCCAACCGAAAGGGTAACCGCGAAGTCGTCCGGGAGACCTTCCACGGCTACCCCGCGAAACTCCGTTCGGATTCGTTCCGCTACCCGCTTGGCACCCTCCATCGGCGTGTCGCCGAGCAGGATGACGAACTCCTCGCCACCGATCCGGGCGACCACGTCGTCGTCGCGGACGCCCTGAAGGGCAACGCGTGCGAACGCATGCAGCACAGCATCGCCGGCGGCGTGGCCGAAACCGTCGTTGATCTGCTTGAAGCGGTCGAGGTCGATGTAGAGCAAGGCAAGGAATCCATCGCGACGGTCGGCCAGGTGCAGCCGGCGACCCGCCTCGCTCATGAAGCCGCGCCGGTCGAGCAGGCCGGTCAAGGGGTCGAGGGCCGGAACGCTGAGCGCACGCTGCACAGCGGCGTGCCAGCCACCCAGCCATGTTGATCTCGCGGCCGGCGTCGCCGCCGGCGTGAACGTCCGGTCTGGACGATCGAGGTGCCAGGCACCGGCAGCGGATTCCAGGTCGGCGTACACGCCGGCACCGACGGTGGCCAGCAGCCCGGCGCCCACGGCCGTGGTTTCGGTATTGACGGGGCGGGCCACCTCAAGATCCGTGACATCGGCCAGGAACTGGCAGAACCAGTCGTTGCCGACCATGCCGCCGTCCACGCGCAACACCCTGACAGGCACACCGTCGTCATCGGCGGCAGTCAGCAGGTCGGCTGTCTGGAAGGCAATGCTCTTCAGCGTCGCGGTGACAATCTCGTCGGCACCCGTGTCCAGTGTGAGTCCCGTGACAAGACCGCGCGCATCGGGCCGCCAGTGCGGCGCTCCCAAACCCGTGAACGCGGGCACCACGTAGACACCGCCGGTGTCGCCCCCGATGCGTTGGGCAACGGCCTCGCACTCGGCCGCCGTCTCGATCAATCCCACCTTGTCGCGCAGCCACTTGATGGCAACTCCAGCGTTGAAAATGCTCCCTTCCACGGCATAGCAGGTGTCGCCGGCGACCCGGTAGCCAACCGTGGTCAGCAGTCGGGCCTCTGAGCGCACCCGATCTGCGCCGGTATTCGCGATCAGGAAACAGCCCGTGCCATAGGTACTCTTGGTCAGACCCGGTGCCAGGCATCCTTGGCCGACCAAGGCCGCCTGCTGGTCGCCGGCGACGCCGCAGATCGGGATCGGCGCGCCGAACCACTGGGCATCGGCGATTCCGAATTCGCCGACGCAGTCTCGAACGTCGGGCAGCACGGACGCAGGCACGCCGAAATAGTCGAGCAGACGTTCGCTCCAAACCTGGCGGCCGATGTCGAACAACTGGGTCCGCGAGGCATTGGTGGCGTCGGTCACATGGCATGCTCCCTTGGTCAAGCGCCAGATCAGGAAACTGTCGACGGTTCCGAAGCGCAGCC
>JAPPND010000207.1:0-11812 GCA_028818795.1 Gammaproteobacteria bacterium | reverse complement strand
GCTCCCTTGGTCAAGCGCCAGATCAGGAAACTGTCGACGGTTCCGAAGCGCAGCCCGCCTGCCTTGGCTCGCCGCGCGACGTCTTCGAGCGATAGCAGCCACTCGAGTTTCGTGCTGGAGAAATAGGGGTCCACCAGGAGTCCGGTGATCTCGATGAGTTCCGGCTCCATCCCCTCTTGGCGAGCCCGGTCGCAGCGCTCCGCGGTCCGGCGGTCCTGCCAGACGATGGCATTGGCCACGGGCGCCCCGGTCGCCGCATCCCAGACGAGGGTGGTCTCGCGCTGGTTCGCGATGCCGATGGCCGCGATGGACGACGGGGCGACGCCGCTGGCCTCGATGGCCTCCCGGGCAGCGCCGAGGGTGGACTGCCAAAGGGCTTCCGGATCCTGCTCGACCCAACCGTCTTGGGGAAAGAACTGATCGAAAGGGCGTTGACCGGTCGCTGCGACACGACCTTGCGCATCGAACACGATCGCACGCGAACTGGAAGTTCCCTGGTCGATGGCGAGCAGGTGGGCCACTTGAGATTCGTACCGCTTGATCCCCCTCATCGACATTAGCCGCTAACGAACCGTGTTATCAACCAAACGGTCAAGGGTTCGCCACGGCATATCGACAGCTTGTGCCCGTGGTTCCCCACAGTTCGGACGGAGTGGGGACAACCTGTGGAGAGTCTGTGGCCTAAGAGTCTTGCGTACGCGCAGGTTGTATACAGCAAAGCGACCTTCTATGCCCAGGAAATCCACAACGAAAAAGCGGTTGCAATGAGGCCTAGACCGCCGTATGTTGGGGTTTTGCAGTTGAACTAGACCTATATGTTGGGGTTGGGGAACCCACTGATCGAGACGACGGAACGAGGGTTGACGAGAAGCGACTACTTTTTGGATCGAGTCGATAAATAGACCTCTTGGCATTTTGGCCGTTGCATGGTCGGAGAGTTCCTTCAAGCCCGGGTACAGTGCTATAGTACTGGATGCATAACCAGTTACTTGGCATAGCGTAACGAGGGAGAACGATTGACCATGCAACCGGATTCGCCGAGCACCTCGACTGTTGCAGCCAAAGTAGCGGACGCTGCCCTCGGGGCGGAACACGTTTCTTCCCCTCCCTCGCCGTCCATCGTGGCAACCGCCCCGGGTCAGCTCCGCGTCATCAAGCGCAACGGCTCGGTGGTCCCCTACGACGACGACAAGATCCAGGTGGCGCTTACCAAGGCATTCTTGGCGGTCGAAGGCGGCACCGCCGCCGCCTCGTCGCGGGTCCGAGACATCGTCGCGAAACTGACGGACCAAGTGACCAGTACCTACCGGCGGCGCATGCCCACCGGCGGCACCATCCACATCGAGGAGATACAGGACCTGGTGGAGCTGGCCCTGATGCGAGGGGGCGAGCACAAGGTGGCCCGGGACTACGTTCTCTACCGCGAGGAACGAGCCCGGGTTCGCGCCGCCAGCGCCGAGGCTGCCGAGGAGCCGGCAGGGACGAGCGGCATTCACGTGATCGCCGCCGACGGCAGCCGCCTGCCGTTACCGGAAGTCCGAATTCGCACGCTGGTAGCGGAAGCGTGCCTAGACCTTACGGACGTCGATCCCGAGCGGATTATCAACGAGGCACTGGCCAACATTTACGACGGCATCACCATGAAGGACGTCTCGGCCGGGCTCGTCATGACTGCGCGCGCTTTAGTCGAAGAGGAACCCAACTACACCTACGTCACTGCCCGGCTCCTGCTCGACGATCTTCGCACCGAGGCATTGACGCTTCTCGGGGTCGAGGTTGATAGTACCGAGGGCGGCGTCGCCCAAGCCACCCAGGCAGAGATGGCAGAGATCTACGGACGGGCGCTCGTTGCGTTCATCGAGAAAGGTGTCGAACTCGAACTTCTGGCCCCTGAACTCAAGCGCTTCGACATCGCGCGCCTAGGCCGCGCGCTACAACCCGACCGCGACCTTCAGTTCACCTACCTCGGGCTCCAGACGCTTTATGACCGTTACTTCATCCACAGCGGCGACACTCGCATCGAGTTGCCACAGGTGTTCTTCATGCGGGTCGCCATGGGTCTCGCGATCCAGGAGGACGATCCGGAAGCACGCGCCATCGAGTTCTACAACCTGCTCTCGTCGTTCGACTACATGAGTTCGACGCCGACATTGTTCAACGCGGGCACGATGCGCTCGCAGCTTTCCTCTTGTTACCTGACTACGGTGTCGGATGACCTCGACGGCATCTACAGCGCAATTCGTGACAACGCCTTGCTGTCCAAGTGGGCGGGTGGCCTTGGCAACGATTGGACGCCGGTTCGTGCACTCGGCTCATACATCAAGGGTACGAACGGTAAGTCTCAAGGTGTGGTGCCTTTCCTAAAGGTCGTCAACGACACGGCGGTAGCAGTTAATCAGGGCGGAAAGAGGCGAGGAGCGGTTTGTTCGTACCTCGAGACTTGGCATCTTGACATAGAGGAGTTTCTGGAACTGCGCAAGAACACCGGTGACGACCGTCGGCGTACCCACGACATGAACACCGCGAACTGGGTTCCAGACTTGTTCATGAAACGCGTCTTTGACGATGCACCATGGACGCTCTTCTCACCCAACGAGGTCCACGATCTACACGACCTTTTCGGCGCGGCCTTCGAACGGCGCTACGTCGAATACGAGGCCAAGGCCGAGCGCGGCGAGATCAAGCTCCATAAACGCATCGGTGCACGTGAGTTATGGCGCAAGATGCTGTCGATGCTCTACGAAACCGGACATCCGTGGATCACGTTTAAGGACACGTGCAACCTGCGGTCTCCCCAACAGCACGCCGGCGTCGTGCACTCGTCGAACCTGTGTACCGAGATCACGCTGAATACGTCGAACGACGAGATTGCAGTGTGCAACCTAGGGTCAGTCAATCTCGCCCAACACGTCGAGAAGGGCGAGCTGGACGCCACGAAGCTCAAGAAGACTGTAAAGACCGCAATACGGATGCTCGACAACGTCATCGACATCAACTACTACGCAGTCCAGCAGGCTCGAACGTCCAATATGCGCCATCGCCCCGTCGGCCTCGGCATCATGGGATTTCAGGATGCGCTCTACAAGCAGCGTATTCCCTATGCCTCCGAAGCCGCGGTAGAGTTTGCGGACCGTTCGATGGAGGCACTGTCGTACTATGCGATCGGGGCCTCGTCCAAGCTCGCCAAGGAGCGAGGCAGCTATGCGACCTTCGAGCGATCACTATGGAGCCAGGGCATTCTGCCCATCGATTCGCTGAAGCGCCTCGGAGACCAGCGCGGGCCGGACTACCTGCAGGTCGATATGTCTACGACCCTCAACTGGGACAAGCTCCGAGCGCGAGTTCGCGCCAACGGCATGCGTAACTCCAACGTGATGGCGATCGCGCCGACAGCGACCATCGCAAACATCGTCGGAGTGTCCCAGTCCATCGAGCCGAGTTACCAAAACCTGTTCGTGAAATCGAACCTCTCCGGGGAGTTCACGGTGGTGAATCCCTACATGGTTCACGACCTCAAGCGCCAGGGCCTGTGGGACAAGGTCATGGTTAACGACCTCAAATACTTCGACGGCAGCCTCGCCGCCGTCGACCGCGTCCCCGACGATCTCAAGCGACTCTACGCCACCGCGTTCGAAGTCGAGCCACGCTGGCTGGTGGACGCCGCGTCCCGGCGCCAGAAGTGGATCGACCAGGCGCAGTCGTTGAATCTCTACGTCGCCAACGCATCGGGCAAGAAGCTTGAGATCACCTATCAGATGGCGTGGCTGCGCGGCTTGAAGACCACGTACTACCTACGCGCTCTCGGTGCCACTAGCACCGAAAAGTCTACGCTCGACATGCCCGGGAGTTCATTGAACGCCGTGACGACGGAACCGACGATTGGCCCAGGCGTGACTGCGCCGTCACCCACGTCCGAAGAACCGACTCTGGGCCTCGGTGAACCGGCAGAAATGCCGGCAGCCTGCTCGATCGACGATCCGGATTGCGAGGCGTGTCAGTAATTCCTATGGGCACTAGTGATGTTGAAAAAACAGTACATTGATGTAGATCGCATTGAAGCGATTGCCAAACAGTGGCGCGTTGCAGTCAAGAACGAAAGGAATTCGCTTGTTCCTGAAGATCCTGTCGATCTTCTTGACCCAAAGATCTTGGCAGAGGTTGTTCGCGTACAGCTTGAGTATCACGCCGAACTACCTTCGGATGTGCCAGGTTTCGAAGTCGCTGGACTATTGGATCGGGAACTGAAGCTGATCTGCCTGTCCGAGAAATTCAAGCCAGAGGAAGTTCGATTTACGACACTACATGAGATTGGTCATTGGCTGATGCACCAAGACTTGATCAAACACCGTGATCGGCCTATCTCGCACCACGGTAACGGGCGTGTCAGCTTGCCAGTGGAGGAGAGAGAAGCCAACCGGTTCGCGGCGGCCTATTCGATGCCGCCTCATGGGGTTGAACGTCGTCTCGAGACCACGTTCGGCCTCAAAACGCCGATTCGAATAACCAACGACCTTGCGTTCTTGTTACAGCGAGGGAAACCCGACACGGCTCTACGCCGGGGCACGGATGGTCTATTGAAATGGGAACTAGCGATTGCGGGATGCGAGAGCATAGGTGGCCCTAGGTTCGTTTCGATGAAAGACCAATTCCGAGTCTCCGCGACGGCAATGGCGATTCGGCTTAGAGAACTCGGGCTAGTTCGGCCAGATTAACTTTGGCCTCGACTAGACTCCGCGCATGATCACCACAAAGGGAATTGCAGAAACTCGAAGGAACGAAACATGTTGAGTTGGGATGACTACGATGAAGACGCGACGGCCGGGCAGTCGGCCCGAGGACTGCTCTCGGGCGATGAACGACCGACGCTACGTTTTCGAGAAGAGACGCTACCTCAAGGCGAACCGCCAGCAGTAGAGCACCGACTCGTCGAGACGGAAGACCGCGGCGCGGCAGGGGCTGAAGCCGCACCGGTCAACGGCGCGTTGGCGTCGTCGGTCGCCGATCAACCCCCACCCCCCCAGCCGGAACTCGCGGCGACACGCATAGCGCCGGTTCCGGAAGTCGCCCTGCCGAACCCTCCGCCGGTGACCGTCGCCAAGGCACCGGCCGTCACGGAGGCAAGTCCCGACGGCGCGGTTGCCGCCGCGCCCGTCGAGACCACCGCGGCACCCGCCGGCACCGCCCCGAGCCAAGTTGTCCGGGATGCGGTCGCCGCGCGGCTGGATCGCGAGTCGGGCGAGCTGGAGGTGGAGTCGAGCGAGCGCGTCACCGTGGATCAGAAGCGCATGATCAACTGCCGGGCCGATCTCAACCAACTCGTGCCGTTCAAGTACGACTGGGCCTGGCAGAAGTACCTGGACGGCTGCGCCAACCACTGGATGCCCCAGGAGATCAACATGACGGCGGACGTCTCGCTGTGGAAGTCCGACGCCGCGCTTTCCGCCGACGAGCGGGTCATCGTCAAGCGCAGCCTCGGGTTCTTCTCCACCGCCGACTCGCTGGTTGCCAACAACCTGGTGCTTTCCGTGTACCGGCTGATCACCAACCCGGAATGCCGACAGTACCTGCTGCGCCAGGCCTTTGAGGAGGCGATCCACACCCACGCCTACCAATACTGCATCGAGTCGCTCGGTATGGACGAGGGCGAGATCTTCAACATGTACCACGAGGTCCCGTCCGTCGCCCACAAGGCGTCCTGGGCACTGAAGTACACCAAGGAACTCTCCGATCCGAACTTCCAGACCGGTACCGTCGAGAGCGACAAGGCGCTCTTGAAGAACCTCATCGCCTACTACTGCGTCATGGAGGGGATCTTCTTCTACTGCGGCTTCACCCAGATTCTGTCGATGGGGCGGCGCAACAAAATGACCGGCACCTCCGAGCAGTTCCAATACATCCTGCGCGACGAGTCGATGCACGTGAACTTCGGCATCGACGTGATCAACCAGATCAAGCTCGAGAACCCGCACCTGTGGGACGACGAGATGCAGGAACTCGCCACGCGCATGATCCTCGAGGGTACGGAACTCGAGACGCGCTATGCCCGGGACACGATGCCGCGGGGCGTGCTCGGCATGAACGCCAACACCATGGCCGAATACCTGCAGTTCATCGCCAACCGGCGGTTGGCCCAGATCGGGCTCCCCGAGCAGTTCCCCGGCGTCAAGAACCCGTTCCCTTGGATGTCGGAGATCATGGATCTCAAGAAGGAGAAGAACTTCTTCGAGACCCGGGTGACGGAATACCAGACCGGCGGGGCGTTGAGCTGGGACTAGCACCTACGCGCTCAGTTACCTAGGCAGTAGCGGTCGTCAACGAGCTTATTCACTTGGACATCGGGAACTCAAAGGCGCATCGTCGATGATGATGCATCGCGAGCTGGGCATTACACGGAAGTCAGCGTGGCATTTGCAGCGGCGTATCCGAGAGGGTTTCGACGGTGAGGGAAGCAGCGCCACGACTCGTTGCCGCGTCGGTAAGATCGTAAGACTCCGCTCGGGGCAGAAACGACGAAAGGGGGTAGGCGCATGAGTGCCGCGAGCGACCTCGCATGCGAGTTGGAGGGTCGGAGATTCGGTACCGTTCTTGCTGATCCTCCGTGGCGGTTCCACAACCGCACTGGAAAGGTGGCTCCGGAGCACCGCCGTCTCTCTCGTTATGAAACCCTGTCCGTAGAGGAGATCGCGGAACTCCCTATAGCGGACCATGTGAATGAGGTGGCTCACTGCTACCTGTGGATCCCCAATGCGCTACTGCCGGCAGGGTTGGAGGTCCTCAATTCGTGGGGTTTCGAATACAAGACCAATCTGATCTGGCACAAGATCAGAAAGGACGGTGGGTCGGACGGTCGGGGGGTTGGATTCTATTTTCGCAACGTGACGGAGTTGATCCTCTTCGGCGTGCGGGGGAAGGGAGCTCGAACGCTGGCGGCAGGTCGACGGCAAGTCAACCTGATCGCAACGCGCAAACGAGAGCATTCCCGCAAGCCAGACGAGCAATACGAGATCATCGAGAGCTGTTCGCGTGGACCCTACTTGGAGCTGTTCGGGCGGGGCAGACGCGATGGATGGACCATCTGGGGCAACCAAGCGAGCCACCACTATGCTCCGGACTGGCCGACCTACGCTTACAACTCTGCGGTCGCGTCGGTATGAATCTGGCCACCCTGTCAGCGGCGGGTTTCGATGTAGCAAGCCTCAACCACGCTGAAGCCGTGATGGTTCGCGATTTTGCAAAACCCCTAGGCGAGCTATGCGACGTCCTCACTCATATGCAGGTCTTGGACTCCGAACTGGTTCGAGGTGGAGGCGGGGAGTCGAGTGTGACCCAGCGCCTTCGCCAGGCATTCACGGAGAGGGGCTGGAAGAAGCGCAAGATGGTCATTCGAAAGACGGTTGACGGCAGAGAACGTGCAGCGACGACCCATCAGATTGACCATGTGCGCGAGACCAAGCTGGGCTCCGTGGCACTTGAAATCGAGTGGAATAACAAGGATCCCTTCTACGACAGGGACTTGGAGAACTTCCAGCGGCTACACCTTGAAGGAGCAATCAGCGTTGGCGTCGTTCTTACGCGTGGCCGGTCACTGCAGCAACAGATGCGCGATATCGTGCTTGAATTTGCGCTCGTCCGAGATATCAAGAGTCTTCACGATCTGGCCCAGATCGGTGTCACGCCAACAGCGAGGCAACAGAGCATGATCGAGGCTTCTGGCGGTGAGTTTGCGAAAGAATGGGCCAGAGTCTTCGTCGCGGATAAGTTTGGTATGGCGACCACGCACTGGGACAAACTCCAAGAGCGTGTTCGTCGTGGAGTGGGGAATCCCTGTCCACTCATTCTCATCGGGATTCCGTCAGGCGTCGTGGCGAAGTCGAAGCAGAGTTGAGCTAGGACTAGGGACTGGATGGGACGCGCAATCCCTGGAACCCCCGACGCCATTCGTGACGCCAGTTGGAGCGTTCGCACCTAGTTCCGTGCGACACCTAGAGCAGCCGCCGGACAGTTGCCAGTAGCGCCTCCACGAACTCCAACGGTTGATCCAAGAACACGTGGTGCTGCGCGTCGGCCACTTCGATCACGGGCACGTCGCCCGGGATCAGCCCCACCGTGTAGTCGACCGTGGTCTTCTTGCAGGACTCACTCAACTCGCCGTAGATGATTCCCACGGGAAGCGTTAGACCGCTGTAGTCCTCCGGCTGGCGTTCCCCGCCCTTCAGGGTGAGCGGCAGTTCCTCGTCGAATTTCCAGGCCCACCCAACGTCGACGCGCATCAGCGAGTGGCGCGCGATATAGGTGAGGATGTAGCGGTTGGCGCAGGGTTGCGGTGGGAAAAGCCGGAACCGTTCCGCTGCGACTTCGCGGCTTGGGTAGACCTTGGCACGCCCGCCACCCATCACCGGGCCTTCGGCGGGGACGGGTTCGTCGGGAGGGCGAATGCCGGAATCGACGAGCACCAGGGCGCCGAAACGTTCGGGAAACAAGTTTGCGGCCTTGGTGGCCATCACGCCACCGAAGCTGTGGGCGACGATCACCACGTCGTTGCCGAAACCCGCGTCGTCGCAGACCGCGACGATTTCCGCAGCGTAGGTCTCGGCATCGTAGGCGTAGCGGTAGTCGGAGTCGCCCATGCCGGTAAGGTCCATGGCCGCGATGCGGTATTCGCCCGCAAGCTGCGGTGCAATGAAGTCCCACCATCGGGAATGGGCGTTCATGCCGTGGATCAGGAGCATGGGTGCCTTGCCCGCTTCTCCCCAGGTCCGGTAGAACACGTCGCACTCTTCGACTTCGACGGTGTGTTCCTCGGCTTCGGTTTCCACGGCTGTCCAGAACCAGCCGGGGATCTCGTCCTCGCCGCCCCTGTCCCAGCGCGCCACCCTGCCCCCTCGGCCCGATTATGTGCGGTCAGGGTACCAGCGTCGTGGTTCGATTTGCGTTCGAGTGCTCGTCAGTCGCAAAATGCAGGTTCCTTAGTTCGCTGTGGTCCGCGCGGACCCATCGAGGAGCGTTGTCGTGGCAAACATACTGATCACGCAAAGCGCACCGCCAAGAGCGACTGTAGGAATCAACGGCTGGTCGATACTCCGGCATCTATCAGCCGCGCCGAGCCGCTTCACGGCGGACACCTGCGGAAGACCGGGCAGCGCGTCTCGCAAGTACGCGAGACGTATGCTGGCCGTTCCCTCTCTCACGCGCGACTTGCCTTACTTGGCGAGCCCGCCCGCATGTGACCGCCGCGAGGCGAGATAACCATGTCGGGTCACGTTGTGAGAGCCTCACCATGTTACGCAAGCTGTTCAGTCGCAAACCGCGTCTCGACGCGGACGATCCTGCCGTCAGGACCGCCGCCCTCGCCGATCTGGGGGACGGGGATCAAGCGACGTTTGCCCGCGTATTCCGTGGCGATGCCGACCGGGACGTTCGCCTCAAGGCACTGGAACGCCTGACCCGCCCCGACGTCGTCTTCGAGGGCCTAGGCGATGAGCAAGTCGCCGCCGAAGCCCTTGGTAGACTGCTCAGCCTGATCGACGACGACACGCCGGAGACGATTCGCCATCATCCGGCGGTCCAGCGCGCCGCGCTCGCGTCCGCCGAGACGGCAGACGCGGCGCTGGCGATCGCGCCCAGCATCGCGGATCCCGCTGTATTCGCAGCCGCGTTGGCCGAAAACCCGCGTGCCCAAGTCCGGCAGGCGGTCGCCGAGGCTACCTGGGATCCGGCGACCCTCTCCGAGATGGAGAAGACCACACGCCGTCGGGATAAATCGGTGCATCGCGTCGCTCGCGACCGTCTCGCCTTACTACGCACCGCGTCCCACCGCCGGGACGAGGAGGACACGCAGACCGAGACGATCCTCGCCACGGCGGTGGCCCTCGAAGGGGACGACCCGCACTACGAGGCACGACGCGACGCCATCGAACGGGATTGGACCAACCACCTGGACGCCATGGGGGAGACCGACCGAGAGCTCGAGAGGTTCAGTGTCGTGGCGCGCGACCTCAATGCCATCCGTCGTCGTTTCCCGGCGCGGCGGCAGCCGGCGCAGGCGCACCACCCGGAGGTCGAGGTCGATTTCGGTGCCTTGCTGACCCGTGCCGAGTCACTTCTCGCAGACGTCGCGGACTCCCTCCAGGGCGGTGCCGGCGACAAGGTGTCGGTCGAGGACGCGAAACAATCCGTCGACGACATCGCCGCCGAATGGAACGCCGGTGCCGACGCCAAACCACCCGGCGAAGAACTGAGTGCACGATTTCGTGAGGTGATGGCCTCTGTAGCGGCCCGAACCCGGGACCGCGAGCGGATGCAAGACTTACTGCCGAAGGCTGAGGAAATCCTGGCGCGGGACATTCCCGATCCCGAACATCCGCGGTTCGAGTCGTTCGAGGCGGCCATGCGGGAGCTGCGTCGACAACGCGATGATGTCGACCGCCTGCTCGGGCGCTTCGCCTGGCCAGACGATGTACCCGAACTCGAGGAAATCGCGGCCCTGAAGCAGCGCCAACGCGACCTCGCCGCGGCGGCGGAGCAGTCCGAGACCCATGCCGATGCCATGCTGGACCAGGTGACCGACAGGATCGCCGAGCTAAGGCAGAGCATCGAGGACGGTGCCGTTCACGACGCCGTGGAGCAAGACCGGCAGCTTCGGGAATTTTTGAAGGGGCTGCCCCGGGCGAAGGCACAACCGTTCGGTTCCGACCTCGCAGAACTCGGTGCACGGGTGCGGGAGTTGCGGGAGTGGCGAACCTACGCCCAAGCCCCCCAGCGCGAGTCCCTGTGCCAGCAAATCGAGGAACTGGCCGCCAACCCCCTCGAACCCCACGATCAGATGCGCACCGTGAAGTCCCTTCGCGACCAATGGAACCAACTCGGCCCTGCGGATACTCGCCGCGACCGGGATTTGAAGCGCCGATTCGACCGGGCCGCCGAACAGGCATTCGAACCGTGCCGCACCTATTTCAAGGAACAGGCCGAGCGACGGGCCTTCAACCTGGAGCAGCGCCAGGCAATCGTCGCGGCCCTTGAGGGGTTCCTCGAAAACAACGACTGGGGCAACGCGGACTGGCGCGGTGTGGAAAGGATCCTCCGCCAAGCGCGCAACGAGTGGCGCGAATACCACCCCGTTGACCGCAAGGCAGGTCGGCAGCTGACGAACCGGTTCGAGGAGCTTGCCAGCGCGATCCACGCCCTGCTCAAACAGGAGTGGGACCGGAACATCGAGAAGAAGGAGGCGATCGTCGCCGATGCCATTGCTATCCGCGAGTCCGGCGACCGCGTCACCGACCAGGCGGAGTCGATGAAGGGACTCCAACGCCGTTGGAAAGCCGTTGGGCCGTTGCCGAGGCGTGCCGACCAGAGGCTTTGGAAACAGTTCCGCGAGCAGTGCGACCAAGTGTTCGAGGCCCGCGCGGTCGTACTCGACCGGCATTCCCAACGCCGCCAGGTCGTCACCGACGCCGACGCGTTGATCACCGAGCTGGAGCGGCGACTGGAAATCGACCCCTCCCTGGATCGGAACATGGTCGCTGACTACGAGCGCCGACTGCATGCCCTCGGAATGCTGCCGAAGGATGTCGAACGCCGGGCGGACGAAGTGCTGAGGGACGCCGATCGCATCGTCGTCGCCCGCCAAGCGGAGGACTCGTCAGATAAATGACCTCGCGGTCGCTACTGAGTCGCGGAACGTGCCCTGATGGTCCACGTGGGGCGACCGTGCGCCCTCCGGGGTCATGGTCGCCCGCGCCGCATGCCGGTCCCTTGGCGACGGGACGGGCCGGGTGGCCGAGGGCGGTCGCCCGCCCCCGGCTCCCACAGATCC
>JAPPND010000167.1 GCA_028818795.1 Gammaproteobacteria bacterium | reverse complement strand
GGGTAAACAGGGGGAGGCCCCGCTTGATTCGCAACAGGAATGACGGATAGGATTCGGGACATGACAAATGTCCAATTGGAGTCCATTCGAAGTCCATTCGACGACCCGCGGGTCGCATCGCGAGCGGTGGCCACGTTGATTCGCGCTGACGCGATGGGGCTGGTGCCTCGCAAGATCACCTGCCTTGACGATTCTGCCATCCGCTCCCTGGGAATGGGGTTGGAACGCGCAGGCATCTGTCGGCGCTATCTCCCAGAGCTTGACCGACCGACGGCTACGGATCCAGCACGCCTTGCCGTTGTACTGGATGAGATATGCGAGGCGCTCGACGCATCGCCGGCACCGGCGACCGAATGGCCCGCGCTGCACGAGGTTCTCGGGGCGGAAATGCTGGCCCGTCTGGTTGGCGTATCCGCGTCGAGCGCGCGACGCTACCTCGCCGGAACCCGCCCCATTCCGGATGCAGTCGCCGTCCGACTCCATTTACTGGCCCTGGTCGTTGCGGACCTCGCCGGCGCATACAACGACATCGGCGTTCGGCGTTGGTTCGACCGTCCGCGGAAGCGGCTCGGCGGAAGCTCACCCGCTCGACTGCTCGCCGAGGGCTGGTCGCCCGACGACGATGGGCCGAGCCGGGTGCGCGAGCTCGCCGCCGGCCTTGCATCCTCGCTAGCCACGTGATCGCCTATCGTCACACCGACCCCCGCTTTGCCTTCCTACGCGAGAACCCGCCACAACCCGCAGGGCGATGGAACACGCAAGGCGAGTTGACTCACTACCTTTGCGACACCCCGGACGGCGCTTGGGCGGAGTTCCTCCGGCACGAGGAGATCGTCGACGAAGAAGACCTCGCCACGGTCCGGCGCGGGCTGTGGGCCGTCGAGATCGGCGACGAGCCAAGCGCACGCCCGGAACTACCGGCGGATACGCTCGTGGGCGGACCGACCACATGGCCGGATTGCCAACGCGAGGCGAGCGACTTGCGAAACCAAGGCGAGGCCGGGATCACGGCACCTTCGGCTGCACTGCACCCGGGATCAGCCCACGGCTGGCGAGTGGCGGGAGGGCTCCGGCCAGGCCCCGCGAGGGACGGCAAGGTCTTCGCACTTTTCGGATCGCGACCGGACCTGGTCGGCTGGGCCGCTGCAGCATCCGGCCATCCAAGCGCGAGTCTCCTGGCGCAGGTGCGCCACTACTAGCGTTCCTCGGGAGCCCAGTGCCGTAGCGGACGGGCTTGTCCCGTCCCGCGCTGCCGGTGAGGTCCCTTTTGCGCGCGACCGCGCGCCCTGACGGCGCGTTAGGCACGAGCGGGCGAACGCCTCACGGGCGCGTTAAGGTCGCCCCTATGGGGCGGATGTGATCGGTTGGCCGTCCTGGGGCTCGGTACCCGGTTTACCTCGGCTGTAGACCGTCAACCGGTTGCCGCGTTCGGGATCGACCAGCGCCTCGTAGGCGTCGGCGATTTCGGCGGCTTCGAGGCTGGCCACGGCGTCCCGGAGCTGGCGCCTCGAGTCGAACGTCAGGGTGCGATAGGCGAGGTCGTCCTGGAGGCGTGCGATCCGATCACGGTGGTTGAGGTCGCTCGTTCGTTCGAGCGGGGCGAGGTAGCCCTCTTTGTAGGCCTCGAACTCGTCCGCCGACAAGGCGCGGAACCAGCTTCGCTGATCGTCGAGAAAGGCCTGGGTGAGCGTTTCGATCTCGGCAACGCCCACGCTGGACGCCTGGACGGTGAAAGCGAGTCCCGCGTGGCGGGCGATGGGGCTGTCCCAGGCGTTGACGATGTAGCCGAGTTGGCGCTCAGTACGCAGCGCCGTGAAGTACCGGGCGGTCAGCATGCGGGCGATCAGCCCGATACGGGCGCGCTCTGCGACGGCATCGCTCATCCCTTGGATGTAGAGAAGGTAGGTGGCATCGTCATGGTGGACGGGACGTTCATAGCGGCGGTCGCCGGCGATCCGCTTCGCTCGGAGTGGTCGGTGCGGTCGTTCGACGATGGCCAATCTGCGTTGCGCCGCGGCCGCGACAGCTCGGGCGTCGTCCTCGCGCATGTTGCCGTAAGCGAAGAGCGTCGCGCCCAGGTCGGAAAGCCGCTCCCGCCGCCACGCGGCCAAGGCTGCCGGCGTCGCTCGCGCAGCGGCCTGGAATAGAGTGTCCAAGGGAAGATAGTCGGGGTGGACCAGACGGTAGAGCGCATCCGCCACCTGTTCGTAGGGCCGCGCCAGCCGCAGGTTGGCGTACGCCTTGCCGAGCTCCGAACGAGCGGCGGCGAAGGTGGGGCCGTCGATCTCGGCATCGGCGTCGATGAAGGTGTCCAGCACCTCGTCGAACAGGACCGCCAGTTTGTCGTGGAGACCCCGGACGGATAGGCGGTAACCGGCCGCCGTCGCCTCGACCTCGGTGTAGAGCCCCGCCATTCGTGCCATGTATGCCCGGGGGTTCAGGGCGTGTTCGACGAGTTGCGCGTGGAGGGTTGCCATCACGACGTCGTCCGCGTCGAACGGCTCCGCAGTGCGCAGATCCAGGTTCACGAACGCCACGGGGATCCGGAACTCCGTGTCCGGCGCATGCCAGACTTCCACGTCGGTGTCGGTATCCAACAGCACCGGCAATTCCGGCGCTTGCGGCTCGAACACCAGTTCCACGTCGTCGGGAAGGAATGGATTGGGTTCGGGGAGCGCCAAGGGGGCTTCGACGTCGTCCGGCCGCAATGGCGGTCCCAAGCGCCAGGGCACATTGAACGTGGGTTCGACGCGGTCTCCCTCGATGTCCGGGCCCGAGATGCCGACGATCGAGTTCGCCGGCACGAGACGGTCGAGGTATTGGCGAATGAGCTGCTCGTCGAAGGACTCCAGCAGGTAGTTCGCTCGCAAGACGTCTTCCGGCGCGTAGTGCAACAGCGCCTCGGCCCCCGCGACGACCGCTTCCAAGGGCGCTATCTCCTCCAAGAATCTGAAAGCAAGCTCCGCCAGGCGAGCTTCTTCGCGGTAGCGCCAGTCCTCGATGCCCTCGCGTCGGATCAAGTCGATCCACGCGTAGGTGAGATCGACAATCTCCTCGACGCGGGACCTGCCCGCCTCGGTGAGCGTGATGTCGATGTCGAAGGTTCCGTTCCAGTCGTCCTGGTCGTAGCTATCTGCGACGAGATGGTCGATCCAGCCCCGGCTGCTGAGGACATGGTGCAGGCTGCCCCGGCCCTCGTGACCGACAAGCTGGATGAGGAACACCCCCGGCTTGGTCCGATAGTGCGGCCTGTTCGGCGGAACCGGGAACCGGAAGCTGAGCGTGCGAGTCTGCGAGACCGTCTGCCACGCGTAGCCGACCGGCAGTGCCACGCCCTCGTAGAGCGGCGGGTTCGTCGGCTTGCGGCCGAGGCGGCGGTTGACGACACCGCCGAACCGCTCCTCGACGAGCGTCTCAAGCGCGTCGAGGTCCGCATCTCCCAGCACGGCAAGGGTCATCGTGTCGACCGAATAGTTGGCCTGGAAGAAGGCCCGAGCTTCGGCATCGCCGACGGTGCGCAACGACTCCAGGCTGCCCCAGTCGAACCGGGACCAGGGATGTTCCGGATTCACGAATTGCTTGTGCAAGGCGTAGCTCCGCCACTCGTCGGCCTTCAGCTGCATATGGTACTCGGCCTGAACCGCGTGCTTTTCGCGCTGGATGTAGTCGGGATCGAAACGCGGCGAGATGAAGAATTGAGCGAAACGGTCCAGGGCCTCTGGGAGATACTCGGCCTCGATGTCGAAGTAGTAGGTCGTCCGGTCGACCTCGGTATGGGCGTTGGTGTCGCCGCCGTGCTTCAGCACGAACTCGCCGAATTCGTCGACCGTCGGGTACTTGTCCGTGCCGATGAACAGCATGTGCTCGACGAAGTGGGCGATCCCCAGATGGGCATCCGGCTCGTGGTGGCTGCCCCGGGCGACGCTCACGGCGGCGGCCGAGACGCTGCCGGGCCCATGGATCAGCAGCGCCCGCAGGCCATTGGACAGCACGACGTTGCGGTATTCGCGCTGGTCGTTGGGACTCTTGACGGGCTGGAGCGGCGTGTCCGTGCATGCCGCGCCGAGGCCAAGTGCAACGAGGCACACCAGAGGCAGGACGCGTTTCTTCATCTGTCTCGTTGACCCCGACGAGGTCCGCCCGCTGGCCCCTATAATCGGCCAACAGGAAGCATCCGGTCGATCCCCAATCGTGAACAAGGACAAGCGCGCCGAGATCTTCGCACGCCTGCGCGCCGAGAATCCCGAACCGACCACCGAACTCGACTTCGGAACGCCCTTCGAGCTACTCGTCGCAGTCATCCTGTCCGCCCAGGCGACGGACGTGAGCGTCAACCAGGCGACCGAGAAGCTCTACCCCGTCGCCAACACCCCCGAAGCCCTGCTCGACTTAGGGCTGGAGGGCCTGAAGGATTTCATCAAGTCCATCGGGCTCTTCAATACCAAGGCGGCGAACATCCTGAAGACCTGCCGCATTCTCTTGGACGAGCACAATGGCGAAGTGCCACGCGACCGCGATGCCCTGCAAGCCCTGCCCGGGGTCGGACGGAAGACCGCCAACGTCGTCCTCAACACCGCCTTCGGCGAACCGACGATCGCCGTCGACACGCACATCTTCCGGGTCTCGAACCGCACCCGGATCGCACCGGGGAAGACGCCCCGACAGGTCGAGGACAAGCTATTGCGCTGGGTGCCGGACGACTTCAAGCGCGGTGCCCACCATTGGCTCATCCTGCACGGCCGCTACGTCTGCACCGCCCGGCGCCCGCGATGCGGAGCGTGCGTGATCGAGGATTTGTGCGAATACAGGGACAAGACCGAGTACGAATAGGCCACGTCTTTCAGCAGTGAAGCTGGACGAATGTCTGGGTTTCCGATATTCCGAAAATCTGCTACGCTTCCCTTCTTCGCACGTAGACCTTGTCAACGAGTGGTGAGATGACGACAACACTTGTGGTGTCCAATCGCGGCCAAGTAACGCTGCCGGCCGCGATGCGAAAGCGCCTCGGTATCAAAGGCGGCGATGTGGTCATCCTAGAGGATCGTGGCAGCGAGATCGTCTTGAAACCCGGCGTGGTGATCGAACTAGACATCTACGACGACGAACAGATCGCACAATGGGATGCCGATGACCGGCTGGAGGATGACGAGCGGAAACGCATCGTCGCCGCGGTAACCACCCCCTAGCGTGAGACTCTTCCTCGATGCCAACGTGCTGTTTACAGCGGCGCACAATCCCAACGGTAAAGCCGCGTTAGTCATCGATCTCAGTCAACCGGAACGTTGGTCGCTTGCGACCAGCACCTACGCACGGGTGGAGGCCATACGAAATCTAGCGCAGAAGGCCCCCAAGGCTCTGGCGCGGATGGACACCATCTCAAAGAAACTGAGCGTCGTCGAGCACCGCCCGGACACGCCCTTCCCTCCCAACCTCGTTGACAAGGATCGCCCCATCTTCCAAGCCGCCCTCGGTTGGGGCGCAAGTCATCTCCTGACCGGCGACCTCAAGCATTTCGGCCCAACCATGAACCGACCGGCGGAGACTCACGGGGTCATCGTGCAGACGGTCGCCGAGTTCTTGCAGTCCGTCTCAACTTAATGCGTTGGCGGACACCCGGCATCGGTCGGGTTGCTACTTGCGGTTTCTCCTAGCCCCCAGCCGCAATCGCAACGCATTCAGCCGAATGAACCCGGTGGCGTCCGCCTGGTCGTAGGCACCCGCGTCGTCCTCGAAGGTGACGACGCCTTCATCGTAGAGGCTGTCGGTCTCCGACGAGCGGGCAACGACCGACACGCCGCCCTTGTAGAGCTTTAGGCGAACCCGTCCGTTGACGGGCTTCTGCGTTTCCGTCAGGAGAGCCTGGATCGCGAGCCTTTCAGGGGCGAACCAGTAGCCGTTGTAGATGAGCGATGCGTAGCGCGGCATCAGTTCGTCCTTCAGGTGCGCCACTTCGCGGTCCAGGGTGATCGACTCCATGGCGCGGTGGCCCTTCAGCAGAATCGTGCCGCCGGGCGTCTCGTAGCAGCCGCGTGACTTCATGCCGACATAGCGGTTCTCGACGATGTCGGTGCGGCCGATTCCGTGCCGGCCGCCGACTTCGTTGAGGTGGCGGAGCACGGTGGCGGGCGTCATCGATTCGCCGTCCACCGCCACGACGTTGCCAACCTCGTAGTCGAGATCGATTTCCTGGGCTTCGACCGGCGCTTCCTCGGGCGAAACCGTCCAGCGCCACATGGATTCGTCCGCTGGCCTGCCCGGATCCTCGAGCCCACCCCCCTCGTAGGAGATATGCAGGAGGTTGGCGTCCATCGAGTAGGGTGATTCGGCACCGCGCTTGAACTCCACGGGAATCTGGCGCTCTTCCGCATAGGCCATGCAGGCTTCCCGGGAGTGCAGGTCCCAGGACGGCTCCCGCCAAGGGGCGATCACTTCAATGTCGGGGTTCAGCGCATACGCCGAGAGTTCGAACCGCACCTGGTCGTTGCCCTTGCCGGTGGCGCCGTGGGCGATGGCGCCCGCGCCGGTCTCGGCGGCGACTTCCACCAGGCGCTTGGCGATCAGCGGCCGGGCGATGCTGGTGCCGAGCAGGTACTCGCCTTCGTAGATGGCGTTGGCGTGGAACATCGGAAAGACGTAGTCGCGCACGAACTCCTCGGTGAGATCCTCGATGAAGATCTCGGCAACGCCCATCGCCTGCGCCTTGGCGCGGGCCTGCTCGACTTCTTCGCCCTGCCCGATGTCCGCCGTGAACGTCACCACCTCGGCATCCTGGGTGTCCTGCAGCCAACGGCACATAACCGACGTGTCGAGCCCACCGGAATAGGCGAGGACGATCTTCTTGGTCATGGGTTGTCTCTCGGGCGGCATTCTTCAGCGCGGCGGCGAGTTTAGTCGAATCCCCGAACCGCGTCAGGCAGGCAGGCCCTTCGATGCCCTTCGATCGAGGAGGCGACTGCGGAGTCCCAAAACAGGCGATAATTTCGGCCAATCCCACCGGGTGCCTCGGCCATGACGATGAAGACGCGGTTCCGCGGCTACCTGCCCGTGGTGGTCGACCTGGAGACCGGCGGGTTCGACAACGCCGTCCACTCGCTGCTGGAGATCGCGGCCGTCACCCTCGACTTCGAAGACCAGCGTCTTGTCGTGCGCGACCGGCACCGGTGGGCGGTGACGCCGCATCCCGATACGATCGTCGAGGAGGCTTCCCTCAAGGTGACCGGCATCGATCTGAACGACCCGTCCCGCGGGGCGGTGTCCGAACTCGAGGCAGTGCGCGGTCTATTCCGGGCGGTGCGCGCCGAAGTCAGGCGTCAAGGCTGCCACCGGGCGATAATCACCGCACACAACGCCCACTTCGACCACGGCTTCATCCACACGGCTGCGACGCGTAGCGGCGTCAAGCGCAGTCCATTCCATCCGTTCTCGGTCGTGGATACGGTGGCGCTCGCGGCGGTGCACTACGGCCACACGGTGTTGTCGGAAGCGTGCGGGCGCGCCGGCATCGAATACGACGCCGACCGTGCGCACGCCGCCACCTATGATGCGGACGTTACGGCCGCGTTGTTCTGTGCGGTGGTCAACGGGACGGTGCCGAGCCGCTAGCGCACGTACGAATCGTCGACGCCGGGACGGGGCAACGCCTTACGGCATGTGCCGGCATGCGGCGGAATCCCGTAGGGGTGGGGCTTGTCCCCGCCCACGCCGGACGTTGTCGCTGCTACGGAAACGGGACGGGACAAGCCCGTCCCCTACGGACGACATCCCGTTGCCTATCCCTCTTCGCGGTTGCTGGCAGCTTCCTTGATGATCGGCTCCAACTCGCCCGATTCGTACATCTCGGTGACGATGTCGCAGCCGCCGACAAGCTCGCCGTCGACGTAGAGTTGGGGGAACGTGGGCCAGTTGGCCACCTCGGGCAAGGTCGCCCGGATTTCCGGGTTCGACAGCACGTCGACGTAGGCGAACCGTTCGCCGCAGGCCATCAGGCATTGCACGGTCTGCGCCGAGAACCCGCACTGCGGGGCCTGGGGCGAGCCCTTCATGTAGAGAATGATCGGGTGCGTGGTGATCTGTTCCCGGATCGTGGACAGGACGGCGTCGCTCATGACTTTCCTCGTCGTTTCGTCGAATGAACTAGTGTAACTCGCCGTCGACACAAGTCCCAAGCCGCGGGAGCCGCCGAAACTCCCGGAGCCGGACCGTGCAGACTGTACACGGGCGATCAGTCACCTGGGAATGCATCCGAAGCGAAAGTTGGACCGTCCCTGCTCGACTGCGGCCAATCGCTGGCGGACCGCCGGGAGTATGGGGTCCGCCGGTGTCAGCGCGGCGGCAATGCGCTTCAACTCCTCGACGACCGACGCCGCATCTCCGCAGGCGCACGTCGACCTCGTGATTTTCTCCTCGACCGCGTCGCGCTGCCGGGACACGGCCGCCTCGTAGCGCCCCGGGAAGTCGCGTTCCATGGCCGCCCATGCCAGATAGACTTCTAAAAGCAGACCGTCTCCGAACGCCGTGCAGCCGCTGTAGTCGGTCTGAGGTTCGACGTATACAGGCCAGTGGCTTTCGGGGTGCGTGGCAACGAGCGCGGCGGCAAACCTCTGATCCGCCCGATCCCCAACCCGCGCGGCCAAGTCCGAAAAGAAGCGGGGGACGGGGTGGACCACGAGGATTTCGACGCGTCGAACAGTCACGCCGGGGAGTCGCTCAAGCAGCGCGAAGTCGGTATCCGGCAGATCCACGAGAACCGATCTCGTGCTTCCGGGGACACGGGCGAAGAGGGTTCGCCCCAGGTCCGCAACAGCCGCTAGCGCCGATTCGACGCCGCGCGCCGCACCCGACTCGGCTGCGGCGATCGCCTCCGTGTAGGCTTCGATCTGGTGACGGACGGAGGGCGACGTCTGCGCACCGGCAGTCACCGCCGCGGCGATCACCGCCCAGATCGAAATGTGACCGAGTCCCGACATTCGCTTCGCTTCCTGGGACAGCCTAGCAGCCTGTCGCCGGCGTGCCTCCCCTGCCCAAGCCTATAGCATCCGCCGCGCTTGCCGCTAACGCGCCAAGTCCGACACACTCCATGACCATGATCCGGCACGAACCGCCCATCGACCGGCGCGGCACAAGCAGCGAGAAGTGGGCGAAGTACGCGGGCCGGGACGTGCTGCCGCTGTGGGTCGCGGACATGGACCTGCCCACCGCGCCGTTCGTGCTGGATGCCGTGCGCGAACGACTGGAGCACCCCATTCTCGGCTACACCGCGCCGCCTGCACGGATGGCGGAAGCCTTCGTCGCGTGGATGCAGCGACGCTACGGCTGGCGCGTGGACGAAGAATGGCTGGTCTGGATCCCGGGGGTCGTGCCCGGGTTCAACGTGGCCGCCCGGGCGGTGGCGAGGGAAGGTCGCGACCTGGTTATTCCCGCGCCGGTCTACGGACCCATCCTGAAGGTACCTGGCAACGTCGGGCTGCGCGGTGTCATCTCCCCCCTGGCTTTGACCCGCGGCCGCTGGGAGATGGACATGGACGACCTCGCGGCAAAGATGTCGCCCGCGACCGCAGCCATCCTGTTCTGCAATCCCCAGAATCCGACTGGCCGGGCGTACGACCGCGATGAACTTGAGGCCGTCGCGGAACTCGCTCTTCGCAACGATGCCGTCGTGATCAGCGACGAGATCCATTGCCCCATCATTCTGGAGGCAACCAAGCGCCATATACCCATCGCCAGCCTCCGTGGGGAGGTCGAGGCCCGTTCGATCTCCCTCTTCGCGCCCACCAAGGCGTTCAACTTTCCCGGCCTGAACGCCGCCGTGGCCGTCATCCCGGACCCGCGCCTGCGCGAGAGGCACGAGTCGGTGGGGACGGGGCTGATCTCGACGCACTCGCCGCTTGCCTTCGCCGCGCTCACCGCGGCCTTCGAGGACGACACCGACTGGCTCGACGAACAAAACGCCTTCCTGGCCGGCAACGCGCGCCGCTTGGAGGCTGCGGTTGCTGGCATCGACGGCCTCCGGACCACGACCGTGGAAGGAACGTATCTCGCGTGGCTGGACGTGTCGGCATTGGGTCTTGACGACGCCGCCGCGGCATTCGAAGACCATGGCCTGGGTCTTCATGCCGGCGAGGAGTTCGGGGGTCCCGGGTTTCTGCGTTTCAACTTCGGTTGCCCGCGCTCGATCCTGAACCAAGCCATCGACCGACTCGCCAAGGCCGCCGAGGAACTCGCCACGAAACCGGTCCCGCTGTTTGAACTCGCCCGAACCGTTCGCTACTATCGGTCGCTTCCCGGGCAGCGCCTGCGCTGCCCGTTGTTGTTTTTGGGCGCATGGCGTGCCCCGGCGGGAGACTGCGATGACGGATGTCTTGGAGGAGATACCTCGATCGGTAATGCCCACATACGCGCGCATCCCGGTGGCGTTCGTGCGCGGCGAGGGCAGCTATGTCTACGACAGCAACGGCAAACGGTATCTCGATGGGCTGACCGGCATCGCCGTGTGCGGACTCGGCCATGCGCACCCCAAGGTGGCCGACGCCATCGCGCGGCAGGCGTCGACTCTCACGCACACCTCCAACCTGTATCGGATTCCCGGGCAGGAGCGGCTCGCGAACCGGCTCACCCAAATCGCCGGCATGGACAACGTGTTCTTCTGCAACTCCGGAGCGGAGGCCAACGAGGCGACCATCAAGATCGCGCGCCTCTACGGCCACGCCCGCAACGTCGATGCGCCACATATCGTGGTCGCCGACGGCAGCTTCCACGGCCGCACCATGGCAACGCTGACCGCCACCGGCAACCGAAAGGTGCAGGCGGGATTCGAGCCGCTGCTCGGGGGGTTCGTTCGGGCGCCGTACAACGACGTCGAGTCGGTGGAGAAAATCGCCAACAACAACAAGAACGTCGTGGCGGTGCTGGTCGAGCCCATCCTTGGCGAAGGCGGCATCGTCATCCCGAACGACGGCTATCTCGAAGCCCTGCGAGATATCTGCGACCGCCACGGCTGGCTGTTGATGCTCGACGAGGTGCAGACGGGCAACGGCCGGACCGGGCGCTACTTCGCCTACCAGCACACCGCGATCGTCCCCGACGTCGTGGCCACCGCCAAGGGACTCGGCAACGGCGTGCCGATCGGCGCCTGCCTGGCTCGGGGCGAGGCCGCGAAGATGCTGGTCGCCGGCACCCACGGCTCCACGTTCGGCGGCAATTTCCTGGTCTGCGCCGCCGCCAACGCGGTGGTCGACGAGTTGACCGACGGCGGAATCATCGACCGTGCCGCCGAACTCGGCGAACGCATGCTGGCGAGGTTCAGCGAACGCCTTGCGGGGAACAACCGCGTCAAGGACATCCGAGGCAAGGGGCTGATGCTGGCCGTCGAGCTCAACGAGCCTTGCGCGGAACTCGTGGGCGCGGCCGTCGACGCCGGTCTCCTGATCAATGTCGCCGCGGACACCGTGGTGCGTCTCTTGCCGCCGCTCAATATGAGCGACGACGAGGCCGACACGATGGTGGACCAGGTGGTTGACTTGATCGACGCGATGCCCGGCTATGCTCCTTGAGCGCCCATGACGCCTACACGTAGGTCGCAAATGGACAAGCGTCTGATTCCGGTCCTTGACGGCTCGTATACCCACGAGACGCGTTAGGCTCGGGTACCGAAACCAAGCTGGATTCCGAGCATCGAGGAAGCGTCCCGTGGCTGACACTTCCGGTTCACCTCCGCGAACTGCCCGGCATCCAGCGCCGAAGCACTTCCTCACCCTCGGCGACTTCACCGCCGACGAACTGAACCGGGTCGTCAGGCGCGGTGTCGATCTGAAGGAGATGTGGCGCAACGGCCAACGCTACGCGCCGCTCAAGGGGCGAACGCTCGCCATGATCTTCGAGTTGAGTTCCACGCGCACCCGGGTTTCCTTCGAGGCGGGCATGCACCAGCTTGGCGGCCACGCCCTGTTCCTAAGCCCGACCGACTCCCACCTTGGTCGCGGCGAACCCGTCGAGGACACGGCACGGGTGCTCTCGGAGATGGTCGACGCCGTGATGATCCGCACGTTCCACCACGACACGGTGGAACGCTTCGCCGCCGCGGCTTCGATACCGGTCATCAACGGCATGACCGGGCGTTTCCACCCTTGCCAGTTGCTCGCGGACATGCAGACGCTCGTCGAGTACCGCGGCGAGATTTCCGGGGCCACGGTAGCGTTCGTGGGAGACGGCCACAACATGTGCAACTCCTATATTCGCGCCGCGGGATTGTTCGACTTCGAATTGCGGGTCGCGACGCCGAACGGCCATGAGCCCGACCAGGGGATTCTGCCGGCACCGAACGTCGTACTGGCCGATTCCCCGGCCCAAGCTGTCGACGGTGCCGATCTCGTGGTCACCGACGTCTGGTCGTCGATGGGACACGAAGGCGAGGAAGCGAACCGGCGCGCGGCATTCGACGGCTATCAAGTCTCCCCCGCCCTCTTGGACCGGGCGAAGCCAGGCGCTCTGTTCATGCACTGTCTACCCGCCCACCGCGGCGAGGAGATCAGCGATGATATGCTCGACGACCCGCGCTCGGTGGCATGGGTAGAGGCCGGCAACCGCCTGCACTCGCAAAAGGCGCTCCTGGAGTTCTTGCTGGTCGCTTGAAGAACGACTCCGACCATGGACGCCAAGCAGCACATCCAACAGTCAGCCAACCGGGTCGACACCGCATCGCTCCGTGATTCCGTGAACGCCGCCAAGCAAGGCGATGCGGCCAGCCAGCGACGCGTCGCCGGTGCCATGGTCTGGGCGGCCTTTTCCTGCCCCGACGCCATCGAGCCGGTGTACGACGTCATTGCTGCCGCCTGGCTCGGTGCGGGGGAGTTCCCAGACATCCCAACCGGATTGCCACAAGCGCCCCTTGAAGCGAGTTTCTGGAATGCGTTCTTCTCCGCCGTCGATGACGCCGAGAAGGGCTACGACGCCGCATCGATAACGGCCCGGGTTGCAGCATTGGGTGGCAGCGTGCATCCGAGCTTCAGGCGGATCTCCGAAGACTGTGCTCGGCGTCACCCCGGTGCGGCCGCCGCACTGACCAATCCCGTGCCGGGGCGGACCGATCTCGATGAACTCGGTGCGTGCCCGGCTCCAAGCCTTGGCCAGACGCTATACCGGATGATCGTCGATCAGGGGTACGACCTCGAAGTGCTCGACCGGGAGGCCATCGCGCTTTCTGCCCTGCCGTGCTCGCTCCGCTACCTCAACACGCGAATCCTGCAGATGCACGATGTCTGGCATCTGGTTGCGGGCTACGAGACAACGGCCTCCCACGAGATCGCCATATCCGCCTTCCAGCTCGCCCAGTTCGGGCACAACTACTCGGCCATGTTCCTCGCGACCATCACGACCATCTCCTGCACGCTGCAGCGCGCCGGCTTCCCCGTCCTGATGCAACTCACCGCCGAAGGCTGGCGGCACGGGCGGGAGACGCCGCCCATGATGGACATTCAGTGGGAGGCGGAGTGGGACAAACCGATCGAAGAGATACGAAAAACCTACGCCATCCCGGTCTACCAGAGCGTTCTGCCCGCGAAGGTGTTCGAGTCCGTGGCCACGTAAGGGCGGCCCTATCGCGCCCGTCTGGGGTGGTCGCCCGTGTCCAATTCTCCGGTTCCTCCACAACGGGACGGGACAAGCCCGTCCCGCACGGTCGGCGTTCCCTGGCCTTGGCGTGGTTCATGCGCGGCCAACGTAATCGTGGTATTCCGCCAGCATGTCCTCAACGCCGGTAAAGGGTCGTAGGACAACGCGCATCGTCAGGCTGTACCTCTTGCCAGGCTCTGGTGAGCGGATGAGCCAAAGGAAGTCCCAAGCCGGTCCGCCAAACGCTGGTGCGAGAGGATTGACGACGAAACGCACGTATCGGTGCTGCGCTGCCGCGAAGAATACGGCATAGGCCATTCTGCCCACCGTGCCGAAATAGAACGGCTCATCGAAACGGACCGAGGAGTCCGAATAGGTCGGCGGTGGTGGTTGGGGACGACGAAGTTCCGGGTTCGACACACCGCTCGGATGCACCACGCGGCCAAGGGTCTCAGCATGGCCGTTGAAGTGTATCCAAGGACCGGCCCCTGGGTGACGCGAGCCCTCGTAGCCGCGGAAAGTCACCCCCTCATAAACCGGTGCATTGACGATCGTCGCAAAGAACAGCGCCAGCGAGCCTAGCGGCCAGGAATGGCGTGAGGTCACCGCATCGATCATGACGTCGACGGAGTGCGGTGGGTCGATGACATACCTGATGTCACAGGTCGTCTGCGAACACGCTGTCGGGTGATAACGGAGGCGGCAGCGATCGGCACTCGCATCGTGCAAGCTCCGCAGCGAGTAGCAGGGCTCGTATTGAATGAACCCCGGCTCGTCCGGTGGAACCCCGATGTAGTGTTCTAGCGTGAGGGCCGGCGAGAGTAGCCACTCCGCCGACGACGCGGAGTGCTCCATATGGCGCAGACCGCACCAGCCGTTGACACCGTCGGTGTCAACGTGGGCCGAGATCTCGCCGGCGCTGATCCTCGTTGAGGGCATGCAAATCTCCGGGTGCGTGGCGGTGGTGTCAGATCTAGGAAACTACCAGTCTAGCGACGTCGCCTCGCGAATGGTGCGGTTGCCGATCTGCCGATGCACCGCATGGGCGTACGCGGACAAGGGTTCTCCGAGTGCTAGGTCGAGCGAGAGACGGTCGCCGACCAGCCGCTTGACGGCTGCCAAGACATCCTTGGCAACCACAAGCACTCGCTTCGACGGCGGTGCGACCGCGAGGCTCGCAATGCCTTCGCGAACAGTGTCGGGACAGTCCGCAAGGCGTTCGAAGTGGGCTCCGCGCCATTTGAAGGGCGGCACAAAGCTCTTGTTCCAGCAGAACGCCGCCTCCATTACCTCGTTGACGAAAAGCGCCCGACATTGCGCGAACGCAAGCATGTCGCCGCGCTGCCACGCTCGGGCAAGGTTGTATTCCGGTCCGGCGTTCCATGTCCGGAACAGTGCGCGCGCGAAGAGCGCCTTTTGGATGTCAGGCGGCGGATAGCGGACATAGTGTTGCCACAGATCGGTGAATTGGTTGCCGGGGTCGTGGAAAACAGCGCCCTGACAGGCGTCGAAGAGTCGCTCCGTCCATCGCCGGCCCAGAAATCCTTGTTCGTTCAGGTACGGCAACCAGTCAATGTCGCGCACAGGCGGCACGCTGTAGCCTGTCAATCCCGAGAGGAAGTCGAGAGGCTCAACAACGTCCGTCTTCCGTGGTTCCGAGCCCTCGTACCCACGCCAAGTCACACCGGCGACCCGGTCGGGCTCTTGATCTAGAGCGTGCTTAAGCCGACGGCGGTGACACTGCCAGGCTCCGGCCGGAAGAATGTACGTCAGATACGGCCCCCAGACGTGGTCGCGCGAAATCTCATCGTCCACGCCAGCGTTTTGCGAGGTACCGCCCACGCACGCCACCGAGCACACGTCCAAGATACCCAGTCGTTCGAGGAGTGCGTACCCCCGCTCTTCGAACAGACGCCGTGAGAGTTCTAGGCCCCGCGATGCCGCCAGGGTGCGGTCCTCGTTCAAAGGTTGCTCCGTTACCCGCTTAGCTGCCAAGGGACGTCACTCGGGCGACCGCGCGCACTTCGGGCGCGTTAGGGTCGCTCCTATTCGCTGAAATTGTCCGCCCCCGGTGCCGAGAGATTGGTCAGGTCACCGGTCACGCTGTCGAGTAGATTGACCACATGGATCTCGCCGTCGGACTCGACGAACAGCCGCCACTTGCCGGCACCGTCACCGAATGCGCCGGAAATGTCCTCGCCGCCGTCCTCGAGTTCCGGTGCCGTGAGCGTTCGGGCCGACCCGGCGGCGAGTTGCAGTTCGACCGCGGACTCCCCGGCCGCG
>JAPPND010000025.1 GCA_028818795.1 Gammaproteobacteria bacterium | reverse complement strand
CCGCGCGCATGATGCGGATCGCAATCTCGCCGCGGTTGGCCACCAGAAGCTTCATCGGCTCTCTTCCGTCTGGGGTCGCAAGGTCGCTACCAGGTATCGACGTTCGGTCGTTTCTTTTCGGTGCGCGGCGCGGGTTTCGGGATGCTCTCGAGCCCCTGCGCAATCCAGGCGCGGGTATCCGCCGGGTCGATGACGTCGTCGATGCCGTAGTTCGTACCCCCGGAGTTGACCGCTCGTGCCCGTTCCACGTGGGCATCGATCAGGCGTTTGTAGATGGCCTGCCGCTCGTGCTCGTCGTCGAGGGTTTCAAGCTCCTCGCCGAACATCAACCTGACCCGGCCGTCGATGGTCATGTCCGCGAACTCGGCGCTGGGCCAGGCGACGGTGAAGAACGGTTCGAGCGAGCTGCCGCCGCACATGGCGCGAACCCCCATCCCGTAGGCCTTCCGGATCACCACGCCGAACATCGGCGTGGTCATGTTGGCGCCGGTGACGAACAGCCGGCCGCAGTGCCGGAGCAGCGCGGTGCGTTCGTATTCCGGGCCGGGCGCGATGCCGGGACAGTCCATCAGCGACAGCACGGGGATGTCGAAGGTGTCGCAGAGCTGTAGGAAGCGTGCGCACTTGTCGGCGGCGTCGCTGTCGATGGCCCCGGACAGGTGCCGTGGATTGTTCGCGATCGCACCTAGGGGTTTGCCCTCGATCCGGATGAACGCCGTGATGATCCCCACTCCGAAGGCCTCGCGGATCTCCAGGATGGAGTCCTTGTCTGCGAGGGTCGCGATGACTTCCCGCATGTCGTAGAGCTCGCTTCGATCCTCCGGGACAATGCTGCGAAGGCGGCGTTGATCGGGCGCGTTCCAGTGTTGGACCGGACCCTGGAAGTAGGACAGGTACTTCCTCGTGGCATCGATTGCTGCCTCGTCGTCCTTGACGAGGATGTCGACCACGCCGTTGGGCACTTGAAACGACATGGGGCCGACTTCCTCGGGCGTATAGATGCCGAGACCTCCGCCCTCGATCATGGCGGGTCCGCCGAGCCCGATGGTGGAATTCTCCGCGGCGATGATGACGTCGCAGGATGCCAGCATGACCGTATTGCCGGCGAAGCAGCGCCCCGAGTTTACGCCGACCAGGGGAACCAGACCGCTGAGTTCGCAGAGCTTGGTGAACGTGTAGGAGTCCACGGGGACGCCGCCGCCACCCCGTCCCGCCACGTCGACCGAACCGGCACGGGACCGTGGCGGGTCGTCCCCTGGCCTACGAAGCCCGGCCTCTACCGCGATGTCCCTCACCTCGGCCCGTTCGCCGCCGCTGATGCCGGGCCGGCCGCCGCCGCCTTCGGCGAACAGCACCAGCGGCAGCCGATAACGTCCGGCGAGTTCGTAGATCCGATCCTGCTTGTAGTGTCCCCGTCCGCCCTGCGTGCCGGCAACGACCATGTAGTCGTAGTGCACGGCGACGGCGCGTGACCGGTCCGCTTCGAACAGGTCGCCGTTGATGTGGCCGATGCCCATCACCAGGCCATCGGCCTGGGTGGTCTCCCGCAGCCATTGTTGTTTCTGCCAACTCGCCGCAGTCACCAGGGGGCCGTATTCCCGGAACGTGCCGTCCATCAAGTGCTCGATGTTTTCCCGCGGGCTGCGTTGCTGTTTCGCATGCCTTCGTGCGATCTTCTCGGCGCGGAAGTCGTCCTCGATGTAGGCACGTCGCTCGTCGACCGCACGCAGATCGTATCGGCGGGCATCCAGATCGACTTCGGCAGCGGGTTCGGCCCAATCGCCGGGCGCCTCGGACTCGGTGATCAGAAACAGCGGATCACCGGCGCGGACGCTCTCGCGTTTGGCGACGAAGACGGCATCGACGGTACAGCCGTGTTCCGCGCGGACCACGTGATCCAGGTCCAGGGAGTTGATCGTCGCCATGGGCTGCCCGGACAGCACCTGGTCACCTTGGCCCACGTCGACCGCCACAATGGTACCGGGCAGCGTCGCCCGCAACGTAATTGGTCCGGCCGGTTCGTCGTCGAGCCCGACTTCCTGTGACTTCATCTGGGTGTCGTGCTTGAAGAGCGCGAGCGGATCCTGGGCGTCTTCGACGCGAGCACCGGCAAAGCCGTCGTCGGTCTTGGCGGCCTCGTGGACACTCGGTGTCACGAATCGCCGTTGGCCATCGGCGGCGGCGAGGTCCGCCAGGTGCTCGTCGACGAACCGGGTGTGGACGTTGCCGGCGGCGAAGTCGGGATGGCCCAGGATGGCCTGCAGGAAGGCGATGTTGGTCTCGACGCCCTCGATGCGGAACTCGCTGAGCGCCCGCGAGGTCCGCGCCACGGCGTCGGAGAAGTCGTCAGACGGCGCATGCCCGACCACCTTGGCGAGCAGCGGGTCGAAGGCCAGGCTGGTCTCGTAGCCGGCGTAGCCGAAGCCGTCCGTGCGCACCCCCGGCCCGCTCGGCGCCTCGTAGGCGAGAAGCGTGCCGGCGGCCGGCAGGATTGCGCCGTCGTCGCGCACCGTCTCCATGCACACCCGGGCCTGAACCGCGTAGCCGCGCGTGTCGATACTGTCGAGCCCGAGCTCCGCGATGGTCGCGCCCTGGGCCAGCTTCAGCTGCGCCTGCACGATGTCCACGCCGGTTACTTCCTCCGTCACGGTGTGCTCGACCTGCAGCCGCGCATTGGTCTCGATGAACGCGAACGACCCGTTCCCCGCTTCTCCGGAGACGTCGACCAGGAACTCGAACGTCCCCGCGTTGCGGTAGCCGACGCTGCCCGCGAAGCGCACCGCGGCGTCGACGATCCGTTCGCGCAGTTCCTCGGCGAGCCCGGGCGCCGGCGCCACCTCGACGATCTTCTGGAAGTGCCGCTGCACGCTGCACTCGCGCTCGCCGAGGTGGGCGATGCCGCCCTCGGCGTCGCCGAGGATCTGCACCTCGACGTGGCGCGCCCGCCCGATGAACTCCTCGACGTACAGATCGCCGTTGCCGAACGCGGCAAGCGCCTCGGCGCGGCAGCGCTCGTAGGTCGCCGCCACGTCGTCCGCGTCGGCCACCCGGCGCGAGCCGCGGCCGCCGCCGCCGCCCACCGCCTTGATCATCATGCCGCAGCCCTCGTCCAGGGCGTCGAGGAACGCCGCCGCCGCCTCGACGGACACGGGATGGTCGATGCCGCGGATGACCGGAACCCCGTTCTCGGCCGCCGCCGCCCGGGCCCGCGCCTTGTCGCCGAACAGCTCCAGCGTCTCCACGCGCGGACCCACGAAGGTCACGCCCGCCGCGGCAGAGCGCCGGGCGAGGTCCGCGTTCTCCGCCAGGAAGCCGTAGCCGGGGTGCAGCGCGTCGCAGCCGGAGTCCACGGCGGCCGCGATGATCTGATCGATGTCGAGGTACGCCGCGGCGCCGACGCCGTCCAATGTGACAGCCTCGTCGGCCTTGCCGGTGTGCAGGGATCCGGCGTCGTCCGCCGGCGCCACCGCCACCGTCGGCACGCCGAGTTCCGCCGCCGCGCGCATGATGCGGATCGCAATCTCGCCGCGGTTGGCCACCAGAAGCTTCATTTCTTCAGCTTGAGCCACGCCCTAGTCTCTCGTGTTCTCCGGTACGTCACGCCATATCCACTTGCCGGCCCCTTCAGTGAGCGTGTTGAACGCGTCGTCCGTGGTCTGGAATACCTGTCCGGTCAACCACTCGTCGACCGCGACGTGTTCCAGTTGGTCGCGAACCGGCCCCTTGATCTCGCAAAGGTGCATCGCAACACCCCGGCGAGCGAGCCGATGGGTCAGGCGCTTCAGCATTTCGAGCCCGGTGGTATCGATGAAGTTGACGGCGCTCATGATGATAAGCAGGTGTTCGACCGCCTGCCCGCTATCGGGGTCCCCGCCCTCCGGATTGTCGATCAGTTCCGCGAGACGGCTCTCCAGCGTGTCGGCATTGGCGAAATAGAAACTCTCGTCGACCCGGGCCGCTACGAGGTGAGGCCAGGTGCGGACCTCGTAGCGCTTGACGTTGCGGAAATGGGGCGTGTCGCCGAGCCTGCCCACGACAGCGATGTGCGGTCGTGCGGAGCCGCGCATGAACAGCACCACCGAAATGCCGACCCCGATCAAGAGCCCTGCTTCCACGCCTGCGAGCAGAACGCCGGCGAAGGTTGCGAAGTGGGTTAGGACGTCGCCTCGATAGAAGCGCCAGTCGCGGACCAGGGAGCGGAAATCGGCCAGTTCGTACACGGCCACGATGACGACGGCGGCTAGGACCGCGTGGGGTAGATTCGCGAACAGTGGTGTCAGCCAGAGCAGGGTCAGGACGATGATGACCGCGCAGACAAAGGCGCTAGCTGGCGTCCGGGCGCCCGACGCGTAGTTGACGCTCGATCGCGAAAAACTCCCGGCGACGGGATAGGCGCCCGACAGCGATGCACCGATGTTGGCGGTGCCGAGGGCCACGAGTTCCTGGTGGCTGTCGATTCGCCGTCGTTGCCGGGCGGCCAGCGTCTTGCCGATGGAGTAGCTCTCGACAAAGGCAACCAGCGCGATGAGCACGGCGTTGGGCGCGAGGTCCCACCACAGCCGGGCGTCGAGGAGGGGCAGAGTGAGTTCCGGCAATCCGACGGGGACGCTTCCCACCACGCCGACATCCAGTCCGAAGCCGGCGACGACGGCGGTGCCGAGGACAGTCACCAACACCGGGCCGGTGCGGCCGAGCGCGTGGCGAACATCCCCGTCCCCCCCAACTTTAGCGCTGGTTCGCACCAAGGCAGGACCCCACCGGCGCACGGCCGCCATCAGAAGCAGACTCCCAACGCCGAGCGCGATGGCGGTGGGATTGACCTCCGCGACGGACCGGACGAGCAGGACGATGCGATCCACTGCGCCATCGCCCAGCCGCGACGTCGTGGCGATGCCCGTGAGCGGGGCGAGTTGGCTGATGATGATGACGACGGCTGCTCCGTTCACGAATCCCGAGATCACCGGATAGCTCAATAGATTGACGATCCCGCCTACCTGCAGCGCCCGCAGGAGGATCAGGATCAAGCCGACCTGGAGGCTTAGGACGGTCGTGATGCCCAGATAGGCGTCGGAATACGCGGCGGCATGCTGCCCGACGGTGGAGGCCACCATCAGCGCGGCGATGGCGACGGGCCCGACGATCAACTGCCTTGATGAACTCAACAGCGCATGGATCACCATCGGTGCGAGGCAGGCATAAAGGCCCGCTTGGGCGGGCAGGCCGGCAAGCAAGGCGTAGGCGACGGCCTGCGGGACGGTGAGCATCCCCACGGCCACGCCGGCCACGACGTCGTGGGGCAGGTCCTCGCGTCGGTATGATCGGGCTACCTCGATGATCGGCAAGTAGCTCGACAGACCCTTAGTGCCGTTCCCCATCGCGCGCAGGTTCAGGCGTATCCCGGCGGCGGGACAAATCCCCCGAGTTCCCGGGCCATCAGGCGCGCGAACTCGATGGTCGTGTAGTCGTTGAACTCGCCGCTCACCGCCTGCAGGCCGATCGGCAGGCGGCCCTTGGACAGGCCGGTTGGAAAAACCGTGCTGGGCAGATGCGCGACGGTGACCAGCCCCGACCAGAAGATCTGCTGGAAATAGTCCTGGCTCTCGTTGTCGACCTCAAGGTGGCGGCCGAAATATTCGCCGTGGTCGTGGGGAAAGGCGTGGGTGGCCATCTGCGGACACAGCAGGATGTCCCAGTCCTCGAAGAAGGCCTGCCATGCCTTGCGCAGTTGGTAGCGATGATTGCTGTAGAGCAGCCACTCGCCGTGTTCCTGGACGCCGAAGCGCACCACGGTGCCGGCGAGGCTGTCGTCCACCGAACCACGGGCCCGCGCCTGCCGCAGTCCCTCTTTTTCTTCCTCGGCCAGGTTGGCTGCCATCACGCCCCACAGCAGGCTCGTATAGGCTTCGAAACTCCGTTGGATGTCGATCGCCGGTAGAGCGCTGTCGGATACCGTGGCGCCTAGGCGCGCGAGCGCCTCGCCGATGTGCTGGACGCGGTCGGCCATCTCCGCCGCCACCGGGGCGAAATCGTGGTTGGGAAGAATCGCGACTCTGAAGTCGGCCAAGCTGGCCTTGTCGGGTCGCGGAAGATTCAATTGCCACCCGTCGCGGTCCGTACGGCCCGGTCCGGCAACGATGTCGAGGGACAGCGCCAGGTCCTCCGCGCAGCGGGCCATGGGACCAACCACGGCGATGTCGGCGGGAGCTACCACGCCGGGCAGCGCGTGCCCTTCGTCGCTGACGATCCCCCAGGTGGGCTTGTGGCCGTAGATGCCGCAGAAGTGGGCGGGATTGCGGATGGACCCGCCGATGTCGGAGCCCGCCTCCAAGCCGGTGAGCCCCGCGGCCAGTGCCGCCGCGGATCCACCGGATGAACCGCCGGGTGTCCGCGCGAGATCCCAGGGATTGTTGGTCGTCCCGTAGATCTCGTTGAAACTCTGGAAGTCCGCGAGGTTGAGCGGGACGTTGGTCTTGCCGAGGAAAACCGCTCCGGCAGCTTTCAGTCGGCGCACCGAATCCGCGTCCTGCGTGGCGATATTGTCGCGGAACTTCAGAACGCCCCAGGTCGTCGGCAGCCCTTCGACGTCGTAGGCTTCCTTGATCGTCATCGGCACGCCGTGCAGCGGCCCGACGTCGTCGCCACGGGCGAGCGCCGCATCGGCTGCCCTTGCCGCTTCCCGGCCACGCTCGAAGTCGCGGACCACGATGGCGTTGATATCGCCGTCGTAGCGTTCGATCCGGTCGATGTATTGGTCGATGACTTCCAGCGAGCTGACCGCTTTGCCTCTGATGGCGGCGGCGATGTCGATGGCCGTAGCGAATGGATCGGTCATGCTTTCGTCCCAGCGGGCTTGCAGGCGGTGGTCCCCGACCGGGATTATAGAGTCGATACGTAACGGTCGAACGCCGCAGGAAGGGAGGTGCCCGTGTCTAGAGGAATCGCCATGGCTTTGGCGCTGCTGACGACTACCGCTGTTGCCGAATACCCGGACCCCGAACGTTTTCGATCAGCGATTGACGCCTTCCTCGCCGCAGACGCCGAGGCGCCCCCACCAAGGGGCGCGATTGTCGCCACCGGCAGTTCCAGCATGCGCGGCTGGCACGACCGCATCGCCGAGGATCTCGCCCCGCTCACCATCATCCCGCGCGGCTTCGGCGGCAGCAACATGAAGGACGTCGGCCACTTCCTCGCCGAACTCGTGCTGCGCCACGTACCCCGTGCCGTGCTGCTCTACGAAGGGGACAACGACGCTGCGGCTGGCGTACCGCCCGAGCAGGTCCTGGCGCACTTCGACGCCATCGCCGCCGGCATCCACGAGGTCTTGCCGCGGACCCGGATCTACATCCTGGCGGTGAAACCGAGCATCCGCCGCTGGAACCTTTGGGACACCATGTCGGCCACCAACGCGATGCTCGCCGACCGTGCCGCCAGGGATGCGCGCCTCACCTTCATCGACGTCGCGACCCCGATGCTCGGCGAGGACGGCAAGCCGCTGCCGGAGATATACGTCGCCGACAACCTGCACATGAACGGCGCGGGCTACGACATCTGGCGGGACACCGTGCGCCCGGTTCTCGTGGACGCGGAAGTGGGCTACGAGGTCATGGCCGGTGATTGACCGGTCTGGGTATGCTCGACCGCGCCGATCAACCAGGGTTGCCGATGGCCGAACGGCAGTGAGCGCGCTCGGATAGGAAAACCGGGAAGGACAGACGCCATGGAAGGAGTTGGAAAACCGCTCGCCGTCTATTTCGAGCGGCGCATGGCGCGGATCCTGCTGCTCGGGACTATCAGCGGTTTCCCCCAAGTGCTCATCGGCACCGCCCTCAACCTGTGGCTCAAGGAAGGCGGCTTGAGCCGCACGACCATCGGCTGGGCGGGGCTGATCCTCGGAGTCTACGCGTTCAACTTCCTTTGGGCGCCGCTCATCGACCGGGTCCGGATACCCGGGCTTACTCGCCGCATTGGCCACCGACGGGCCTGGATCGTTGTCCTGCAGGCGGTCATTCTCGCCTGCCTCGTCGGGTGGAGCGTCGTCGACCCGGTGGCCAACCTGACGGCGGTCGTGGCCGTGGGTCTCGTCATCGCCATCGCCTCGGCGACCCAGGACATCGTCATCGACGCGCTCCGGATCGAGCAGATCGGCACTGCGGAGGGGGCGTCCATGGCGGCGGCGGCGGCTACTGCGGTAGTGGGCTGGTGGACGGGCTATAAGCTTGGCGGGGCAGTGGCCTTGCAAGTCGCCGAGGTACTCCAGCGCGCCGGCGTCGTGGACTATTGGCAGAAGACGTTTCTCGTGCTCGGAGTGGTCGTGATCCTGTGCAACATCGGCTTGATGTTCGTCCGGGAAGTGCCAGCAACCGCGAGAGCCGCGGCACAAGCCGAGGAGCAGCGGCGCCTCGCCGCGCGACTGGGTCTCGCCGACTCTCCGGGAGCGCTCGCGGCGGCCACCGTTTGGTTCGCAGCCACCATCGGTGGACCATTGCTCAGCTTCTTCCGTCGCAACGGGTTCGCCATCGCCGCCGCCGTTCTGGGCTTCATCTTTCTGTTCAAGATCGGCGAGGCTTTTCTCGGGCGCATGTCGCTTGTCTTCTACAACGAAGTCGGCTTCTCGAAGACCGACATCGCCGTCTATTCGAAGGGACTCGGCTGGGTGACGACAGTGGCGTTCACCGTGCTTGGCGGCCTGTTCGCGATCCGGATGGGTCTCGTCAAGGCCATGTTTGTCTCCGGCATCGGCATGGCGGCGACCAACCTGCTGTTCGCGGCCTTGGCGTGGACCGGTCGTTCCGAATTGCTGTTCGCCGTTGCGGTGGTGATGGACGACCTCACCAGCGCCTTCGCCGCCGTGACATTCGTGGCTTTCATCTCGATGCTGGTGGACCGGACCTATACGGCGACTCAGTACGCGCTGTTGGCCTCGATCGGGACTGCGGGACGGACGATCTTCGCGGGGCCGTCCGGGATGTTCGTCGACTGGCTCGACGGTGACTGGGGCAAGTTCTTCGTGATCACCGCGCTGATGGTGATTCCCTCGCTGCTCTGCCTGTGGGCCATCCGCACCAAGCTCCGGGACATGCTGGCGGGTGCCAGCGTGCGGCTGTTCAGCAAGGAGACCGCCACGAGCTAGTGTTACGGTCTGACAATTGAGGTGACGAATCGACGGTGTTGGCTCTGGGATCTTGGGCGGCGAATGGAGGATGTGCCGTCCCAGAAACAAGCACTTGGGTTGTTCTTGCGGTGGGCGTCTGGCTGAGACTCTATGTCATGTTATTTCTGAGGCGGCACACTAGTAGTTCGTTTCCAATATAACGTTACAACAAAGTTCGCGAGAGTGTAAGCTGCTTGCTCCCCGGAAGCCAAGGATGGTCCAAGGAGGAACGAGATGCCCTTTCAACGGCAACGCGCGAACCTGCTGGTCGACGACGATGTGCGGCTGGAACTGGAGCGGATCAGCCGTTCGCGAACGGACTCGGTGCGGCGCGTGGAACGCGCGAAGATGCTGCTCGACTACGCGGCCGGAGAGACGGTCTCGGCGATCGCGCGGTCGCTGGGCACGAACCGGCCGAAGGTGGACCGGTGCGTGCGCAGGGCGCTCGAAGTGGGGGCGCTGGGGGCGCTGGACGACCTGCCGCGGCAGGGGCGACCGACGACGATCCCGGCCGGGGCGCGGGCGTGGCTGGTGGCGTTGGCGTGCCGCAAGCCGACGGAGCTGGGCTACGCCGAGGAACTGTGGACGGTGCGCCGGCTGGCCGGGCATGCGCGCGCCCACTGCCGGGAGGCGGGGCATCCGGACCTGTCGGACGTGGCACCGGGCACGGTGTCGAAGATCCTCGCCAGCCAGGAGGTGCGGCCGCACAAGATCACCTACTACCTGGAGCGTCGCGATCCCGCGTTCGACGAGAAGATGGCGCAGGTGCTGTGCTTCTACCGGGAAGTGGCGCTGATGCGGGAACGCGACGCCGCGCCGGACGCGACGCTCGTGGCCTACATCTCCTACGACGAGAAGCCCGGCATCCAGGCGGTCGGCACGACCGCGCCGGACCGGCCGCCGGTACCCGGCGAGCACGCCGCCGTCGGCCGCGACCACGAGTACGTGCGCCATGGCACCGTCACCCTGATGGCCGGGATGGACCTGGTCACGGGCCACGTCCATCGCGCCGTGGTGGACCGGCACCGCAGCCGCGAGTTCGTCGACTTCCTGCGCACCCTCGACGAGGCCTACCCGGAGGGCGTGACGCTGCGGCTGATCCTCGACAACCACTCGGCGCACATCTCCCGGGAAACGCGCGCCTACCTCGCCAGCGTGCCGAACCGGTTCGAGTTCGTGTTCACGCCCAAGCACGCCTCCTGGCTCAATCTGATCGAGACGTTCCTCAGCAAGGTGGCCAGGACCGTGTTGCGCGGCATCCGCGTTGCCTCCAAGGACGAACTCCGGGAACGCCTCGAACGCTACGTCGACGAACTCAACGCCGAGCCCGTGGTGTTCAAGTGGACCTATGGAATCGACGATGCGATTCGGGTGTGAGGCACACGTACATTACTTCGGAAACGGTCTACTAGTGCCTGCCGGGGTGCGCCTGACGCCGACGTTCGCGGCGCGCATTTGCGTTGAATCCTCACCTTGAGCGACCATCACGGTCTCTTTGCTTGCAAGCGATGCCGGGGGAAGACAGATGGACGTGAGAGCTGCCGTAGCGCGGGCTGCGGGCGAACCGTTGGAAGTGGATACCGTGCACTTGGATGGGCCTCGCGAAGGCGAGGTCATGGTGGAGATCAAAGCCACCGGCATCTGCCATACCGACGAGTACACCCTGTCCGGAGCCGATCCGGAGGGGCTGTTCCCCGCCATCCTAGGTCACGAGGGCGCGGGGATCGTCGTCGAAGTGGGCGCGGGCGTCGAGAGTCTCGCCGTCGGCGACCACGTTATCCCGCTGTACACGCCGGAATGCCGCGAGTGCAAGTTCTGCACGTCGGGCAAAACCAACCTCTGCGGCGCCATCCGCGCGACCCAGGGCCAGGGCCTGATGCCCGACGGGACCTCTCGGTTCTCCCAGGGCGGCGAGACGATCCTGCACTACATGGGCACGTCGACCTTCTCCAACTTCACCGTTCTGCCCGAGATCGCGGTCGCCAAGATTCGCCAGGACGCGCCCTTCGACAAGGTCTGCTACATCGGCTGCGGCGTGACCACCGGGCTCGGTGCCGTGATGAACACGGCCAAGGTGGAACCGGGTTCCAACGTCGCCGTGTTCGGCTTGGGCGGGATCGGACTGAACGTCATACAGGGCGCGAGACTGGTGGGGGCGGACCGGATCATCGGGGTCGACATCAACGCCGGAAAACGCCCGCTGGCCGAGCAGTTCGGCATGACCGACTTCATCAACCCGACCGAGGTCGACAACGTCACCGACGCCATCGTCGACATGACCGACGGCGGCGTGGACTACTCCTTCGAGTGCATCGGCAACGTCGAGGTGATGCGCCAGGCGCTGGAGTGCTGCCACAAGGGCTGGGGAGAGAGCATCATCATCGGCGTCGCGGGTGCTGGTCAGGAGATTGCCACGCGCCCGTTCCAACTCGTCACCGGCCGGGTCTGGCGGGGAACCGCCTTCGGGGGTGCCAAGGGCCGCACCGACGTGCCGAAGATCGTCGACTGGTACATGGACGGCAAGATCAATATCGACGATCTCATCACCCACACCATGCCGCTCGGCGACATCAACAACGCCTTCGACCTCATGCACGCGGGGGAGTCGATTCGCTCGGTGGTGTTGTATTGAGCGGATACCCGCGCTCGGAATAAGGCAGGATCACTCCCGGCGGTGCCTCGACGGGGGCCGGTTTACGTCCGAACCCGACGAAGCCGAGGCGGCGGAACGGCCGGTAGTCGGGAACTTCGACGACCCTGATCACGGGCCGGGCACCCGGCGACAGCGTGGACTGGCGTGCCAAGGCCGCGCGTCCGGCCTCGATCATGTGACCGACGCGACCCTCGTGCGGCGGGTGGTAGTAGACCTCGATCGAGCCCTCTTGCGCCTCGATGCGGCGGATCGCGTAGTGGCCGGAGTGAACAGTCGTGAACGGCGGGATCGGCTCCTGGGATTCGTACTCGAAGAAACTCCAGCCGTTCTCCTTCCAAGCGCGGACCAGGACTCCTGCGGTCACCGCGGTCTGGTCCAGGGACGTGCCGATCCGGGCGCGGAAGGCAACCGGCGGTGCGGACCGGAACGGATGTGTCGTAGTCGAGCAGCCGATCGCCGGTACCACGTGCGCAGTGTTGACGAAGGTACCGTTCTCGAGCAGGCGGAGAGATGTGGGGTCGTTCGCAAAGTCCTTGGCAACCCACATCGCCTCGAATTCGATCTTGATTGTCTCGTCGGGCTCCAGGGGACGGTTCAACCGATAGTGGTGACACCCGGTGTTCTCGTTGTTGCCCACGAATTCACCCGTCATGGCCAAGGCGACCACCTGCAATGATCGCGGGATGCCGAAGTGTAGTTCCGGGACCGCCACATCGAGACGGTTGACCGCGATGGCCGTGCCCCGGCTCACCAGGAGTCGCTCGAGAGGACTGATCACGATGTCGAGAGCCAGGCGCGAATAGACGGGCTGCGGTTGTTCCGGCGCCACGGTGGGGGCTAGCGCAGCCGTGTCTTGAGCGGTGCCCGCTTGGAAAAGGATCCACCCACCGCTCACGACCCATGCGACCGCCGCTGCCCAAACGAACGCGAAGGCGTTCGGTCCGAGTGCGATGCCGTCGGATCGACGCCCTCCCGCCAGATGACCGAGGGCGAGCAGAAGGATGCAGAACCCGGTCCAATGGATACCCAATGGGACCTGGGGCACGAGGAATGGACCGAAGCCGTTCATCCCGGACGCTGGACTGATCGGCGCGCCGAATCTCAGCAAAGGGTGTTCGAACACGACGTTCGTGGCGGTCCACAGGAAGCCCGTGGCGGCCACGGACAGCCAGGTGCGCCCGGTAGTTTCACGCAAGGCTACGGCGAGCATCGCGAGATGCAATGCGCACCAGCCGAGGTTGGCATACTGGCCGGCGGCGTAGAGCGGCCATTCCACCGGCGCGTCGCCGTGCCATATCTGGCCAGCCACGGCGGCGAGACCCGCGAGGGTCAGCATTGTCGAGACGACTATGGCGAGTGCCACCGTCTTCGCCGCGATTCCCTTGGCACAAGTGTCCAGCGGACGTTGTGCTCCCGCGTAGACCACTGCCACCCATAGGGCGCACGCGAAGTTGGCGTAGATCACATCCAGAGCCGCGAAGGTGGGCAGCCAGTCGCCGGCGTAGAAGACAAGCCCGGCAAGCAAATTGACGAGCCCCAGCAAGAGAACGGGCCACGTCCGACGAGCCGTAGCGTGGACTTCGTGACGGACTAGCCGTGCGAAGCCGCCCAGCGCCGCCAGCCGGACCGACACAGTCTGGATTGCTGCCATGAGCGGATGTTGGCGCGTTGCCGTGCGTACGGGTTGTTTGCGGGCTAAAGGCTCACGCGTTTTGGCGACTTCGCCCACCCTTGTGGGCTGGCGGCGCGGTTGGCGCGGTTGACACGGCGTGGCGACAACGGCAGGTTCATTCATGTGGCGTCGACGCGCACCGGAATCGCATGACTGCTCCCGAGCTCGCCATTGCGGGAAACCCTGGCATTGTGCTCGCGCGGGTGGCGCCCACGTTGTTGTCGTTGCTGGGTGCCCACGGTTGCGTTCTCGGTGGCGGGACGGTACTCGCGGCACGTTGGGGGCACCGTGTCAGTACCGACATCGACCTGTTTGCCGACCATGATCGGTATCGGGAGCGGATCGCAAATCGCCGCGACGAGGCGTCCCGCGCTCTCGGTGCAATTGTCGGGCAAGCCGCAGCCGGTGCCGTACAGGTCGAGCGTGGCTGGCTACGCGTTGACTTGCCGGAGGGCCCGGCTACGCTGATGACGATTCCACGGCCCACGATTAGGGACGAGTACCCGGAAACCGTGTCGGGAACGAGCATCCAGACCGAAAGCACCGCGGAGATTCTCGCGAGAAAGGTCCAGAGCAGAATTCTGGACAACGGCGTTTTCGCGGATCGGGATCTCTACGACCTGCTCGTGGCCGCTGAACGCGACCAGGAAGCGCTGCGTCGTGTTCTCGCATCCATCACGGTCGAGGAGAAAGCCATGATCGCGAGTGAACTACGAGCGCTGCCGCGCGACCGCTTCATCAGCGAACCGATCCGCGAACCCACCTATCCGCGTCTGGTTCCCGACCTCGCAAGGCGAGCCGGCCGATTGTTCGATGTCGACGGTTGGAGAGGGCGAACGCGCCGATGATCGACTTCCAAGCCGTCAGGCGCGCGTACCATGCCCCGCCACGCTCCGGCGACCATGTGCCGAGCGTCGAGGAGCGTGTCGCCGCCTTTGAACGTCGACGCGTGGCGCAAGCCCGTGAGCGCGGCATCGACCCGCGCACCGTGGGGTTGGGCGAACACGGCTCACTGATCGGCGGCCCCGGCAAGCCGCCCACGCACTTCGTGGGCGGGCGCCGGCCGGAGGATGCGGTCCGGATGGCGCCGATGCCCTTGGCGTGGTTCGACCACGACAATGCTCGGTACAGGACTCCGTGTGCTGATCCCTACGGACATCTGGACACGCTGGCCGCCGACCATTTGGCGGGTTGCAGTCCACGGCCGGACGGTCGCGGGCTGCGCCGCCTCCTGAGCGCCGAGGATCTGACGCCGGTTGAAGCGCGTATCGTGGAACAGTTCTTGGGCCGGTTGCGGATGGTCGAGGTAGGATCGCTGCTGAGTCGCGCCGGTCTGACCGTCTACGAGATTGCTCGCGCCATGCATTTGTCCGGCAGCACGACGCCGGCCAAGACGCATTGGATCAACCAGTTCGCGGCGCCGCCCGCGGAGCGAGCGTAGGCATGCGCTGCAGCCCTGTTCCAGAAATAGATCGGAAATCGAACGGCGGGCTTCGCAACAGCATCATGTCCTACCCGAGGACGCTCGTAACCGTCTCGACTCTGTCGTTCTTGGCCGTCTCTGGCACGCCATCGGGCTATCAGCAAGATGGTCGTGTCTTCGAGTGTGGAGCAGTCTTCGGGCCGGAGACCACGCCGGCAAGCCTCGTAGCCGAGTTCGGCGACGAGAATGTGGTCACGAAGCAGGTCCATGCCGGCGAGGGGGGTTACGAAACCGGAACGGTGATCTTCCCCGACACCGAGGAAGAGGTCGAAGTCTTGTGGAAGGATCCGAAACTCGGCGAAGGCCCCCGGATCGTTCGAACCCGGGAAGAGCCAGGTTCGTGGGAGACCCCGGCCGGGCTCAAGATCGGCCTTGATCTTCGCTCGATCGAGCGAAGCAACCGACGCCCGTTTAGGTTGGCGGGTTTCGCTTGGGACTACGGCGGCACGGTCGCCTCGTGGGAAGGCGGTCGTTTGGAGCAGCCACGAGATGCGACGTGCTGGCTAGGTGCCCGGCTGTCGACGGGTGATCTAGGCGACGATGCGGCGCTCTGGCGCGCAGAGCGGCGGGTATTGGGCAGCGACATCTACTCGTCGGGCCATCCTTCGATGCAGTTGCTGAACCGAGGATCCACGAGCTGTTCCTTTTTTTTCGTAGTCTGTGAGCTGGACCCATCGCCCGAGATTTGAACCCATAGGCGACGCAACGTACGAGCCCTAGAGCAGGTCACGTTGGACCACTCCCGACGCCACACACGCCCGTGACAACAGAACGCCGATGGTAAACGTGCTCCTAGGGATCTCGTCGCTTGGCAGACGCTGTGACCGCTCGGCGTCCGCTGCTGGTGATGAACGCCGTTGCGGACGTCAGTGGTGTCCGACCGCGTCCGATAGCGCGGGACGGGGCGACCTGCGTCCAGGTGTGGAAGTACTTCGACCCAGGGTGAGCCACGTGGAGACGGGCCATCAGCCGATGAGCACCAAGAGCGCCCCCGGTTGCAACAGCAGGGCG
>JAPPND010000093.1 GCA_028818795.1 Gammaproteobacteria bacterium | reverse complement strand
AGCAGCTCACTTGTAATGAGAAGGTCCGGGGTTCGATTCCTCGTGGCGGCACCATCAGGCCTCGATCACTTCCCGAGGCGTCGTATAGCCTAGGAAGATGTGCTCCTCGATCCACTCCGGCGGATCGCGCCTCGGCAGCGTCAACGCCGGTTCGCCCTTGCAGCTGATGCGGTAGAGCAGGCGGGCGTCGTCGATTGACTGGATGTTCTCCTTGATCGGCGGGGCGACGTGGATGGTCGTGTAGAGGTCCCAGATCGTCACGTCGCCGGGCGTATGGGCATGATCGTAGCGGAACTCCGGCTGCAGGACGTGGGCCTCGATCTCGTCGAGGAAAGCCCGCGATGCTGCCACCGACATGCCGTCGACTTCGACCGGTATCTGGCGAGGAGGCCGTGGGCACCAGAGCGGGCTGTGCAGTGATTGGATGCCGGAGCGCGGATTCGTACGAACCAGGGGGACGGGGTCCGCTTCGTTCCTGGTATACGAATGCCTACGCACCCGGATGGAGGAGAGTCGGGTCCGCTCGGCGCGGGGCAGGGCCAGGAATGCGGCGGCGGTGTCGGCGAACGACGTCTCGCCGTTCTTGGGCAGCGCCCTTCGTAGCCGCATCAACCGGGGGTCCGCGTCTTCGAAGTAGGGGTCGTTTGGCGCCTTCTCGAACCGAGCGTCGGGAACCCAGTTGCCACCGGGGGCGTTGCGCGACACGGGCACCTTGTGAACGAGGAACATCGATACGTGCAACGGAATCGGCTGATGCTCGATGTCGGTGTGCCAAGTCGTCCCCCGGGTCACTCTCGGCCCCGCTTCGCGCTCGGTGTCGCTGAGGCCATGCATGTTGGCGACGACGAGCACAGCGGGCGAATCGGCGCCCGGGAGGCAGCGCAGTTTCCCGGGAAAGGCCGCGTTGACCCGGGACGAAGGGCGCTCCTCGGTGGGCAGCAGTTCGGGATTGTCCATGAAGCGCTCGAGGGCCGGACGCTTGAAGTTGCTCGGGTGCGGAAGCGGCGCACCCCAGTGATTGGCGAATCGCTCGAAATGCGCGACCGAAAACGACTCGAGGTGCTGCCCGGCCAACGTCACGATGCGGTATTGGCCAAGTGCGTCGAGAAGCGCGTTCACCTCACCGGGTCGCAGCGGCGTCCGAAGATCAACTCCGGTGACCCGCAACCCGGCGCCGCTGGCCGCTAGCGGGCCTTCGCATCGCACGTGCGCGCCGAACGCCCGGCGCAATCGATTGTCGATGGCCTCAACCATTCGCCGGGGACCGTAGCACAGACACGGTCTTCCTACCGATGCTGGGCGACCTGGCATCACGCCACTCTCGGGAGTGGCTGAAGCCCGAATCTCCAAGGGGACATTTCTAAATTGGAGAAAAGGGGACATCTCTAAATTGCTTTGACAAACAGGACAGGCAAATCGGCGTTGACACCAACGGCTCCCGTAGGCACACTTCCGCGTCTTTTTACTTGCGAGTCCCGGAGGGGTTCCCGAGCGGCCAAAGGGATCAGACTGTAAATCTGACGGCTTAGCCTTCGTAGGTTCGAATCCTACCCCCTCCACCAGTGGCGCGGTGGCAAGTCGACAGGGTTGCGAGCTTACGGTGCGGCGGCGAGGCGCCTACTGCAGCGGGTATGGTTCAGTGGTAGAACCTCAGCCTTCCAAGCTGATGGCGCGGGTTCGATTCCCGCTACCCGCTCCAAAGAGCCTGATCGCGTGCCGATTCGTCTGACCGGTCAAGCCGATAGTGGATCCCGATGATCGCTCACATAGCTCAGTTGGTAGAGCACGTCCTTGGTAAGGACGAGGTCATCGGTTCGAGTCCGATTGTGAGCACCAGTTGACATTCGACTTACGCGGCGTCGTCGGCCATCGGGGTCGGGAACGCCGGCAGCAGCTTAAGCGCGCGAGATGCGCGTTGAGAGGAGCTTAAAGGAGACCGCCTCGACATGGCCAAAGAGAGATTCGAACGAACCAAGCCGCACATCAATGTGGGCACGATCGGACACGTGGACCACGGCAAGACCACGTTGACCGCGGCGATGACCAAGATCTGCGCGGCGCGCCAGGGAGGCGAGATCAAGGAGTTCGACGAGATCGACAACGCACCCGAGGAACGCGAACGCGGCATCACCATCGCCACGACGCACGTGGAGTACGAGAGCGCGAATCGGCACTACGCCCATGTCGACTGCCCCGGCCATGCGGACTACGTCAAGAACATGATCACCGGTGCCGCCCAGATGGATGGTGCCATCCTCGTCGTGTCGGCCGTCGACGGCCCGATGCCCCAGACCCGGGAACACATCCTGCTCGCACGCCAGGTCGGCGTGCCGCGTATCGTGGTCTACATGAACAAGGTGGACCAGCTCGAGGAGGACGAGCGCGAGGAGTTCGTGGAACTCGTGACCCTCGACGTCCAGGAGATCTTGGAGCAGAACGAGTTCCCCGAGGACACGCCCATCGTGGTCGGCAGCGCCTTGCAGGCGCTCGAAGGCGACACGTCGGACGTCGGCGAGGGGAGCGTGCTCGAACTAATCCAGACCCTCGACGACTACGTGCCCGAGCCGGAGCGGCCCGTGGACCAGCCGTTCCTGATGCCCATCGAGGACGTCTTCACGATCCAGGGACGCGGCACGGTGGTGACCGGCCGTGTTGACCGGGGCATCGTCAAGGTCGGCGACGAGATCGAGATCATCGGGATCCGCGAGCCGCAGCGGACGACCTGTACGGGGGTAGAGATGTTCCGCAAGCTGCTCGACGAAGGCCGGGCGGGCGAGAACATCGGCGTCCTGCTTCGAGGGACCAAGCGCGAAGACGTCGAACGCGGCCAGGTGTTGGCAGTACCGGGAAGCATCACCCCGCATACCCAGTTCGAGGCGGAGGTCTACGTTCTGTCGAAGGACGAAGGCGGCCGGCACACGCCGTTCTTCGAGGGCTATCGGCCGCAGTTCTACTTCCGGACGACGGACGTCACGGGCTCCGTGAACCTGCCCGACGGCGTCGAGATGGTGATGCCGGGCGACAACGTCAACCTGGAAGCGACCCTGATCAGCCCCATCGCCATGGACGAGGGGCTGCGATTCGCCATCCGAGAGGGTGGACGCACGGTCGGCGCCGGCGTCGTCACCAAGATAGTCGCCTGAGCGAGGCGCCGGTAGGGGCTGGACCGAACGTTTAAAGGCCAGTAGCTCAATTGGTAGAGCAGCGGTCTCCAAAACCGCAGGTTGGGGGTTCGAGTCCCTCCTGGCCTGCCACCTACCGGACAGCGGACGCGGCGGACAACATCTTATGGCAGCAACGGCGCAACGGGCGCCCGCAGGGGGAAAGGAGAGCGGAACCATCGTCGATTGGCTGAAATGGATCGTCGTGGTGGTGCTCGTCGCCGTTGGTGTCGTGGGCAATTGGTACTTCGGCGACTGGCCGTTCCTGTATCGAGCCCTCGCCTTGGTCGGCTTGGCCTTGGTGGCGGGCTTTGCGGCGCTGCAGACCGAACGGGGTCAGGCTGTATGGAACCTGGCCCGGGAAGCCAGGACGGAACTACGGCGCGTGGTCTGGCCGAACCGGCAGGAAACCACCCAGACCACCATGATCGTATTGATTCTGATCCTACTCTTCGCGCTGATTCTCTGGGGGCTCGATTCTGGTTTGAGTTTCCTGGTGAAGCAGGTGATCGGGTAGTGCGGGGCAATCGGTAATGCGCTGGTACGTGGTTCATGCCTATTCGGGCTTCGAGAAGGCCGTCGCTCGGTCGCTCAAGGAGCGGATCGAATTGTCGCCCTTGAAGGATCACTTCGACGACGTGCTGGTGCCGACGGAGGAAGTCGTGGAAATGCGGGCCGGACAGAAACGGCGCAGCGAACGCAAGTTCTTCCCCGGCTATGTACTCGTACACATGGATCTCAACAACGACACCTGGCACCTGGTCAAGGAAACCCCCAGGGTGATGGGTTTCATCGGCGGCCGGGCCGACGAGCCGGCCCCGTTGTCGGACGCCGAGGCGCAGACGATCCTTGCCCGGGTACAGGAAGGAAGCGAGAAGGCAACGCCCAAGACGATGTTCGAGCCGGGCGAACTGGTGCGGGTCATCGACGGCCCGTTCAACGATTTCAATGGCGTCGTGGAGGAGGTCAACTACGAGAAGAGCCGCATGGTCGTCGCGGTGACGATCTTCGGTCGTTCGACGCCGGTGGAATTGGACTTCTCGCAGGTGGAGAAGGGCTGATGGCACCTGGTCCAAGTGCGGTACCGAGGTCGGGATAGATAGGATGGCGAAGAAAGTCGAAGCCTACATCAAGCTCCAGGTTCCGGCCGGGCAGGCCAACCCGGCACCGCCCGTGGGTCCGGCGCTCGGACAGCACGGCGTCAACATCATGGAGTTCTGCAAGGCGTTCAACGCCGAGACGCAACGCCAGGAAGCGGGGCTGCCGGTGCCGGTGGTCATCACCGTGTATAGCGACCGTTCGTTCACCTTCATCACGAAGACTCCGCCTGCCTCGGTCCTGTTGCGCAAGGCGGCGAATATCGACAAGGGCTCGGGAACGCCCAACACCGACAAGAAGGGCAAGGTCACGCGGTCCCAGCTCGAAGAGATCGCGCGGATCAAGATGCCCGATCTCACTGCCGCCGACCTCGACGCGGCTGTACGCACCATCGCCGGCAGTGCGCGCAGCGCCGGCATCGAAGTCGACGACGACGCATTGCGGCCTAGTGCGGGAGGCTAGCGAGATGCAACTCGGGTCAACAAGCGAAAGACCCCTCCGACGGCTTCAGGAGCGGGATCGGGTGACGACGTTGCCCGACGGACAGGAAGACTAGGCATGGCCAAGCTCGGCAAGCGGATGCGGACGATCACCGAGAAGGTGGACCGAACCAGGGTCTATCCGATCGAAGAGGCGGTGGCGTTGCTCAACGACCTCGCGAAGACCGGTTTCGCCGAGTCGATCGATGTCGCCGTGAATCTGGCCGTGGATCCCAGGAAATCCGATCAGGCTGTTCGCGGCGCCACCACCCTGCCCCACGGTTCGGGCAAAGCGGTCCGGGTCGCCGTGTTCGCCCAAGGCGACAACGCCGACAAGGCGCAGGCCGCCGGTGCCGACGCGGTGGGACTGGACGACTTGGCGGAACGGATCAATGGCGGCGAACTGGACTTCGACGTGGTCATCGCGAGCCCGGACGCCATGCGCGTGGTCGGTGCCCTCGGCCGGGTGCTCGGACCCCGGGGATTGATGCCGAACCCCAAGACCGGCACCGTCACCGCCGACGTGGAGACGGCGGTGAAGAACGCCAAGTCGGGCCAGGTGCAATTCCGCGCCGACCGCGGCGGCATCGTGCACGGCCGGGTCGGCACGGTGGGTTTCGAGCCCACCCAGATCAAGGAGAATATCGAAGCGCTGATCGGTGACCTGCGCCGCGCCCGGCCTGCTTCCTCCAAGGGGCACTACCTGAAGAAGATCACGTTGTCGACCACGATGGGACCCGGGCTGCGCATCGACGAGGCTTCGCTCGAGGTCTAGCGGCGGCACTGCGGCTCGACGAATGACAGAATGACAATACGGCATCAAGACTCGATTCGTGTCCTAGCCTTTTGTCGCGGACAAGTGAACTAGAGATGGCACTGCAACTCGAACAGAAACAAGCAATAGTTGCCGAGGTGAACGCGATGGCGGGCAATGCCCTGTCGGCCGTGGTCGCCGATCACCGCGGTGTCAGCGTTGCCGAGATGACGGATCTGCGTCGCCGGGCGCGCGAGTCCGGCGTGTCCCTGCGGGTGGTCCGCAATACGTTGCTGAAACGGGCGGTCGCGGGTACCGACTACGAGTGCCTGGCCGACGTCGCGAAGGGCCCCACCATGCTCGCCTTCGCCAACCACGACCCGGGATCTGCGGCGCGACTGTTCAAGGAGGCCGTACGCGACATCGAGGCGCTCGACGTCAAGGCTCTGTCGATCGGTGGTCAGCTACTGGCCGCAGACGATATCGACCGAGTGGCCACCTTGCCCACCCGGGATGAAGCGATCGCCATGCTCATGTCGGTGATGCAAGCACCGATCGCCAAGTTCGTCCGCACGCTCATGGAAGTCCCCGGCAAATTGACCAGAACCTTGGCGGCCGTTGGCGACTCCAAGGAAACCCAGACGGGCTAGTCGGGCAGGGGACATCACCAGATCAATGAACAACAGTTGAGGAGTCAACCTTTATGGCTTTGTCAAAAGACGATATCTTAAACGCCATCGCGGATATGAGCGTCATGGAAGTCGTGGAACTCGTCCGCTCCATGGAGGAGAAGTTCGGCGTATCCGCGGCTGCAGTGCCCGTCGCCGTTGCACCGGCGGGTGCCGACGGTGCCGACGAACCCGCTGCCGGTGGCGAAGAGCAGACGGAGTTCACGGTCGTCCTTGCGGGCGTTGGCGACAAGAAGGTCAACGTGATCAAGGCAGTCCGTGCCATCACGGGTCTGGGGCTGAAGGAAGCCAAGGCCCTGGTTGACGAGGCGCCTTCGCCTGTCAAAGAAGGCGTCGACAAAGACGAATCGGAGGAGATAAGGAAGCAGTTGGAAGACGCAGGCGCGTCCGTGGAAGTCAAATAGACTGCGGCCGCGCGATTTGAATCGTATCTGCTTCGTCGGCGCCCCCAAGGCGTCGGTCGAGACCGTTCGGCGTATCCGGACGCGAAACGCACGGCGTTTGCCCCGTGCGCACGGGATTCGTGTGCACGGGTTTCGCGCGCCCCAACGCATCCTAAGGACGCGCGCCCGCCTCGTCACACCCGCGGCGCATGCTGCGAGACGGGCGACGACACACTGACCAATCAACCATACAACACACGGGAACTCTAATGGCGTACAGTTTCACTGAGAAAAAGCGCATCCGCAAAGACTTCGGCAAGCTGCCCGAAGCCATGGAAATCCCCTACCTGTTGTCGATCCAGGTGGATTCCTACGGCAAGTTCCTGCAGCGAGGCGTCAGGGCGTCGAGGCTTCAGGACGTCGGGCTGCACGCCGCGTTCCGCTCGGTGTTCCCCATCGTGAGCTATTCGGGCAACGCCGCCCTCGAATACGTCGACTACCGACTCGGCGAGCCGCCGTTCGATGTCCGCGAGTGCGTGCTGCGTACGCTCACCTACGCAGCACCGCTACGGGTCCGGGTGCGGCTGATCATCTACGACCGCGACTCCGCCAACAAATCCGTCAAGGACGTCAAGGAACAGGAAGTGTACATGGGCGAGATTCCGCTCATGACCGAGAACGGGACGTTCATCATCAACGGCACGGAACGCGTCGTCGTGTCGCAACTGCATCGCTCGCCGGGCGTGTTCTTCGACCACGACAAGGGCAAGACGCATTCCTCGGGCAAGTTTCTCTACAACGCACGGATCATCCCGTACCGGGGATCATGGCTCGATTTCGAGTTCGATCCCAAGGACGCGGTCTACGTGCGCATCGATCGCAAGCGCAAGCTGCCTGCGACCATCATCCTGCGCGCCCTTGACTATTCCTCCGAGCAGATCCTCGGGATGTTCTTCAACAACAACGTCTTCCACGTCAAGAAAGGCGGCTTTTCGATGGATCTCATCGCGGAACGTCTGCGCGGCGACGTGGCGACGTTCGAGATCAAGGATCAGTCCGGCGATGTGCTGGTGGAAGTGGGTCGACGGATCACCGCCCGACATGTCCGGCTCTTGGAACAGTCCGGTCTGCGCCGGTTGGATGTGCCCCGCGAATACCTGCTCGGACGCGTCATCGCCAAGGATCTCGTTGACAAGGAAACCGGGGAGATCATCGTCTCCTGCAACACCGCCGTCACCGACGAAGTCCTTGACCAGCTCATCGAGGCTGGCGTCAAGCGGATCGACACCATCTACACCAACGACCTCGACTGCGGACCGTTCATCTCCGACACGCTCGCGATCGACGTGACCAAGACCAAGCTCGAGGCGCTCGTCGAGATCTACCGCATGATGCGACCGGGTGAACCGCCGACAAAGGAGGCGGCCGAAAACCTGTTCAACAACCTGTTCTTCGCGCCCGAGCGCTACGACCTGTCGGCCGTCGGACGCATGAAGTTCAATCGTCGGCTGGGCAGGGATCGGATCACCGGCCCCGGCATTCTGACCAATCAGGACATCATCGATGTCTTGAAGACGCTGATCGAAATCAAGAACGGCAAGGGCTCGGTGGACGACATCGACCACCTCGGCAATCGGCGGGTCAAGTCCGTTGGCGAGATGGCGGAGAACCAGTTCCGCGTCGGCCTCATCCGGGTCGAACGGGCGGTCAAGGAACGCCTGTCCATGGCGGAGTCCGAAGGGCTGATGCCCCAGGACATGATCAACGCGAAACCGGTGGCGGCGGCCATCAAGGAGTTCTTCGGTTCGAGCCAGCTCTCGCAGTTCATGGACCAGACGAACCCGCTGTCGGAGGTGACGAACAAGCGCCGCGTGTCCGCGCTCGGTCCGGGCGGACTGACCCGGGAACGCGCCGGGTTCGAGGTCCGCGACGTGCATCCGACTCACTACGGCCGAATCTGTCCAATCGAGACGCCGGAAGGTCCGAACATCGGACTGATCAACTCGCTGGCGGCTTACGCGCGCACCAACCGATACGGATTCCTGGAGACCCCCTATCGCCGGGTGGAGGACGGTTGCGTAGTCGACGAGGTACGCATCACGGCAGGGGGCGACACGGGGTTTCGCACCGGCGAGGTGATGAGTCGCCAAGATGCCGAGGCGGCGAACGCCAAGCTCGGGAAACAGGAGACACCGGCTCGATACGAGGCCCACTGCCACTACCTGTCGGCGATCGACGAAGCGGAGCATGTGATCGCCCAAGCCAACTCGGTACTCGACGACTCGGGGCGCTTTCTCGAGGAACTCGTCGATGTGCGCCACTTGAACGAGTTCACGAAGATGGCGCCGGAGAAGATCGACTACATGGACGTGTCGCCGAAGCAGTTGGTGTCGGTGGCGGCAGCGCTGATCCCCTTCCTGGAGCACGACGACGCCAACCGCGCGCTCATGGGTTCGAACATGCAGCGCCAGGCGGTGCCCACCATCCGTACCGAAACGCCACTCGTGGGTACCGGGATCGAACGCCATGTCGCACGCGACTCGGGCGTTTGCATGATCGCGGAACGGGGCGGCGTGGTGGACTCCGTGGATGCCGCGCGAATCGTTGTGCGCGTGGACGACGACGAGATGACGGCGGGCGAAGCCGGTGTCGACATCTACAACCTGACCAAGTTCACGCGCTCGAACCAGAACACCTGCATCAATCAGCGGCCACTGGTGAAGGAGGGCGACCGGATCTCGGCGCGGGACATTCTCGCCGACGGTCCGTCGGTGGACACCGGCGAGCTGGCGCTCGGCCAGAACATGCGCATCGCCTTCATGCCTTGGAACGGCTACAACTTCGAGGACTCGATCCTGATTTCCGAACGCGTGGTGCAGGAGGACCGTTTCACCAGCGTGCACATCCAGGAGCTTACCTGCAGCGCACGGGACACGAAGCTCGGCCCGGAAGAGATCACCTGCGACATCCCCAATGTCGGCGAATCCGCCTTGGCGAAGCTCGACGAGTCGGGAATCGTCTACGTGGGTGCCGAAGTCGCACCCGGGGACATCCTGGTGGGCAAGGTCACGCCCAAGGGCGAAACCCAGCTGACACCTGAGGAAAAGCTCCTGCGTGCGATCTTCGGCGAGAAGGCGTCGGACGTTAAGGACACCTCGCTTCGGGTTCCCACGGGGGTCCGCGGCACTGTCATCGACGTCCGCATCTTCACCCGCGACGGACTCGAAAAGGACAAGCGCGCGTTGGACATCGAACGCATGGAACTCGAGGAGATCAAGAAGGACCTCGACGACGAGTACCGCATCGTCGAAGGCGCCACCTTCGAACGGCTCCGCGAGGCCCTCTGCGGCAACGAGGCCGCCAGCGCACCCGGGCTCGACGGCGGGGCGGAAGTCACCGACGCCTATCTCGACAACCTGAATTCCGACCAGTGGTTCCGGGTGCGGATGGCAGACGATGCCTTGAACAGCCAGCTCGACAAGGCAGAGAGGCAGCTCAAGGCGAGACGCCGTGAACTGGATGCGGTCTTCGTGGACAAGAAGACCAAGATCGAAGGCGGCGACGATCTCCGGCCGGGCGAGCTCAAGTTCGTGAAGGTCTACCTCGCCATCAAGCGGCGCATCCAGCCCGGCGACAAGATGGCGGGACGCCACGGCAACAAGGGCGTCGTCTCGGTCATCATGCCGGTGGAGGACATGCCGTTCGACGACAACGGCGAGCCAGTGGACATCGTGCTGAATCCACTGGGCGTGCCGTCCCGAATGAACGTCGGCCAAGTGCTCGAGACGCACCTCGGCTGGGCGGCGAAGGGCGTCGGCGAGAAGATCGGCCAGTTGCTCGAAGCGCCGTCGGAATCGGAGCCCCAGCGTGCCGCGACGATGCGCGGCTACCTGGACAGGGTCTACAACGGCGGCGGAGCGGTCAACGGCCAAGGCGAGGACCTAGGCTCGTTGACCGATGAGGAGATCCTGGAACTTGCGGGGAACCTTCGCGGCGGCGTACCGATCGCCACACCGGTGTTCGATGGGGCCAAGGAGGACGACATCCGGAACCTCCTCGAACTGGCGGGCCTGCCGAGCAGCGGTCAGACGGTGCTATACGACGGTCGTACGGGAGACGCATTCGACCGTCCCGTCACCGTCGGCTACATGTACATGCTGAAACTAGACCACCTGGTGGACGACAAGATGCACTGCCGCTCCACCGGATCGTACAGTCTTGTCACGCAACAGCCGTTGCAGGGCAAGGCGCAGTTCGGTGGTCAACGGTTCGGCGAAATGGAGGTCTGGGCGCTCGAGGCCTACGGCGCGGCCTATACCTTGCAGGAAGTACTGACGGTCAAGTCCGACGACGTGACTGGCCGTACCAAGATGTACAAGAACATCGTAGACGGCGACTTCGAGATGGACCCGGGGATGCCGGAATCCTTCAATGTTCTCGTGAAGGAGATCCGGTCCCTTGGGATCGACATCGACCTGCATCGAGACTAGCGGCGGCACCGCGGTCGGACGAGTGATGATGACAATACGGCATCGAAACATGACTCGAGTGAGAGCCTTTTGCCGCGGACGGGACAACTGGAGCGTGACCAGCCTCAACGTTGCTGAAACAACAAGGACCAAGGGAACATGAAAGACCTCATCAATCTGTTTAGGGGCCAAGGCGCACCGGACGAGTTCGACAGCTTGCGGATCGGATTGGCGTCACCGGAGATGATCCGCTCGTGGTCCTTCGGCGAAGTCAAGAAGCCCGAGACCATCAACTACCGCACCTTGAAGCCGGAGCGGGACGGCTTGTTCTGCGCACGGATCTTCGGTCCCACCAAGGACTACGAATGCCTGTGCGGCAAGTACAAGCGGCTCAAGCACCGTGGCGTCATGTGCGAGAAGTGCGGAGTGGAGGTGACCCTTTCGAAAGTTCGCCGTGAACGCATGGGGCGCATCGAACTGGCGAGCCCGGTCGCCCACATCTGGTTCCTCAAGTCGTTGCCCTCGCGAATCGGACTGTTGCTCGACGCCGGTTACGGCGAGGACAGCCACGGCAAGCTCAACGGCTGGAAGGCGGGTCAACGCTATGCGTCCGGCGACATGGTGTCGAACCTGTCCAAACGCTACACCTGTCGCGAAGACCACGACGCATCCCAGGACACCCGTCCGGGACTGGCACCGAATCTGTGGGTGGAGCGGCGCTACATCGGCACGCTGCGCTCGGTGGAGAGCGTGCTCTATTTCGAGAACCATGTCGTGACGGACCCGGGTACGGTGCCGGGCATCGAGGCCGGCATGCTGCTCACGGACGAGGAATACTACGAGGAGATCGAACGTTTCGGCGATGAGTTCACGGCCATGATGGGCGGCGAAGCGGTTCGCGAGCTCCTGATGGCCCTGGATCTCGACACCCGCGTCGAACAGGTCGCCGAACAGGTTCGCACTTCGACGTCGGAGACCAAACGCAAGAAGCTCTCGAAGAGCTTGAAGCTCATGGAGGCATTCCAGTCGAGCGCCCATGGGAAAGCCAACAAGCCCGAGTGGATGATCCTCACCGTGCTGCCGGTGCTGCCGCCGGATCTGCGTCCGCTGGTCCCCTTGGACGGCGGGCGGTTCGCGACCTCGGACTTGAACGATCTCTACCGTCGGGTGATCAACCGCAACAACCGCCTGAAGAGACTGCTCGATCTCAATGCGCCGGACATCATCGTGCGCAACGAGAAACGCATGCTGCAGGAAGCGGTGGACGCGCTGCTCGACAACGGTCGTCGCGGGCGGGCCATCACGGGATCCAACCGGCGTCCGCTGAAGTCGCTCGCGGACATGATCAAAGGCAAGCAGGGGCGGTTCCGGCAGAACCTCCTGGGCAAACGGGTCGACTATTCCGGGCGGACGGTCATCGTCGTCGGTCCGACCTTGAAGCTCCACCAGTGCGGACTTCCGAAGAAGATGGCGCTGGAACTGTTCAAGCCGTTCATCTTCGGAAAGCTGGAAACACGGGGACTGGCGACCACCATCAAGTCGGCGAAGCGCATGGTGGAGCGGGAGATCGCGGAGGTCTGGGACATTCTCGCGGAGGTCATCCGCGAGCATCCGGTGCTGCTCAACCGGGCGCCGACCCTGCACAGGCTGGGCATCCAGGCCTTCGAGCCGCTGCTCATCGAGGGCAACGCGATTCAGCTGCATCCCTTGGTCTGTGCCGCGTTCAACGCCGACTTCGACGGCGACACGATGTCCGTGCACGTGCCGTTGACGCTCGAGGCCCAGTTGGAGGCTCGAGCGCTCATGATGTCCACCAACAACGTGCTGTCGCCGGCCAGTGGCGAGCCGATCATCGTGCCCACCCACGACGTCGTGCTCGGGCTTTACTACATGACGCGCGAGAAGGTCGGTGTCGCCGGCGAAGGCGCGTCCTTCGCGGACATCGCGGAAGCCACGCGCGCGTACGCCACGGGGGCGGTGGATCTGCACGCCAAGGTCAGGGTCCGAATCCTCGAGCAGAACGAGGACGGCGACGAGGTTTCGCGCGTCGTGGACACCACGGTGGGCCGAGCGCTGCTTTACGAACTGGTGCCGAAGGAACTGCCTTTCTCGCTGGTCAACCAGCCGCTCGACCGGCGCGCGATCTCTGCGCTGATCAATGCCTGCTACCGCAATGTCGGCCTCAAGGAGACCGTGGTCTTCGCCGACCAGCTCATGTACACAGGCTTCGGCTATTCGACCTCGTCGGGCGCGTCCATCGGCATCGAGGACTTCGTCATACCCGAAGACAAGGCGGCGATCATCACCAGCGCAAGGGAGGAGGTCGCCGAGATCGAGTCGCAGTACGCATCCGGCCTCGTGACCCAGGGCGAGAAGTACAACAAAGCCGTGGACATCTGGTCCCGGGCGGAGGATCTCGTATCGCAGTCCATGATGCAGGGCATCTCCACGGAGCGGGCGATTGACCTCAACGGCAAGGAGTTCGACCACGAGTCGTTCAATTCCGTCTACATCTACTCGGATTCGGGCGCTCGCGGCTCCCAGGCGCAGATACGGCAATTGGCGGGCATGCGCGGTCTGATGACGCGGCCGGACGGCAGCATCATCGAAACCCCGATCATCGCCAACTTCCGGGAAGGGCTGTCGGTGAACGAGTACTTCATTTCAACGCACGGCGCCCGCAAGGGACTGGCGGATACCGCGTTGAAGACGGCGAACTCGGGGTACCTGACGCGCCGCCTCGTCGACGTGGCGCAGGATCTCGTCGTCACCGAAGCCGACTGCGGCACGGACAGAGGTCTGGTGATGACCGCCCTGATCGAGGGCGGCGATGTCGTCGAGCCGCTCTCGGCGCGCGTGCTCGGCCGGGTGGTCGCGCGGGCGGTGCCAGATGTAGACGGCGAAGGCGAACGAATTCCCAAGGGCACCATGCTCGACGAGGCCTGGGTCGACAGCCTGGAGCACATGGGCGTGGACGAGATCGAGGTGCGGTCACCGATCACCTGCGAGACCCGTTTCGGAGTCTGCTCGGAGTGCTACGGGCGCGACCTCGCCCGCGGGCACCAGGTCAATGTGGGCGAAGCCGTGGGCGTGATCGCGGCCCAGTCCATTGGCGAGCCCGGCACCCAGCTGACCATGCGGACGTTCCACATCGGCGGTGCCGCGTCCCGCGCGACCGCGAGCGACAGCGTCCAGGTTCGCTTTGGCGGCACCGTGCGGATGCACAACCTAAAGCATGTGAAACGGAAGTCGGGCGAATTGGTGGCCGTGTCGCGTTCCGGGGAAATCGCCATCGTCGACGAGCACGGACGCGAACGCGAACGCTACAAGCTACCCTACGGCGCGTTCATCACCGTGGGCGAGAACGACCTCGTGGCTGCGGGTCAGGTCATCGCGAACTGGGATCCCCACACCCATCCGATCATCACCGAGGTCGAAGGCCGTGTGGTGTTCGAAGACATGGAAGAGGGTCTGTCGGTAAACCGGCAAATGGATGAACTGACCGGTTTGTCCAGCATTTCCGTGCTCGATCCGAAGGACCGGCCGACGGCCGGCAAGGATCTGCGTCCCGGCGTCAGGCTGGTCGATGAGTCGGGTGAAGCGGTCAATCTTGCCAATACGGATGTACCGGCCCACTACTTCCTGGCGGACAACGCGATCTTGAACGTGGAGGACAACTCGGCGGTGGGAGTCGGCGACGTGATCGCCCGCATTCCCCAGGAGGGATCCAAGACCCGGGACATCACCGGCGGACTGCCGCGCGTCGCCGATCTCTTCGAGGCCCGTCGGCCGAAGGAACCGGCGATCCTCGCGGAAGCAACGGGAACGGTCAGCTTCGGCAAGGAGACCAAGGGCAAGAGACGGCTGGTCGTCACGGGCGAAGGACTGCGGGCCGCGGCCGCTGGCCAGATCGCGATCCTGGACAAGGACAGGACGTTGGTGATTACGGCGGCCGACGGCGAGGAGCTAACGTTGTCGATCCCCGACTCCCAGCGCATCGTGGTGGCCGAAGGCCAGAACGTCGCACAAGGCGACATCATTACTCACGAGGTGGTGGAGACCTTGATTCCCAAGTGGCGGCAGATCTCGGTTTTCGAGGGCGAGCACGTCGAACGCGGCGAGGTCATCTCGGAGGGTCCGGAGAGTCCCCACGACATTCTCCGGTTGAAGGGAGTTGCCGAACTCGCGAAGTACATCATCTACGAAATCCAGGAGGTGTACCGGCTCCAGGGCGTGACGATCAACGACAAGCACATCGAGACCATCGTCCGCCAGATGTTGCGCAAGGTCGAGGTCGTCGACCCGGGCGACTCGGACTACATCCGGGGCGAGCAGGCCGAATACGTCAACGTGCTCCTTGAGAACGAGCGCTTGAACGAACACGGTCTCAAGCCCGTGACATTCGAGCGTGTCTTGCTGGGCATCACGAAGGCATCCTTGGCCACGGAGTCGTTCATTTCGGCGGCATCGTTCCAGGAGACGACCCGGGTGCTGACCGAGGCGGCCGTCACCGGAAAACAGGACTTCCTCCGGGGATTGAAGGAGAACGTCGTCGTCGGGCGGCTGATCCCGGCCGGGACGGGATTGACCTACCACCAGGAACGCAAGCAGCGCCGGGAAGAGGAAGCCCAAGCCCGGGTGGCGCGCGAGCAAGGTGCGACGGCCGACGAGATCGAGCAGGCGCTGTCGGAGGCGTTGAGCTCGAGTTGAGCGCGGGGCGGCACGACGGTTCGCCGGAGTGTCGCCGTCTCGCTGATCGAGCTTCGGTAGGGTCGATGCCGACCTAGGCGGACGCCGCCCCATCGCGGTTCCGCCTACGCCGAGTTCGGCTGCGAGGCACGTGGCAGACTCGCGGCGCTACCTGCCTGGCTCTCAGCCGCCTCCTTGACCCGGTTAGTCAAGGAAAGATCGTTTGGAAGGAGTCAGGTAGAGACGATCTATCGTCTGACAGCGCGAGAGTAGTCAAATAACTCGCGTTATTGGACGTTAGCACCACTGTTTCTCGTATTGCAAGCGATTTCTGCAACTTCCTTCTCGTTTTTCTCCTCCGCTTCCTCGGCACCGTCCCGCAGCCGCGCCACCGCGCCCCGGGACGCCTCCTGGTTGCGCACGTAG
>JAPPND010000038.1 GCA_028818795.1 Gammaproteobacteria bacterium | reverse complement strand
GCTCGCGGAGATGCCCGGCGAGCGCTGGATGGACAGCGGCAACCTGGTGGCGCGGGTCAACCTGCCGAACATGGGCGGCTATCAGGCGCGCCGGATCCCGACGTACGCGGCGTCGGTGCGCGGCCTGTTCGAGCTGGAGTCCGACCCCGGCAGGCGGGAGAAGTACCTCGACTTCATCGACACCTACGCCGATCTCACGGACAATGAGCGTCGGCGCTACCGGGAGCTGTACCCACAGGAGGGCAAGACGATGGCAGGAATGTTCCAGAGGGCACGCGAGGAAAGCATGCAGCAGGGCCTGAGCCGGGGCCGCGCGGAGGGTCGCGCGGAGGGGGAGCGGACGTTGCTTCAGCGACAGCTGCGGCGGCGCTTCGGCCGCCTGCCGCCCGAAGCGGCCGCGCGCTTGGACCGGGCGTCGTCGCCCGATCTCGAGTCCTGGGCCGAGAACCTGCTCGACGCGGGCACCCTCGACGAGGTGTTCGCCCCGAACCGCTGCGCCGGAGACCGATGAGTCCGGTAGGGTCGCCATTCGCTACCGGGGAACGGCAATGAAGAACCGCATGGTCGTATGGCGAATCATCTGCAGGACCGGCGGCGAGGACGGGTTCGAGTTGCGGCGGCGGCTCTGGCTGCGAAGAATCCTCCAACAGGCCCGCGACGAGGGTGGTCGCGAGATGCTACGGGATCTCCTGCTGCTGTTGCTCCGGGAGCGTTTCGGTCCCCTGCCGCCCGAAACGGACGAACGCGTGGATCGGGCATCGGCGCCCGATCTCGAATCCTGGACCGAGAACCTGATGGTCGCAGGCACCCTTGACGAGGTGTTCGCCCCGAACCGGCAGTGCCTCGCCGCCGGATGGCACGGGGTCGGGAACTCCAAGCGCTTGGCCTCGACTGCCTAGGGATCGCCCTCGGGGCTCGATCGGGCTCGATCGGGGTGCGTCAGGTGGACGTCAGTCGTCTGTGGCAGTCCATCTGGTCAAAATAACCAGTTGGAGTCTGGTATGCGCGAGGTTGCGGCAACCGACGCGAATGTTCACTTGGCGGAGTTGCTGCGGGCAGTCGAGTACGGGAGACGGTGGCCATTACGCGCCACGGCAAGACCGTCGCGCACCTCTCGCCGCCGGGTGACGATGGCGGTGACGCGCGCAGAGCGGCGGTGGAACGGTTTCGGTCGTGGCGGAAACAGCGGCGTTCGGCGGGAATGACCACCGAGGAGGTTCTTGAACTGATTCGCGAAGGCCGCCGCTGGTGAGCTTCGTGCTCGACGCGTCCGTGGTGGTGGCATGGCTCCTCGACGACGAAGACGACCCGCGTGCACAAGCCGCCTTGTTACGGCTCGAGACGGAAGAGGCGCGGGTCCCGCACGTCTGGCATGTCGAGGTGCGAAGCGCGTTGCTCGCGGCGGAACGCCGGCGGTGGTTTGGTCCAGACGAGGTCGACGACTGCCTGCGCCGCGTCCGAGAACTGCCCGTCCGAACGGATGAAACGCCGGATGTCGAGACGGCATTTGCACTGGCCCGGGGACGCGGAATATCGCTCGACGACGCCCTCTACCTGGAGTTGGCCCGGCGTTCCGACGCGCACCTGGCAACCTTGGACCAAGCGTTGGCGGCGGCGGTCGGTGCTGCCGCGATCCCGTTGATTGAAACCGTTGCCGGACCCGATTGAGCAGTTCACGCCCGTTTGTCGTACACCCCGCTAACGGCTATGGTTCGCGCGCTGCATGGGCGAGCACTTTGGCTGCGCTGCCCGGACAGCACGCATCAAGGGCTGAGATCGCATGACAGAACACGACGAACCGCTTGAGGTCTACAAGCGGGCGACCAGCGCGACGTTGCGCGCGCTTGCCGAGAACGAGGAGCTCGACGTCACGTTCGGCAAGGGGGCCGCGGGCGTGCGCGGCAACAACATCCACGTGCCGCTGCCGAACTTGGGTTGCAGCGAAGAGGAACTGAACGCCCTGCGCGGCGTCGGCGACGAGTTCGCGCTGAAGCTCCGCTACCACGACGAGACGGTGCACCGCCGCAACGTGCCCCGTGCCGGCCCGGCCCAGGAGATGTTCGAGTGGGTGGAGGATGCCCGGGTCGCGTCCATCGGTTCGCTGCGTATGGAAGGCGTCGCCAAGAATCTTGAGGCGTCGCTTGAAGCGGTCTGCAAGCAGGCGGCGTTCGATACCGTCACCGCCGAGACGGAAGCGCCGTTGTCGGTCGCGGTGGGGTTGATCGTCCGCCAGCGTCTGACGGGTCGGGAACTGCCGCCGTCGGCGGAGAACGTCGTGCGGTTCTGGCGGGACTTCGTGGAGGAACGGGCCGGCGATCACATCGAAGCGCTTTCCGATTTCGTGTTGGACCAGAAGGAATTCGCGCGGGGCTGCCGGTCGATTCTTCAGGACCTAGGGTTCGGGGCGGACCTCGACGATCAGCCGGAGTACAACGACAGCGACCAGGAGGTCGAGTCCATGGAGGACGGGGCCGATCCCGAGGCGGAGTACGCGCCGGAGGACGTCGCCCTCGACGAGGATTCGCTGGGCGACGAAGACGGCGACGGCGAGGCGACCATGGTCGAGATGGACGCCGACATGGACCTCTCGGAGCTTGGGGCCGAAGCCGAGCCGGAAGACACGCCGAACTTCAGCCCCGACGAGTTGGGCCGGATCCGGGTGGACAAGGACTACTCGGCCTACACCGACGAGTTCGACGAGGTGATCAAGGCCGAGGACCTCTGCGAGCCGGACGAACTCCTCCGACTCCGGCAAATGCTCGATCAGCAACTGGTGTCGCTGCAACATGCCACCTCGAAGCTCGCCAACCGACTGCAGCGCCGGCTTCTCGCCAAGCAGAACCGGTCCTGGGAGTTCGACCTCGACGAGGGAATCCTCGACACGTCGCGGCTGCCCCAGATCGTCGTCGACCCGATGAGCCCGCTGGCCTTCAAGCAGGAGAAGCAGACCGAGTTCCGCGACACCGTGGTGACGATGTTGATCGACAGCTCAGGTTCGATGCGTGGCCGGTCCATCACCATCGCGGCGGTGTGCGGGGACATCTTGGGCAGAACGCTGGAGCGCTGCTCGGTGCGGGTCGAGATCCTCGGGTTCACGACGCGAGCGTGGCGCGGCGGGCAGTCCCGGGAGGAGTGGATCAACGCCGGCAAGCCGACGAACCCCGGGCGCTTGAACGACTTGAGGCACATCATCTACAAGTCCGCCGACGATCCGTGGCGGCATGCCCGGCGCAATCTAGGGCTGATGATGCGCGAGGAACTCTTGAAGGAGAACATCGACGGCGAGGCGCTCATCTGGGCGCACAACCGCCTGGTGATTCGACACGAACAGCGCAAGGTGCTGATGGTGATCTCCGACGGCCTGCCGGTGGACAACTCGACGCTCCTGGTCAACCCGAGCAGCTACCTCGAAGCGCACTTGAAGTACGCGATCGAGATGATCGAGAAACACTCGCCGGTGGAACTGATCGCCATCGGCATCGGCCACGATGTGACGCACCATTACCGGCGAGCGGTGACCATCACGGATGCGGAGCAGTTGGGGGGTGCGATGACGGAGCAACTGGCGGCGTTGTTCGAGACGGAACCGAGAACGCCGAGAGCCGCGTAGGGGCGACCCTAGCGCGCCCGAAGGGCGCGCGGTCGCCCGTGTGACCGACGAGGCCATTCCTTTTTTGAACGCGGGCGAGGACAAGGCCCCTAGAGGGACGTTGGGCGGATGCGTGAGCAGCGTGGGTTAGAATCCGAACGCGATCTTCGAAATGTGGTCCTCAGGCCCGCAGGGCTGGCGCATCGGTTGCCACTGTGAAACGGAAACTCCCAATAGGCATCCAGACCTTCCGCGAGATTCGCGACGAGCACCACTACTACGTCGACAAGACCGCCTTCGCGGCGCAACTCGTCGGGGAGGGCAAGCACTACTTCCTTTCCCGTCCGCGACGCTTCGGCAAGAGCCTCTTCGTGGACACGCTGAAGGAACTCTTCGAAGGTAACGAGCCCCTTTTCCGTGGATTGGATGTCCACAGCGATTGGGACTGGTCCATTCGCTATCCGGTGGTGCGCTTGGATTTCGGCCTTGGAAGTTTCAACGACCCCGGCCAGCTCCACTCGAGTGTCATGGCGCAGTTGGATGGAATGGAACGACGTACGGGCGTGGAGGCGCGGTACGAAACCGGGCCGGAGCGGTTCGCCAACTTGGTCGCGGAACTGCACCGCCTCGTCGGGCAGCGGGTCGTGGTACTGGTCGACGAGTACGACAAGCCGATTTTGGATGCGTTGGGAACGCCGGAGGTGGCGAGGGCGAATCGAGACTATCTTGGCAACCTGTATTCGGTGGTCAAGGCCGCCGATGCCGACATCAAGCTCACGTTCTTCACCGGCGTCAGCAAGTTCTCGAAGGTCAGTCTGTTCTCGGGGTTGAACAACCTAGTCGACATTACCATCGACCCGGACTACGCGGAGCTCTGCGGCTACTCCGACCAGGACCTCGACTCTGTGTTTGCCGCCGAACTCGAAGGTCTCGACCGGTTGGCCGTCCGCGACTGGTACAACGGCTATCACTGGCTGGGCGAGAGTAAAGTCTACAACCCGTTCGACATCCTGCTCTTGTTCCGCAACCGGCGTTTCGGTGCCTACTGGTTTGAGACGGGTACACCGACGTTCCTGATCGATACGCTCCGGGGTCGTCGGGTGCCGACGCCATCGCTGGACGGAATGATGGGTACGGAGGAACTCCTTTCCACGTTCGACGTCGGCGACATCGCCACCGAGGCCCTCCTGTTCCAGACTGGCTATCTCACGATCCTGGAAGAGGGGCGCCTCGGCGACGAGCCGCTGTACCGCCTTGGCTACCCGAACCGCGAGGTTCGCCAGAGCCTGAACCGGAGCTTGTTGCGTAGCCTTGTACCGGATCCGTCGGAGCAGTTGAGACAGGGAATTGAACTGCGACGCCTGCTCGCGGCGAACGACTTCGACGGCTTGGAGGCCCTGTTCCGGGCTCTGTTTGCCGCCATCCCGTACCAGTGGCATGTCAACAACGACATCGCGAACTTCGAGGGCTACTACGCCAGCGTGTTCTACTCGCATTTCGCGGCGACCGGGTTGGACGTGGTGGTGGAGGACAGTAGCAGCCGCGGGCGTGTGGACATGGCGGTGCGATTCGCGGCCAAGGTCTACCTGTTCGAGTTCAAGGTGGTCGAACGTTCGGGCGAAGGCTCGGCCATTTCGCAGTTGCTTGAGAGGGGCTATGCTGACAAGTACGCCCACTTGGGCGAACCGATCTACCTGATCGGCGTGGAGTTCAGCAGGGAGAGCCGGAATGTGGCGGGTTTTATGGTCGAGAACGCTTGACGCCGAGCTTTCCGGCAGCGGTACCTTGAACCGTCCGAACCGTAGGGGCCGCGCTTGTCGAGGCCCGTGTTGGTTGGCTGACGGGCGCGCGGGCGACGATAACGCGCCCGCAAGGGCGCGCCGTCGCCCCCACGTGGCCGTCTTCGTTCTATTTGCGTTGCTGGCGGGCATGGCGGCGGCGGAAGAACGAACCACCAGGCCCAACGTCCTCTGGATCGACATCGACGACCAATCGCCGTGGTACTCGAGCTACGGGAACGACCTCGTCGAGACGCCCAACATCGACGCGCTGGCTCGGGAAGGCGTGCTGTTCGAGCGGGCGTATGCGCCGACGCCGATTTGCAGCCCGACCCGCTCGTCGTTCATCACGGGCAGCTACGCCATCCGGATCGGCGTACACGACCATCGCTCGGGGCGGGTTCCGGGACACCGGATCCACCTGCCGGAAGGCGTGGTGACGGTTCCCGAACTGTTCCGGGCGGCAGGCTACGAGACCTACAACGCCAGCAAGGACGACTACAACTTCACCTACGACCGCTCGAAGCTCTACACGGTCGGCCCCACGCCGACGGAGATCCCGTCCTACAAGGGCCCGCAGGGCGGCGGACACTGGCGCGACGTGTCCAGACCGTTCTTCGGGCAGAGAAAGGTGGCGGGCGGCAAGGGGGTCGCGAACATCGACGCCGAGGTCGCGGCCCTCGGCTTGACACCGGTTCGTCCGGAGGAGGTTCGGGTGCCCGCGCAGTATCCCGACATCCCCGAGGTGCGGCGGCACGTCGCGAACCACTACAACTCGTTGCTGCGAACCGACCACCAGGTCGGCAAGGTGGTGGCGGAACTGAAGGCGGATGGCCTCTGGGAGAACACCGTCATCATGCTCTACTCCGACCACGGTTCCGATCTGCCGCGCAGCAAGGAGTTCAACTACGACGAAGGCTTGCGGATTCCCTTCATCGTCGTGGCGCCCGGGATGACCGACGTGGTGAAACCGGGCACGCGCCGTGACGATCTCGTCAGCCTGATGGACATCGCCGCGACGTCGCTGGCACTCGCCGGCCTCGACGTGCCTGCGTTCATGGACGCGAAGAACGTCTTCGATCCCGACTACCACCGCGACTACGTGTTCACCTCGACCGACCGTTCGGCGAACATGATCGACCGCGTACGCTCGGTGGTGGGCCCGCGCTTCCACTACATCAGGAACTTCCTGCTCGACCGGCCGCTCATCAACTGGGGCCACCGGGAGATGGTCGCCCTGGCACGGAACCAGGAGGACAGCAGCTTCCTCAAGATCCGCCGACTGGCCGAAGCGGGGAAGCTGACGCCGGCCCAGGCCGCGCCGTACGGACCGCGGGTGGCGGAAGAGCTCTACGATCTCGAGAACGATCCCGACGAGGTGGTCAACTTGGCCGACGATCCCGACTACGCCGCGGTGCTGGACGCGATGCGCGAGGCGTTGGCCGGCTGGATCGAGGACACCGACGACAAGGGCCAGTACCCGAGATCGCAGGCGGCGATGGACGAGATCCGGGAGCTGTATCCCGCGGACTGGTTGCGCAGTCCCGAATTCCGCGGAGCAGACTGACGCCGCGCGGACCACGTAGGGGACGGGCTTGCCCCGTCCCGCTCGACGAGCGCCGAAGATTGGGTGCGTGCCGACGCGCCATCGCTTCATCGTCCTCCATTGCCGCTTTGATGCTCGCCGTCCACGGCTGGAGTGCGCAAAACCCGTCGACGGAGACCGACACCGGCCGGCTGCTTGAGGTCGTCGTCACGACCGCCACCAAGAAAAGCGAGGCCGAGGCCGCCCAGGACGTGCCGGTGGCCATGAGCGTGCTCGGCGGCGAGGAACTCTCGGTTCGCCGCGTCACCGATCTCGAGGACTTGAGCTACGCCATGCCCAACGTGGCGCTGGACGGCATCGGCACCGGCAAGGGCATCGCCAACTTCTCCATCCGCGGGATCGGCGTCGCCGGTTCCATCCCCTCCATCGACCCCACCGTTGGCGTGTTCGTCGACGGCGTGTACCTCGGCGTCAGCTACGGCGTCATCATGGACATGATGGACCTGGAGGCCGTCGAGGTCCTGCGCGGTCCCCAGGGGCTGCTGTTCGGCCGCAACGTCACCGGCGGTGCCGTGCTGTTCCGGTCCAGGCGCCCGAGCGGTGAAACGTCGGCGCAAATCGCCGCGCGCGTTGAGACGGGCTTGGACAAACGCTTCACCGGCAGCGTCGAGACGTCGTTCGCGGATGGCAGGCTGGATGCGCGGTTGTCCGCGAGCTATCGGGACGACGACGGCTGGTTCGAGAACGATGCACCGGGCGGCGGTGCGGTGGGTGCCGAGTCCACCTGGGTGCTGCGACCGGTCGTGACCTGGCGAGGCGCGGCGCAATGGGACGTCACGGCGATCTACGAACGGGGCGGCTCGGACGGCGACGGGCCGCCGACCCAGAACCGTTTCCGATTCGGCGGGTTCGACTTCGTCAATGACGAGACCGGGTTTTCGAAGGTCGAGTGGCAGCACCTGGTCGTCGAAGCGAACCGGCGCGTGGCGCTGGGCGACGGTCGGATCACCAACGTCGCCGGGTGGCGCGAGGTCTGGCACCAGTCGCTGGCCGACATCGACGCCACGACCGACGCGGTCTTCCACCTGTTCGCGTTCACGGAGCAGCGGCAGGTGAGCAACGAACTGCGCTATTCGGGCTGGCTGCGCCCGGGTTGGGAGGCGACGCTCGGCGTCTACATCTTCAGCCAGGACATCCTCTACCGGGAACGGCGGGTCATACGTGCCACGTGGGGGCCCTCCTTCGGCGGCGACCTTGAGCACGTTACCGGGGGCGTGTTCCTGAACAACGACATCGACCTTGGCGAGCGTTGGACCCTGACGTTGGGGGCGCGGCGTACGTTCGAGGAGAAGGACGTCGAAGTCGCCACCCCGGGCAAGTCCGTTTGCCATGCGGTGACACACCGCTGCGAGTACGACTTCGCGGACGGCGACTCCTGGGGGAATGTAACCCCCAAGGTCGCCCTGCAATACTGGCCGGGTTCGCGGATGCTGCTCTACGGGCAATACACCAAGGGCTTCCGGAGCGGCGGCTACAACCTGCGCAACACCTCGCCGGTCGCGCCCCCGGGACCCTTCGACGAGGAGGAGCAGGACTCCTTCGAGGTGGGTATGAAGTCGGAGTTCGCCCAAGGCAGCGTGCGTCTGAACCTCGCCGCGTTCCACAACCGCCTCTACGGACTGCAGCGCCAGGTCACCCGCGCCGACGTGGCGACCGGCGGCGTGCAGATCACCGCCAACACCGCCGACGCGACCATTGTGGGCGTCGAAGCGGATGCGGTCGCTGTGCTGGGCGACGCCTGGACCTTGGGCGCGTTCATCGGCTACGCGGACGGTGCGTACGACGCGGTGCGCTACGACCTGAACCGGGACGGCACCACGGCTGGCGACGAAGACCTGGACCTGCCTCGTCTCGCCAACCTCACCTACGGTCTGGACGCGAGGTATGCCCGCCGGTTCGCTGGGCGGGGTCGGCTGTCCGTCCGCCTCGCGCTCGCCCATCGCGACGACAGCGAGATCTCGGTCGACAACTCCGGCGTGCTGGATGGCGGCGATATCCTGGATGCGAGCATCGCCTTTTCGCCTGCCGATTCGCTGACGTTCACGCTCTACGGCAGGAATCTCCTCAACGAAGTCCTGCGGCGCAGCGATTTCGACCTGACCGGGCTGGTGGACTCGACGTACTCGCCGTTGAAGGAGGGGCGAATCATCGGCCTCGAGGTGCGTGGCAGGTTGTAGTCCGTCGATTCACCCGATCGCTCAACTGTTAAGGAGAGGCGCGCTCAAGTACGCTTTCCGGTCCCGACGCTTGTTGATCTGCCCATGTCCGATCCCGCCGTCAAGGAAGCCCTGGATCTGATGGATCGCGCCTGGCGTACCCGCTATCGTGCGTTCCAGCAGCGGCCCGACTCGGAGGAGGATCTGCAACGCGTCATTGCAAGCGTGCACGCGGACCTCGAGAAAGCCGTGGCAATCTGCCGTGACGTGGGCGCCAAGCGTGAATTGTCCATGGCGCTCGGCAAGCTCGGCCATGTCGTAGAGGATGCCGAAGCCAAGCTCGGCTGCTACGTGGAGGCGGTAGCCGCGGCACGGGAATGCGGCGATGCCATGCAGATCGCCCACTCGGTTCGACACTTGGGGGACGTGCACCGGAATGCCGGTCGTCGGGCAGAGGCCAAGGGCTGCTATAACGAGGCGCTGAACCTTTACCGCAGCGAGGCATCTGCGCCGCCACTCGACGTCGCCAACGCCGTGCGGCCGATGGCGATCCTCAAGGCGGATCTCGGCGAACGCAAAGAAGCGCTGGGGCTGTGGCGGGAGGCCAGGGAACTCTATGCGACGGTGGGCATCGAGGAAGGGGTCGAGGAAGCGGACCGCTGGATCGAGCGGCTGACGTAGCCAGCCCATGCCTCTCCGCCTCTACAGCCACGAGATGGCCTTCCACACGCCCTACCTGGCGATGCTCGCCGAGGAAGCCGCCAGGGGTTTCGCGGAAGCGCGCGGACGGTTTCAACGGATTCCTCGCTTCGCCCATCTCGATCCGTCCCGCGCGTCCCTCGTGGAAGCGTTGGAAGTCAGCGCGATCGAGCACGGCTTCGAGAACTGGCGGGAGATGGAGACCCGTCTGCGGGACGTGCGCGCCGGGCGAGTCGAAGAACGTTCGATCGACTTCTTCCACGCGGTCGAGGGTGCCGATCTCGATGCGGTAGCCGGACACCTCGATGCCGAGCCGGAACTCGTCAACGCGGTGGCGTCGACCCAGAAGTCCGCGCTGCACAGCGTCGGCTCCGCCGAGATGGCCGAACTGCTGCTCGAACGCGGTGCCGACCCGCGCATCGAGACCATGCTGCCCGGCGGAACCGCCTTGCTGCACGCGATCATCTGGGGTTGGCCGGATGTCGCGGCTGTCATCGCCGCTGCGGATCGGGCGCCGTACAACCTGCGCGTGGCGGCAGGCCTTAACGACCTGAACGCTATCGAGGACGCGTTCGACTCGAACGGTTCATTGACCGACTCCGCCAGGGCGAAGCGGGCGTACTACCGTCCCAACTACGGCTGGTTCCCCTGGGAGTCTGGCGACGACGACCAGGAGGTCCTCGACGAAGCACTGATCTTGGCCGCCACGAACGGCCACTTGGAAGCGGCCGGGTTGCTCGTTGCCAAGGGGGCGCGGATCGACGGTCGGGCGTACGAAACGACGCCGCTACTCCGGGCGACCCCCCGCAACCGCATCGAGATGGTGGACTGGCTGCTGGATCAAGGTGCCGATCCCAACGCGACGGGCTGGCTGGGTGGCCATGCCAAGGGCGTGACCGCCCTCCACCTGGCGGCCTCGGATGCCCTCGACGAGATCATCGAGCGGCTACAAAAGGCGGGCGCGGACGCGTCGATCCAGGACGACCTGTACCACGGCACGCCGGCGGGCTGGGCGCGCTTCTACGGGCACCCCGATCTGGCCGAGCGGCTCGCGTAGGGGCGACCCTAACGCGCCCGAAGGGCGCGCGGTCGCCCGCGGTGATTTCGGCATAACGTAGCGCGAGCATGCCCCGCAAGGCCGGGACGGGACAACGCCGCCAGACCGCTCGAACGCGCCCGCACGGGCGCGCACTCGCCGTCTGGCCCCAGCCCCCACCTTCCCAGGACTCCGCGTCTTGCAACGCCACTTCGTGTCGTTCCTGCGGCGCAGACTCCTCGGCCCGTCCCCTACGGACGTTGGTCGACCCAAGGTGGTCGCGTCGTTTCGGGTGCCGTGAGGCGGTACCGTGGAACTTCGAATCGTGGCACCCGGGCGAAACCGATTGCGGGTTCCGCGGGCCGCGGCGAGCCTAGTCCCCTTATTTTGCACCAACACCGCAATGGCTGCCCCGCAGGACAAATGCCGATCCGCACGTCTCCTGGTTTTTGCGTTTGTGCTTCTCGCTCTCAGCGCCTGCACCAGCGTGACCGAAATCCGAATCCACAATGCGTCGAAGCTGGATTTCGCCGACATCGAGGTGGCCGGCGAGTCGTACGGGGAGCTGGCGGCGGGTGCCACGGGCGAGTACCGTCGGGTCACGCTTCGCGGCCGGTACGCGGCGCTATCCTTCACGGCCGACGGCACTCGGGTGACCGGCCAGACGCTGAGCTTCGGTGCCCCGCGCTTCACTTGGCGCATCGATGTCGTCGACCTCGCCAAGGGTTGGCTCGACATCGAGATCGTCCGGGATCGCGATGAGCCGGGATAAACAACAGGAGAACGACATGGGGAAATGCTTGTCCATCGCGCTGCTGGCGTGCTGTCAGAGCGCTTGGGCGCTTGACCAGGCTGAACTCGCGGCGCTGCTCGAGGAAGCACGGATCGAGATGAGGATGCCGGGTCTGCGCGCCGCAGTGCGCTTCGCGGATGGCCGCATCGTCAGCGCCGCGACGGGGCTTGCGGACCGGGAGGCAAACATCGCCCTCGACGACACCGTCCGGATGCCGGGCGGCAGCACGGGCAAGACGTTCGTGGCCGCGTTGACGATGCTCCTGGTCGAAGACGGTGTCCTGTCGCTCAACGACCACGCATCGAAGTGGGTGGGCGGCGAGCGCTGGTTCAAGCGCTTGCCGAATGACGACGAGATTCGCTTGCGCCACCTGGTCTCCCATTCGGCGGGGCTCGGCGACTACCCGTTGACGACGCGATACCGCATGGGATCCATCTTTCGCGCCATCCGGCACGGCGGCATCCGTTTCGAACCGGAGGAGTTGATCGGCTTCATCGACCGCAAGCCGCTCTACCCAGTTGGGCGGGGCTACGCCTACACGGACGCCGGCTATCTCGTGCTTGGGCGCGTGATCGAGGCGGCGACGGGTCGGACGTACTACGACCTCGTCCGCGAACGGATCCTCGAGCCGCAGGGCCTGGACCAGATCGGCGTGCAGGATCGGTCGGTCCTTCCGAACATCACCACTGGCTACATGAGGGGCGCCCGGAATCTCAGGAAGGACGGCACCATGAAGATCGATCCGTCCTCCGAATGGACCGGCGGTGGCCTGACGATGAACCCGGCCATGCTCGTGAAGTTCTACGGGGCTTTGACCGAAGGCCGGATCGTCAAGCCGGAAAGCCTCGCTACGATGCTCGAGTCGGGCTGGCGAAACCCCGAAACGGACTGGCACTACGGGTTCGGGCTGTTTGTGTACGACGACGGGGCGACGTTCGGCCACGGTGGCCTTTGGCCCGGCTACCGCACCCACGTGACGCACTATGCCTCGTCCGGGACGACCATCGCCGTGCAGACCAACCGGGACGGACGCCTGGACATGCAAGCGGTGGTGACCCGGATCGCGTCCTCGACCGGACCCTAACGCGCCCAAAGGGCGCGGCGGGACGGGACAACGCCGCCAGACCGCTCGCACGCGCCCGCCAGGGCGCGCACTCGCCGTCTGGCCCCAGCCCCCACCGCCCCAGGACTCCGCGCCCATCAACAGCGCTTGCGCGCCGTTGCTGCGGCACAGACTCCTGGGCCCGTCCCCTACGATGCCTCATAGGGGCGACCCTATCGCGCCCGCCAGGGCGCGCGGTCGCCCGCGCTGGGGCGGCGTCGGCTCCAGAGAACGGGACGGGACGAGCCCGTCCCCTACGCGAGGGCTGTCTCGAACAGCGCCAGGAGGCGTGCCCAGGCCCGTTCCGCCTGGGGTTCGTTGTAGACGGCCGAATCCGGCGGGCACCAGCCGTGCAGTGCTCCCTCGTAGACCTCGATCTCGGCGTCTAGCCCCGCGCCGTCGAACGCCTCGCGCAGTGCGCCCTTCGCGTTCGGATCGCGCTCGTCGTCGTTTTCCGCGATGGCGAACAGGAAGCTCGCCCGCATGGTGGGCACGAGCAGGTGGGGACTGTCCTCGGAACCCGTGACGAGTCGGCCGCCGTGGAAGGACGCGCCTGCGCCGATGCGTTCGGGAACGGCGGCTGCCGTTCGCATGGTCATCGGACCACCCATGCAGTAGCCCGTGGTCCCGATGGGTCGGTTCGTGTCCACCGCGTCCTGGGCATCCAGGAAACCCACGAACGCCTTGGCGTCCGTGACGTTCGTCTCCGGCGTCAACGACCGGGCCAGGGGCATCACCTTGCTCCGCGTGGCCTGGTCGGCGAAGCTCGCGCCCTCTTCGACGACCGGGGACCGGGCTTGGCGGTAGTAGGGATTCACCACCAGGACGGAATAGCCGGAGGCCGCCAGGCGGTCGCCCATGCCGCGAAACGCGGGACGCAGGCCGAGGATGTCGGGCCAGACGATCACGCCGGCATGGCTTCCCGTTTCCGGGTGGGTGAAATAGCAGTCCGCTTCGCCGTCCGGCGTCGCGACGCTGACGTCGGAACCGGATACCGACTGGGCCGCACGCGCCTCGGGAACCAGCGCCGCCAGCGAAGCGCCGGCGGCGGCAATGCCAAGCTGGCGCCGGGTTATCCAGCCGCCACCGGCAGCTCCGCGACTGGCGTCCTCCGCGTCCCGGAGTGTTCGTTCGTCACACATAGGGTTCTCCCGTGCTCGTACCTATGCGCCCGATTGTCCCATGCGGGCGTTGGGCCGGTCACGGTTCGATCGGCACCCGGTTGGTGTCGGCAAGCCCCACGAGCAGGTAGCGGCCGCGCTCGTCGAATCTGAACATGCCGTATTGCGCATCCTCGTAGAGTTCCCCGTGGTCTTCCTGGAAGAAGAAGCTGTCCGGCACGATCCGGATCCGACCAAACTGCCGGTGAAACCTCACGAGCCTTGCTTCCTGCTCGAGGGATTCGCCGTCGTGAACACGAACGAACCGGGCCACGTTCTCCGAGTCGCCGCGCAGCACCAGGTAGCCGCGCCTTTCGTGCTCCTTCAAAACGCCATCCGGAACGGAGTCTTCGACGACGTAGCGCAGTCGCATGTAGTCGCCCTGCATCAGCGAACGCGGGTCCACAGGCGCCAGTTCCAGGAACAGGGTCTCGCCGTTCGAGATCGTCTTTTGCCGGTCGACGATCGAGACGTTGAACAGGACGAGAATGACAACCGTCAAGCCGACCGCGACCGTGGTTCTGGGATCAAGCTTCACGGCTCTTTCCCGTGTAGGACATATAGATGCGGCCGGCGAGCAGGGCGACGCCGGTGACGGCGAGGATCGCCGATTTCATCAGCAGCGAGACCTCCGGATCGTAGTAGTAGGTCCAAAGAAATGCCGGCATCAGCAGCGCACCGAGGATCAGCAACCGCCGGTCGTGCTTGGCGTAGCCGATGATCATCGTCCCGATCGACAACATCAGAGCGGGCGCCGAGATCAGTGCGAGGAGCACGGCCCCCAGCGACGCCAGGACCATGGGCGGCTGCTTGAGGATATCGACGCCGCCGCCCGCCCACGCAAAAAGGGCGATCAATCCACCGGCGAGCATCCCGTTCACCACCATGGGATAGGTCGCCACGTACGCAGGCGGGGTGAGCACGATTACGCACAACGAGAAGGTGATCGCGTAGGCGAGCGGCAGGTGCTCGCGTGTGATCCGCCCGTGGGTTAGGAGCACGGCGCCAACAGCCAGTTGGAGTCCGATAAAGCCAGTCATCAGAAGTTCGGGCGGTAGCGTCGTTCCATCGTCCCGAACGAGGTTGACCATGACGGAGAGCAACATCACGAACGATGAAAGGAAACGATCCGTCGACATCGGGAAGAGGTGGTACGTCGCCGCCGTGACTATCAGAGCGGCCAACGACAGCGCCCAGGGAGTGCTGAAGGATTCGTTGAATCCGATGATGAACAGGAGTTTCCCCGTCGCCATCATGGCAAGCGATGCTTGAAGCAAAAAGCTGCCAGCGGTCGCCTGGGACACTCCGGGTATTCGATTCAACACGATCGCGGCGACGATGAATGCCGGTCCGATGAGGAGCATGCTGGCAGGTTCGTCGTAGTCGATCAGTCCGATTTTCCATAGGAAACCGATGAAGCAAGCACAGGCAATCACGGCGGCGATGCCGGCAAGAACCCGGATCTGGAGCGGCAACTCCGTTTCGCCTTGGCGCGCCAGCACGAACGCCTCGACCGCCTGCCGGTCCGAGATGTGCCCGTCCCGGGCAAGCGCATCGAGCAATGCTGGCACGCGGTGCATGGTCGCCCGTTCAGTCATGCGCCGCCTTCAGCTTCGGCGCGATGGAACGCAGGTACACCATCGCGGTGGCAAAGATGACCAAGGTCGCGAGGCCGAGGCTCAACCAGGTCGCCGCGGTGTTGTCGCCAAGCGCACTGCTTAAGATCCGGTATGCCGCCGCATCCAGGACCAGGCAACCCGACAGTACGGTCGCCGAGACGGCCCCGGCGTCGGGCAACAGATGCCGGTAGGCGGTGTAGAGCACGACGTGGCCGATCAACCCGATGATGCCGGTCACGAGCATCGAGGTTGTGGGGTCATCGGCCATGGCCAGGGTCGTTGCCGGGACCAAGAGAGCCAAGAGCGTGACGACCGCGAGCAACACGCGCGTCCAGCGCCGTGCTATCCAATCGACACCGCGCAGGGCGCCCCATTCCCGCACGGCGAGTGCCATGCCGTTCAAGAGCGCCAGGTAGGCGTAGATCAAAAACGCCATTTCTTCGGTTGGCAGGGCCGCTTGCCGCCACCAAAGGCCCAGCGCGACGTTGGTGACGGCCAGCCACAACGCCCACTGGGGCGCGAAATTCGAAATCACGCTCCAGCCGAGTATGAGCACGGACCAGGCGGCGAACAGCTCGAACGCATCGGCACCGGTCTGGTAGACCTGGCCGAAGACGGCCAGGAAAACGCCCACCAAGACGCTCGCGCCGACCATCAGCACCTGACCGTGCGTCCGCGTCAACCCCCAGACGGACGCGGCGCCGACGGCGGCGATGATCCCGATCTGAATGGAGGCGAACTTGGCTATCGGCGGAATCTGGCTCCAGTTGAACGCGAAGAAGTAGACCACGCCGGAAAGCGCCAACGCGCTTCCGACAATGAGCAACAGCCGGGATATCCACAGATTCCATTGATCGTGGGGATTGAGGAACTCGAGCGCCGCCGCGCGGGCCGTCGTGGTCAGGTGGCCGTGCGCATGGAGTTCCTCGACGAGCCGACGGTTTGCTGGAATCTGTTCGAGGGTCATGTGAGTCTCACCCCGGGCGAGCGCGAGTGCGCGGGGCACCCGACCGTAGGGGACGGGCTTGTCTTGCGCCAGGCGAAGCTTGGCGAAGGGGGAAGT
>JAPPND010000208.1 GCA_028818795.1 Gammaproteobacteria bacterium | reverse complement strand
GCCGATCAGGAGTCGGCGCGTGCCGATCAGGAGTCGGCGCGTGCCGATCAGGAGTCCGCGCGTGCCGAGAGCGAAGCCGTACGGGCGGACGCGGCCCAACGACGGATAGCCGAACTCGAGGCCCGCCTGCGGAACGCAGAGGTAGATTGAACGGCTAGGACCTGACCGACCTGCGGGCGGTGGCCATGCTCTACGACCCTGTCGGCGGGCAACGTGGGCACCGCCCTGGAGGTTTCCACTCGTCAACGGCGATGAATCCGTCGTAGCGGTGACCGACACCGCCGCCTCACCGCCGCCCGCGTACCCTTTGCACCGCAATGCGAGGGCGCTATGCTCAGGTGCGAGCCTCGAAGGCGATTGCATTTGAGAGGAGGGGGAATCATGAGGCGTACGACACTCGCCGCCATCGTGGGCGGCATGGCGAGTCTGGTATGTGGTGCAGCGCTCGGGCAGGTGGACGACGCGCACGTCGCCGCGTTCTTCGGACAGGCACCCAACGAGAGCCCGGTTCTCGCGCCGGACGGCGAGCATTTCGCGTTGCAGCGAATGAAAGAGGACGGCGTCGAGACCGTGGACGTGATCCGCGTCGACAACGGCGACATCGTGGCGTCGTTCCTGTTCAAGGAGGACGTCAACGTCTTCGATCATGGCTGGATCGACAACAAGACGCTGATCCTGCGGTCGCGGATGGGAGATCCCTATTGGCAGGAGTTCCCGAACATCGGTCGCTACCACCGGTTCGACATCACGACCAACAGGGCGGATCAACTGTTTTCGCGACAGGAGCTAGGCGTTGGCCGCGAAGATGGCGAACTGCGCGGCCGTTTCGGCGGCTACCCGGTTCGCCTGCGTCAGCATATGTTCCCGGGCTCGTTCGACGCCCGGGCGATCATCAAGGGGGAGACGAGCTCGGAAGTCTTCCAGTACGACATGCTGCGGGAGTCCTACAAGTCTCTGGAACGCATCGACGGCAATGTCGTGGACGTCTACACGGACGACGACGGCAACGTGCTACTCGCCTACGGGAAGCCGGAACTCCGCGGTAGGACGTTCAACCCCCAGTCGTTCCTCATCTACCGCGCCACCGGCGACGGCGAGTGGAAGACGGCGTACGAAGGTCCATTCGACGATGCCGGCGTGTCCATCGTCGGTAAGGGGCCGGACGAGGATACGGTCTACCTGCTCGAAACCATCACGGGCGACATCGGCACGCTCAGCTATATCGACCTCAACACCGGCGAGATCACCAACGCGTTCCGTCCGGCTCGTACCGACGTACACACCTACTATCTGGACGGCAAGAACGAGCTCTACGCGGTCCGTTACGACGATCACTTTCCGCAGTGGTTCTATCCGAACCCGCAGCACCTGGCCGCACAGATCCACAACCACCTGCGGGGCCAGTTCAAGAACATGAACGTCAGTTTGACGTTCGCCCGGGACAACTCTAAAGCCATCGCGACCGTGTCCGGGGACGCCAATCCGGGGACGTACTACCTGTTCGACACCGACGGCAACAAGCTCAGCAAGCTCTTCGACCGGAACGAAGCCGTCGCCAACTACAAGCTCGGCGAGCGCCATCCGCTCGAGTTCCCGGGACCCGACGACACCCGCATTCCCGCCTACGTCACACTGCCGAAGGGGGCAGGTCAGAACCTGCCGTTCATCGTTTGGGTCCACGACGGCCTGACCGGGGGGGGGCCCGCGACTTGGGGTTGGGATGCGGAAGCGCAGTTTTTCGCGAGTCTCGGCATCGGCGTCATGAACGTGAACCACCGGGGCAAGACGGGCTTTGGTACCAAGTACACCAAGGGGGGTTTCGGCGAATGGGGCGGTTACATCCTGGACGACATCGCGGAGGGCGTGCGCTTCCTCGGGCGCCAGGGCATTGCCGATCCGAACCGGATCTGCATCGTGGGAAGACGATGGGGAGCGTACGCGGCAATGCAGTCCGCCCTCGACCACCGTCGCCTTTACCGCTGTGCGGCGGGCATTGCGGGGATGTACGACATGGTGGCCATCTGGAAGTTCCTGCAACCACGGGGGTCCAGGGAGCGTTGGGAGGCTACGACCGTCGGTCCGACGGCCAGCGAAGACCGGTTCAAAGAGATCTCACCCCGCTGGCGGGCACGCGAACTGCGTATGCCGGTGATGCTCCTCGAGGGCCAGCAATACCGCAACAATATCCAGGAACAGGTCATGGACCTGGTCCGGGAATTGCGTGCCGGCGACCTGGCGCACGAGTTCGTGATCCTCGACAACGAACGGACGGACAACTGGCTCACCGACGAGGAGAAGCGACAGGGTTTCAAGGCGCTCGCCGGATTCATCCAGTCGAATCTAGCGCCGGAATAAGGCAACGCGCAGCCGAAGGAGCCGCTCGTAGGGGCCGCCTTGTGGCGGCCCGCCGTGTCGGACTCCTAACGCCGGACTTCCGCAGGAAGCCACCAATCCGAGCCGGGCCGAAACGGCACGGTCGGCACGACGTTGCGCTCGATAGCGTCGGTCAGCCATCTTGTGTCGGCATCCATGCCCAGGTCCGCGATCGCAGCTCGGGCGGCGCTCGCATTCCCGAGGCCGAGTTCCGCAATCGCGAGGGTGACGCGAGTCCCGATGTTGTCATTGGCAGCCAGCAGTTCCCGGGCACGTTGGCGAGCCGAATTTCGCGCATCCCCATCGCCGCAGGACGCGTCGGCGCGGGTCAAGGCAATGTGCGCTTGGCCCCAAGTCGGTTGAAGCCGCACTGCCTTGGCCACCGCCGGGCGTGCGGCCGGACAGTCGCCGGCAGCCAGCCTGGCCATTCCCATCCAGTAATGCACGTAGGCATCCTCCGGGAGCGAGTCGACGAGTGCCGCGTAGTCTTCGGCGGCCTCGCCGAAACGCTTGGCGCGCATTCGTAGCGCAGCACGAAGCGCTCGGGCGGTCGTGTCGCCATCGAGTCCGAGCGATTGGTCGATCGCTTCGAGCGCCTCGGTCGGGTCGTCCGAGCCCCGCTGCAGATAGGCGAGGAGGTACCAGCCCCGCGCCGATTGCCGATCGAGTTCGAGCACGCGCTTGGTCTCCGCGAGGGCTGCATCGCGCTCGCCGGTCTCGCCCAACGCGTGCGAGAGCACGAGGCCGGCGTCGACGTCTTCGGGTGCCAGTGCCACCGCGTTGCGCCACGCCGCCAGCGCGTCGTCCCGGTCGCCGCGCCGCCAGGCCCGTTCCCCGGCTTTCATGAAGAACTTCGGGCTCATGCTCAAGCTCGCGACTTCCAGGAGCAGGGGATCCTCGATCGCCGGTGCGACCTCGCTGCGTCGTTCGAGCCATCGGCGAGCCTGGTCGAGATTGCCGAGACGGCGGTGCACCTGGCCGAGTTTGTAGGCCACTTGACCGGCGTTCGGCTCGACCGCCAAGGCGCGCTCGAGCAGGATCCTCGCCGTGAGCCATTCCCGGGCGGCCATGGCGACGTCCGCCTGTGCTGCGATAACGGCGGCCGATTCCGGCATCGCGGCCCTTGCGGCGTCGAGAGCTTCGGCAGCCGCGGCGTGGTCGCCCCTGACCAGGTGCGCGACACCCAGCCGGTAGGATGACGGACCGTGTCCGTCTTCCGCGAGCGCGATGGCTCTTTGGTATTGCGCGATGGCGGGACCGATCTCGCCGCGCTCGCCAAGCACCACGGCGAGAAGGTAGTGCCAAGGCACGGTAGGAGCGTGACGCAGCGCCTCCCGGTATGCCTCCTCGGCCTCGTCGAGCAGCGACTGCGCGTGGTAGAGCATGCCGAGGCGTCCCCACGCTTCGGCCCGCGCCAGGGCGTCTTCGAGTTGCACAACGTCCCGCTCCACCTCCTCGCGCGCCTCGCGCAGCGTCTCGTTGAGGAGATCCGTCCAGTCTTCCTCGGTTGAGGGCGTTGCGGTTTCGGATGTGCCTTGAGCGTGGGTGGGGCCGGCCAACATGATGGCGGCGGTCATCCCGCATGCGATCCATCGCCCGTTCATCGGTCGGGTTCGCCTTGGCGAAGCACGTGGTAGCGATCCGCCTGGAAAGGACCGTAGCGTTGGCTCTCTCCATTCGGCCAGCGGACGCTAACGTGGCGGGGCGTGGCATCGTCGCCCAGGCCGAACAGGATGCGCGGATCCTGGGCGGATGCGTAGCTGCCGCCGGTGCGCACGGTTCGGTTCGCCGGGTTGGCGCCCTCGAGGGCTACCCGGGCACCGATCGCGGGTGACTCGCCCCGCTTGAGTTCGAAGCCCAGCCAATGCATGGCCTCATCGCCGCCGCTGTCGTTGCGGTACAGCCTCACCGGGCCATGGTTGTTGGAGACCACGATGTCGATGTCGCCGTCGTCGTCCAAGTCGCCGAACGCCGCGCCCCGACTGACACCATCAGCGGTGAAAGCCGGTCCGCCATCCGCGAGGCGGTAGCGTTCCTCGCCACGCAACCAAAGCTGGTTGAATTGCTTGAGCGGTGGCACCACACCGGCGTTGCGCTGGGATTCCACGATCTGCACGGAGCCGTTGGCAGCGAACAGGTCCAGATCGCCGTCATTGTCGACATCGATCCAGCCCGTGCCGAACCCGGTGAAGGCCATGCTCCCGGCTGCGACGCCGAGGATGTTGGAGCGATCCTCGAACCAGCCGTCGCCGTCGTTGACGAACAGGGTGTTGGACTCCTTGACGTCGTGGGTCATGAACAGATCCTCGTCGCCGTCGTCGTCGAAATCGGCCACGGCGATGCCCATGCTGGCCTCCGCCACGCCGTTGCCGTTGACGGCGGCCCCGGCCATCGGCGCGTCGTCTTCGAACCGGCCCTCGCCACGGTTGAGCCACAGGAAGTTCTCGTCGGCGTCGTTGGCGACGTAGAAGTCGATCCGGTCATCGGCGTTGAAGTGGCCGGCGACGACCCCCATGCCCGCGCCGAGTCGGGAGTCCACGCCGGCGCTCCGGCTGATGTCCTCGAACTTTCCGCCGCCAAGGTTCCGATAGAGCCTGTCGGTCGCCCGCGGGTAGTTGCTGGGCGTGCAATAGCTTCGCCGCGACGAATACGCCCGGCACGGCTCGTGGTTCTCGATGTCGAACACCAGGTAGTTGGCGACGTAGAGGTCGAGCAAGCCGTCGGCATCGATGTCGGCGAATGTCGCCGCGATCGACCAGTCGTCCTTGGCAATACCTGCGGTTGCCGTGATGTCCCGGAAGCGTCCGTCGCCGGCGTTGAGGTACAGCTGGTTGGCGCCGAAGTTGGCCAGAAAAACGTCCGTGTCCCCGTCGTTGTCGATGTCCCCGGTGGCGATGCCCATGCCGTAGCCGGTCGCACGCACGCCGGCGGCTCGGGTCACGTCCTCGAATCGCAACTCGCCGCCAGTACTTGCGTTGCGGTAGAGACGATCGCCCGGCAACGCACGCCTGTCGCGGTCGGTGAGGGGTCCGCCCTGTATCAACCACAGGTCCATGCGGCCGTCGCCGTCGAAGTCGAGGATTCCGACCCCCGCCCCGGTGATCTCGACTGTCCACAACTCGCCTTCCAAGCCGCTGTCGTGGACGAAGTCGATGCCGGCATCCGATGCGACCTCGACGAAGCGGACCTCGCTCGTTGCGGGGCACGCGATGATCGGGATTGCGATGATCGCCGACCAGGCTCGGCCACGATCCACGGCGACGGTCTTGCTTAGCTGCCGACGGCTGGAATCTCGATGGTGCTGAGCTCTTGGAGATCCTGGTTTGTCGTTTGGTAGAGGTGATCGTCGATGAACCGGCAGGTCAACGTCGGCATGTAGGTTCCCACCTTGCGGCCGCGGTCGCAGGAGACGCGGTTGATGCGAGTCCCGTAGCGCTCTTCGTAGATGTCGATCTTGTCCAACAGCTGGGGCCGGTAGCCTTCCGGCACCTTCTCCCATAGGTTATTGAAATAGTTGCGGATCTCCGGCATCGTCGTGCCGCGCGATGCAACGCCGAGCCAGGCCATGGCTTCCCAACCGTCGATATCGGTACCGAGCCCCTGCTGATACAGGAAGCCCACGCGTGCTTGCGCGAACTTGAAGCCCCGCCTCGCCGCGACAAGTAGGTGGGGAAATGCCGCCTCGTAGTCGCCGCGCCGGTACAGGTCCGTGCCCCGGCGCCTCGCATCGTAGATTTCCAGCGCATCCGGGAGCATGACGACCCGCCCGCTCTCCGACGGCGTGCCCCGGACGATGACCTCCTCGATCGAGTCAGGCGGGGCGGCCACGATCCGGGTTTCCTTGATCGCCTCTTCGGCGACCGGCTCGCTATTCGGGGCGTCCTCCCCAGCGGCAACGCATGGCAGTGCGGCTACGAGAATCGCGATCGGGTATTTGCGCATCAGTAGGGTGGCCGTCTCCGATGTCGGGATTCTAGCAAACGTGTTCGTGTGGTTCGTACCGGCCAATCAGGCGGTCGAGCACGATTTTCGCGCAGCGGTGATTCTCCGGCGGAAGGGGCGACTGTCGGGGTCCATCCGAGAGCCGGTAGCCGTCCTTGCTGGACATCACGTGACCGTCCGCGATGAGCGCTTCGAGGCTGGCAGCGTGCTTGTTGCCTCGGCGGCGTTTGGTTCGAAGTGCGATGACGCCGACTCGCGCCTGCGCGGCTAGCGACTCGTAGAGCATCGACGCGCTGTCCGCGCTGACCCAGACGTACTCGGTGCGGGGCAGGGTTTTCTCGAGGAAGTCCGGGGATGTCGATTGCCAGTGCCGGAACGTCACCTTGGGTGCGTCGGGAAGGCAATGGCGGAGTCCTTCCGGGGTGCGGCGCGAGTCGCAGACCTGCCACCGAACGTCGGGCGATGCCCGGACGATGGCATCGACCTGCTTGCCGATGTCCGGGTTCGACCATTCGAAATGCGGGCTTGTGCCGCCAAGCAGAATCAGGCCGGAGTCGGGATCCTTGTCCGCTGTCACCGAGGGGCAGATGACACCGCGCGTCTCGACGACGTTGGCCCGCCGACGTACCCGGTCATGCCGGGGCACGAACAGCAGGCTGAACAAGCGAAAAGGGAAGGTCGGTTTCATCAAGACCACGCTCCGTCCCCCGCAGACGAAGCGAGCGATCAGGAGCGGCAGATGGGTCCCGTGGCCGACCCCGATCAGCAGGTCCGGCGAAGAAAAGTCCGGTGTTTCCCCTAAGAGGCGGCGGCGGATTTGACGCCATAGCATCGCTCTGAAGCGGACGTCGATGTCGTACACCTCGATGGGGTGCAGTGCTTCGAGACCTTGGAGCAGTCCGGCGGATTGTTTTTCGTGGCCCGGCTTGCCGTCGACGAACTGCCAGACGACGATACTTGTCAATTTGTGGCCCGAGTTAGGCATCAAGGGCGCCCGTAGGGGACGGGCGGCGGGGCTGGGGCCAGAGCGCGAGGAACGAGCGGTCTGGCGGCGTTGTCCCGTCCCGTGCCGTTCGAACCGCCTTGCGTGCGGCGCGGGCGGGGACAAGCCCCGCCCCTACGAAACTCTGCTCAACTGTCAACGTGGGAACCGCTCAACAACGTTAGCGGAGCGAGTGGTCCATGCCGAGGGCCGGGCTCTCGTCCTTCGTGGGCCCGACCACCACGGCGGGGACGCCGGCCACCGTGACATGGGGCGGAACGTCTTCCAGTACCACGCTTCCCGCGCCGACCTTCGCCCCCTCGCCGATCTCGATGTTGCCGATGACCTTGCAGCCGGCGCCGAGCAGCACACCATAGCGGACCTTGGGATGTCGGTCGCCGGTCTCCTTGCCGGTGCCGCCCAAGGTGACCGCATGCAGGATCGACACATCGTCCTCGACGACTGCGGTTTCGCCGATGACGATTCCGGTGGCGTGGTCGACCAGGATGCCGCGGCCCATTCGCGCCGCGGGGTGGATATCGACGTCGAGACCGACGCTGATCTGGCTTTGGAAGAACAGGGCCAGGGTGTGGCGACCGCGATGCCAGAGCCAGTACGCGATGCGGTGTGCCTGCAAGGCGTGAAAGCCCTTGAGGAAGAGGAAGGGCGTCGACAGATCCTCGCAAGCCGGGTCGCGGTCGTAGGTGGCGAGCATGTCGGTGAGCGCACTCTTCTGGATTTCGTCGTCGTCGCCCATGGCTTCGTCGATCACGTCGCGGATCAGCATGGTCGGCAGCATGGGGTTGTCCAGCTTGCTTGCCAGGCGGAACGACAGGGCGGACCGGAAGTTGGTGTGATTGAGGATCGTGGCGTGGAAATAGCTGCCGAGAATAGGCTCCTCGTCGGCCTTCGACGCGGCCTCTCCGCGCACGACCTCCCAAATGGCGTCAACATCGAGCACTTGTGTTGCGCGGTAGCGGTCGAGCAGGGCATCACGCCGTTGTTCAATAGACTCGGGCATGGCTGCGTGACTCCGTTGTGCGGTGTTGGGCCGCTGTCGGCTTGATCGCGGCGGCGGGTACGACAGCGTGACCGGGCGGGTCCGACTTTTCAAGCGGGACACTTGGCACACCCGGCACCGGTGTGTACGGCGCCGCGTATACTCGGTGGACCTTTGCTAGGGACCGGGCAGATGACGGCTTTCCGGCGCGTGGCCATCGTGGGTCGAACCGGCAGTTCCCATGTGGTCGACTCGCTCGGCATCGTGGTGACCGCGTTGGCGACGGCCGGCGTCGAACTCGTCTTCGAGGAGCGAACGGCCGCGATGCTGTCCCGGTCCGACGGCATCCCCCGTGAAACCGTCGGATGCGGGGTCGACCTCGTCGTAGTCGTGGGGGGCGACGGCAGCATACTGGGCGTCGCCCGGGACGTCGCCCACGCGGGTGTGCCCGTGCTGGGCGTCAACCGCGGCGGATTGGGCTTCCTGGCGGACATCGCGCCGGACCAGATTCCCGAGAAAGTGGCGCAGGTGATGGCCGGCGCGTATCGCGTCGAGGAGCGCTTCCTGCTCGAGGCGAGCGTTCGCGACAACAACCGGCCGCCCACCCACCCGGGCGACGCCGTCGGCATCGGGGTCGCGCTGAACGACGTCGTGGTGCACGCGGGCAGCATGTCGCGGATGATGGACTTCCAGCTGTTCATCGACGACGAGTTCATCTACGAACAGCGCTCCGACGGGTTGATCATCTCGACGCCGACGGGCTCGACTGCCTATGCCCTGTCTGCGGGTGGCCCGATCCTGCATCCCCGCCTCGACGCCGTGGAGATTGTCCCCATGTTCCCCCATACGCTGACGTCGCGGCCGTTGGTGGTGAACGGCGACTCGACGATCTGTGTACGGATCGGCGACGCTGCGGCGACGCCCAAGGTGAGCTGCGACTCCCAGGTGGACTTCGCTCTCGGTCCGAACGACGAGGTGCGGATCGTCAAGCACGGGGATCCGCTTCGCCTCGCGTTTCCGATCGGGCACAGCTTCTACGAGTCCTGCCGCAGCAAGCTCGATTGGGCAACCCGACTGGGGGGACGCCGCTAACGGTACTCCTGGGGGACGTCCTCTCCCGGCCGGTCGACGTCGACGAGGACGCCGTCGTCGTCCACGTCCACGTAGACTACGTCCGCGCTGGCCGCCACGAGTTGTCGTGCACCGGCATCTCCCCGTAACCGCAGTAGAGGCGGAAACAGACTCCTTGGAAACCCAACAGGGTTGCCGGCCCGACCGCCGCAACGCGGGCGGACGATGGCATCGGGGTGTTCGGCCATTGCCTGGACAAGGCGACGAAGGGTGTCCTCGCCGACGAATGGCATGTCGGCGAGCCCGATGACCACGCCGTTGAAACCGGACGAAGCCGATGTGTCGGGTTTTGCCGGACGCGAGTCGCGACTTGCGGTCATCGCGGCGACCCCTGCAGCAAGGGATCGGGATTGGCCAAGATCGGCGTCCGGTGCTTCGACGACTTGGCAGCCCGAGCCATGCACGAGTTCGGCGATTTGCGTCTCGCCGGGGCGGATCACGGCAGCCACCACGTCGAACACGGCCCGGTAGTGGCTGAGCGTACGCGTCAACATTGGGACGCCGTTGACCGGATGGAGACGCTTGTCGCTTCCGAACCGCCGGGCGTTGCCGGCGGCGAGTACGATTGCGGCAATCACCCGCCTGCGGCGATGCTCTCGATGGCGGCGCGGGCGTCGGCGGCGCACTGCTTGCGCACCGCGGTAATCTCGGCGAGCACGGCGATGGCGATCTCCGGAGGGGTCTTGCTGCCGATCGGCAGGCCGATCGGTGCATGCAGGCGGCGGATTTCCGTATCCTTGAGATCGAGTTGCTTCAGCCGCTTCCGCCGGTTGGCGGAAGTGCGCGCCGAGCCCATGGCGCCGACGTAGAAGGCGTCGGTCTTCAACGCCTCCATCAAGCCCATGTCGTCGATTCGCGGGTCGTGGGTAAGTGCGACGATCGCCGAGTGGCTGTCGCTCGCATAGCGGCGGACGGCGTCGTCGGGCATGTCGCCGACCTTCCGTGCTCCCGCGACATTGAAACTCGTAAGCCGTTCGGGGCGGGGGTCGCACACCAGGACGTCGTAGCCGAGAGCGATGGCAATTTCGGCAACGTACGCCGAGACCATGTTGGTGCCGATAACGAACAGCCGGTCCTGGGGGCCGTAGGTTTGAACGAGCACGCCATTGTCGTGGTCGTAGCGCAACTCGGCGTGGTCGGCGACATCGCGGCAGTCAAACGTCCCGGACTCCAGCAGGACCCTCCGCTCCACGCAGGACCGATTTGCCAGGCACCCGACGAGGTGATCGAAGTGAGCCAGGGTCGGCGGCGTCGGCGAATGCGGCTCGACGACGATGTCCAAGTGGCCGCCACAGGGCAACCCCAGTTGTTCGGCTTCCTCTTCGGTTTCGCCGTAGCGGAAGAACTGGGGACGGTCCTGGGCGAGTCGGCCCGCCGTCAGCTTCTCCAGGAGGTCGTCTTCCACGCAACCACCGGACAGCGAGCCCTCTATCCGGCCATCTCGGTTACAGGCGAGAAGCGATCCCACGGGCCTCGGCGACGACCCGTACGTCGCCACGACCGTGGCGAGCCAGCAGGACTCCCCGGCGTGGAGCCAATCGCGAGCCTGGCCCAGTACTTGCTGATCGACGCTCTGCATGCCAAGAATTGTACCTTGGTCGTTCGTGCTTAAATGGCCGTGTCGATCACCCGATTGCCGATGCCGGGTAGCTCGACGGGAACCTTGGCGATGTTCTTCGGCGGCCACAAAGGCGTGCGCGTCTCCCGGGCCCAGGCATCGAAGGCGCGACTCAATTCCGCCGCGACGTCGGGCTTCGCGTCGATCAGGTTCGTCTCCTCGCCGATGTCCGTCGACAGGTCGAACAGGAACTCCAACTCGCCGAGCCGCACCAGCTTCCAGTGCCCGAGACGCACACCGGCGTTGTCCTTGTTGCGCCAGAAGATCGGCCGCGCCGATGCGTCGAAGCGTAGAGGTTGGTACTTCAGCGAATCTGCCGCCTGTGTCTTCAGTGCTTTCGCGGGTGCGTTCACGAGGTCGACGAAGTTCACCCCGTCGAAGCGCTGTCGGGCCATGTGCGTAATGGGCACGCCCGCCAGGTCGATCGCCGTGGGCGCGATGTCCAGCGTGCTGACCGGCGTATCGACCGTGCGCCCAGCGGGGAGTCCGTTCGGCCAGGCCGCGAGGAACGGCACGCGGACGCCGCCTTCGAACGGCAGCAGCTTGCCGTGGAATAGGGGCTTGTTCGTGCAGGCACCAGTATAGATCGCGCAGCCGTTGTCGGCCGTGAAGATCACCATCGTCTCGTCAGCGATGCCGTGCTCCTCAAGCGTGGCCAGTATCGCGCCGACCCCGTCGTCCACGGCGCTGATCATGGCCTTGTAGACGCGCGTCGCGTGATCCTCGATGTTCGGGAAACGGTCGTAGTAGTGCCGGGTCACCTCGAGCGGCGTGTGCGGCGCGTTGTAGGGCACGTAGAGGAAATACGGCTCCGCGGCGTGGCGTTCGATGAACGCGACGGCTTCGCGGGTCAGGGCGTCGGTCAGGTATTCCGTCTCGTTCACTGGTAAGTGGCCGCGGAGAATCGGATTGATGGGACCCCGTCCCCGCAACCCCTTGGCGTTCGCGAACACAGCGTCGGTTCGGGATTTGCGGTCGAAATACGCGTTGGCGCCATGCAGGAACCCGAAGAACTCGTCGAACCCTCGGTTCAAGGGGTGCGGCGCGTCGATGGAGCCCAGATGCCACTTGCCGCTCATCCCGGTGGCGTAGCCGGCAGACTTGAGGTAGGCGGGGAGCAGCGTCTCCGACACCGGGGTTCCCAGACCCATCCGGTGGGATCTCGCCGCGCCCCCGGCGTTGAACTCGTGCCCGAACCGCTGCTGGTAGCGGCCGGTCAGCATCCCCGCCCGGGACGGGCTGCAAATGGGTGCCGACACGTAGCCGTCGGTGAACTTGACGCCGCGCTCGGCCAGCGAGTCGATGTGCGGTGTGCGCCCGGACGTGCAACCGTAGGCGCAGATATCCGGATAGCCGAGATCATCCGCGACGATCAGCACGATGTTGGGTTGTTCGGCGCCGAACGCCGGAACGGTGAGGGCCACACCAACTGCCCAAGCGATGAGACTTGATTGAAGTCGCACGTCGGCTACCGCTTCACCCAATCGGGATACTCGTTGAACATCGATGTCCGACCGCCGTCCACGACCAGATCGTGGCTGTTCACGAATCGGCCCTCTTCGCTGGCGAGGAACAGCGCGGCCGTCGCAATGTCCCAGGCAACGCCGGACTTCTTGAGCGGGTTGGCTCTCGCGAGATTGCCCTGCAACTTGGCCATCTTGCGCTCGTTCTCCTCGTCGGGAAGGGTGTTGGCCCGGGCCGAGCCGCCCCAGAAGATGGGCGTCGCGATGGCCCCGGGCGAAATGACGTTGACGCGGATCCCCTGCGGACCCAATTCGATGCCGGCGAGTTTCGAATAATGCGTAACCGCTGCCTTGACGGCGGAGTAGAGGATGTTGCCCTGCAAGTGCCGGATGGCGGCGATGCTGGAGTTGTTGATGATCGATCCGCCGCCCGATGCGAGCATGTGGGGAATCGCGAAGCGCATCCCCAGAACGACACTGGTGAATAGCAGCTTGACGCCGTAGTCGATGTTCTCGCCGGTGATGTCGCCAACGTTTCCCGACGTGGGGCCGCCGGCGTTGTTGAACAGCACATCCAGTCGCCCGAAACGTTCTGCGGTGTCGTCAATCACGCGCCGCACGTCGTCTTCCATGGTGACGTCCTGGGGTTCGTAGTGGACGTTGTCGCCGAGGCGCTCGGCCAGCGCCGAGCCCTTGGCCTCGGACCGCCCTGCGATGACGACCGTGGCACCCTCCTCCGCGAAAAGTTCGGCTGTCGCTGCGCCGATGCCGCTGGTGCCGCCGGTGATGATCGCGACTTTGTCTTCTAGGCGATTTCCCATGGTTTCTGCTGTCCTTTTAGCAAACTGCACCTGAACACACGCGTCAGCACACGCTGACGGGTGCATCGGTAGAACACTATAGCGCGGTGGCAATTGCCGTCGAGGCGTTGCAGGTTTCTCCTCGCCGTCGTGGCGATGGCGGTTTTATTCACGCCAATCTGGGGTGGAGTCGATGAGTTTCTGGGCGTGTTTCTGCTCGAGAAAAGACCGGTCACCATCACTTTCGTGGGAATCGTCTATGCGGCTGCAACGGGTGCCAACGCGGTCGCCGTCGTTGTCGCGCACCGCTTCGTCGGCGGCGGTTTGAAACGGGTTTCTGCGATTTATGGACTGGCCACGGTGATGTTGTTTGGTTCGGTGTTCCTTCCCGGTCCCTTGGGCGCCTTGCCGTTGGTGATCTCGCTGGGACTCAATGGACTGGCGTCTATCTTGTTGGATGGGCTCCTGCAGCGGGCGGCTGATGACGCCACGCGTGCCACGACGGCTTCGGTAAAGGGGCTGATGCAATCGATTGCGGGAATAGGTGTCCTCTTGCTCTGTGGCGCGCTTGCTGGCACTACGGATTGGCACACCGCCGTTCTCGGAGTCTGTGTGTTGGCCGCGACCCTTTGGGTCGCGACAGGATTCCTGCTCGCGCGGACCAGTTGGCGACAAGGCAACTAAGAAGGGACAGCTCTGAATTTGTTCGAAAGGAGTTCGCCTTGGGTTTGCGCGTGAGGGCACGTCTGTTGGAGACTCTACGCGGATGGACGCGATCATCGACCTGCTGCGGGGCGAGGCGAACGCCCCGGCCGTTTCGGCCCTGTCACGACGGGGGATCACGCACGGCGAATTGCGAGCCCAGACGGCGGCCTTTGGACGCCAGTTGCGCGCCGCCGACATCGGACCCGACGACCGCGTGGCCCTCGTTTTGCCGAATGGTCCGGCGATGGCCGCAGCCTTCGTGGGCCTTGCGCCCTGGTGCGCGACAGCCCCCCTCAATCCGGCCTACAAACCGGACGAGTTCGCCTTCTACCTGGAAGACCTGGACGCTCGTGCGCTGGTCGTGGCGGACGGGACCGACTCGGTCGCCGTCGAAGTCGCCAAGTCACGCGGCATCCGGGTGCTGCGGCTACGGGAATCGAGGACGGCGGGAGCTGTCCATCTTGACGGTATCGGCGAGGCGAGGGCGGAACTGAGGGGCGACGACGCGATCAGCCTGATCCTGCACACTTCCGGGACCACGTCGCGACCGAAGATGGTGCCGCTCAGCCAGGCGAATCTCGCGGCTTCGGCGCGCACCATCGCCCGCACGCTGCACCTCGTACCCGGTGACCGCTGCCTCAACATCATGCCGCTGTTCCACATCCACGGCCTGATGGCACCGGTGCTCGCGAGCCTCTCGGCGGGCGGCGAGGTCGTCTGCTCGCCTGGATTCGACGCACTGCGCTTCTTCTCGTGGCTCGCCGACACCGAGCCGACGTGGTACAGCGCGGTGCCGACGATGCATCAGGCGATTCTGGCACGGGCCGGCCGCAACGAGGAGGCCGTACGCGGAAACCGCCTCCGGTTCATTCGCTCGTCGTCCGCATCACTACCCACAACGGTCATGGCGTCCTTGGAGAAGGTGCTCGACGCACCCGTCATCGAGGCCTATGCCATGACCGAAGCGGCGCACCAGATGTGTTCGAATCCGCTGCCACCCGCAGCGCGCAAGCCGGGTAGCGTCGGTCCAGCCGCCGGGCCGGAGGTGGCCATCCTAGACGACCGAGGTCGCGGCTTGCCGGCGGCAACGGAGGGCGAGATCGCCATTCGCGGCCCTAACGTCACCACCGGCTACCTCAACAACCCGGAGGCGAATGCATGCGCCTTCCACGGCGACTGGTTCCGCACCGGCGACCAGGGTGTCATGGACGACGACGGCTACATTCGGGTTACCGGACGCCTGAAGGAAATCATCAACCGGGGCGGCGAGAAGATCGCTCCGCTGGAAGTGGACGAGGTGCTGCTCGCCCACGAGGCCGTGGCCCAAGCCTGCACATTTGCGCTGCCCCACGCCCGGCTCGGCGAAGATGTCGCCGCCGCCATCGTGCTCGTCGACGGCGCCGACGTCACCGACCGCGACCTCCGCAACTTCGTTGCTGAACGCCTCGCCGACTTCAAGACGCCGCGGCGAATCGCCTTCGTCGACGAGATTCCCAAGGGACCCACCGGCAAGATCCAGCGCATCGGCCTTGCCAAGGCACTGGGGTTCGACAGTTGAAGGTCTGCGTCTACGGCGCCGGCGCAATCGGCGGCTACTTGGCTGTGCTCCTGGAACGCGCGGGGGCAGACGTCTCCGTGGTGGCTAGGGGGCCGCACCTCGAGGCGATCCGAAATTACGGGCTAGCGCTGATCCTCGACGGCGAAGAGCTCATCGCCGACCTCCCGGCTACCGACGATGCCCGGACGCTTGGCAAGCAGGACGCCGTCATCGTGTCGCTGAAGGCGCACTCCATCGCCGGAGCGGTACCGGGAATCCGCGCCTTGCTGGGCAGGGGCACCGCCGTGGTCACCGCCGTCAACGGCATCCCCTGGTGGTACTTCCACCGCCTCGACTCGCCGTTCGGCGAGCGCCATGTCGAGAGCGTCGATCCCGGCGGTGCCATCTGGCGCACCATCGGACCCGAGCGAGCCGTCGGCTGCGTGGTCTACCCTTCGGCGGAGATCGTCGAGCCCGGTGTCGTCCAGCACCTGTCGGACAACAAGATGATCCTCGGCGAACCATCAGGCGAGCGCAGCGAGCGCGTCATCGCCCTGGCGTCGTTGTTCATGGCCGCAGGCATGAAGGCCCCCATCCGTCCAAGACTGCGCAACGAGATCTGGATGAAGCTCTGGGGCAATGTGGCGTTCAACCCGCTTTCCGCATTGACGACCGCCACGTTGGACGTGCTGGCGAGCGAGCCGGGCACGCGCGGCATCGCCCGGTCGATGATGCTCGAAGCCCAGGCGGTGGGCGAAGCCCTGGGCGTCCGTTTCGCCCTCGACGTGGAAAAGCGCATGGACGGCGCCATCGCGGTGGGTGCCCACCGGACGTCAATGCTCCAGGATCTGGAACTCGGCCGACCGCTCGAAACCGACGCGCTGGTGGGTGCCGTGCAGGAACTCGCCGCGTTGACGGGCGTGTCGACGCCCACCATCGACCTGATCCGAACGCTACTCGATCAGCGCGTCGCCTTTCGCACTTGATCTGGACGAGGTCCGTCTTCTCGACCACAATGCGCGCCTCGGAGAGGTGCCAGAGCGGCCGAATGGGCCTGACTCGAAATCAGGTGTGTCCTAGCGGGCACCCAGGGTTCGAATCCCTGCCTCTCCGCCA
>JAPPND010000069.1 GCA_028818795.1 Gammaproteobacteria bacterium | reverse complement strand
CCCGTCCCGTTGCAGCGGGCGTGTCCAAACACAGGCGACCGCGCGCCCTGACGGGCGCGTTAGGGTCGAGCGGGCGACGTTCGTAGAACGACCGAGCGGGCGACCGCGCGCCCCGACGGGCGCGTTAGGGTCGCCCCTACGCCCTTCCGTTCCGCCGATCAAACCCCTTCCCGCCAACGGGCGCTAGAACGAGTAGTCCACCCCCAAGTAGACCTCGCGGCCGAAGTTCTGCACGTAGCCGGTCAGGTATTCCTCGCCCCAGTAGCTCCGGTTCGGCTCGTCGGTGAGGTTGTAGGCCTGCAGCAGGATCTCGAGGCCGTTGGCGAACGCATAGGATATCTGCGCGTCGATCTTGGTCTCCTCCGCGAACACGGTGTCCTTGGCGAAGGCTACCCCGAAGCTCGACACCTTGGCGCTTTGATAGTTGGTACCGAGGCGCGCCTCGAAGCCGCCGCGCTCGTAGAACACGGTCAGGTTGCCGGATTGGTCCGCCAATCCCGGGTAGGGGAACGTCGGACTCGGCGACTGCGAGAACGGGTTGTTGATGGTGATCTCGCTGTCCACGAAGGCGATGCTGGCGTTGAATCCAAAGCCGTTGAGGGCGTCGGGCAGCCAGGTGTCGAGCATCTGCGTCCAGGAGAACTCCACGCCGCGGATGTAGCCCCCCTCCTTGTTGTTGATGGCGAAGGTGTAGGCGCCGTCGCGGACCTCCACGGGCGTGATCACGGCGCCGCCGGTCTCGGGATCGAGCACCACCGCCTCGTAGGTTTCCGGGATCACGAAGCCGTTGGCCCGGAAGTCGAACTCGGGAATGGTCAGATCCTGGATGAAGGACTTGATGTCCTTGTGGTAGAGGGCGATGGCGAACAGCCCCGTGTCGCCGAAGTAGCGCTCGAAGGAGAGATCGACCTGCTCCGCCTCGAAGGGCCGCAGGGACGTCGAGTTCGTGTTCGAGAAGTTGAAGGTGACATAGCCCTCCGACGCCGTCGAATCGTCGATGAAGTTGCCGCCGCCGCCGTCCACGGGCTGGTCGCTGGACAACCGGTTGATGGGCGGGCGGGACATGACCTTCGCGGCACCGAACCGCAGGTAGATGTCCTCCGAAAGCATGTAGTTGAGGTTCAGCGACGGGAACACGTCCTGATACTGCTCGGTGAAGGTAACGTAGGCGAAATTGTCCCGGCAGCGGCCGTCGCCGTCGCAGATGGGCTCCGCGTTCAACGCCGGATCCCCGAACACGTCGTAGATGGCGACAGACGACTGCTCGCTGTCGACGACGCGCACACCGATGTTGCCGGAGAGCGTTCGTCCCATGACCTCGGTCTCGATATCCGCCTCCAGGTAGTAGGCCAGCACGTCCTCGCCCACGTCGCCGCGCTGGCGCACCGACCAGGCCGAACGGTTGTTGAGGCCCCAGCGGGCGATCGTCTCGGTGGAACGAGGCAGCGGCCGGCCATCCGGTCCGAGTTGGTCCTCGTCGCAGTTGTAGACGGCCTGCGGGTCGCACTGCAGCACGAGGTTCTGCTCCACGGCCTGGCGCAGGATGGCCTTCGCGTCGAAGGAGATGAAACACGGGAAGTGAGAATAGTCGCCGCCCCAGCACACCACGTCGCCGGTCGCTTCGGTGATGGGCATGTCGACGTCGTGGACGTAGCCGGAGCCCGGGCCGTACTGGAAGACCTGGCGACCATAGGCGTAGTCCCGTTGCGACTGTCGGGCACCGAATCGGACGACCGGGACGACGGGGCTCGCCAAGTCGAACTCCATGTCGAACTTGACGGCGGACACCTCGTCCTCCGAGATCCGCGGATACTTGCCGTATTGGGTCATGCGCAGGGTGTTGAAGTCGTCCATGGGTACGCCGAACGCGACGTTGGGGAGGCGCAGTCCGTCGCTCTGCCAGTGCACTTGGCCGTTGTCGCGGGTATAGCCCGTGCGCGTGCAGACCGGGTCTTCCTCGGTGCAGCGGCGGTACACGTTGGCGTAGTGGTAGCCGTCGGCCTGGTTGCCCGATGCCGACGAATGGGAGGCGTCGAGGGCGATCGACCAGCGTCCGGCCGAATACTCGATGTTGAGACCCGACGAGAGCACGTCGTCGTCGTCGCTGGTGTCGCCCGACACCACGAAGATGTTCGTGCCATTGTAGAACAACCCGCCAACGGCGTAGTTGCCTTCGACCAGGCGAGGGTTCGCGATGGCGTAGCTTGCCGACCCCTGCAGCGAGATTCCGTCCCGCGTGGTGTCGGTGCTGAACTCGGTGTAGAACACGTCCGCCTGGATGGTGAGCGCGTCCACCGGCTGAAGCTGCAGCGAGCCCAAGTAGGCATCGCGCACTTCCAGGCCGCCGATCTGGTAGAACTGGATGGTCTGCGGCACGTAGATCTCCGCCTCGGTCGCCGGATAGACATCCCGCGCCCGACCTGGGGTATCGCCGTGGTACTGCACAGTCGCACTCGGTTGGGACAGCCTGCTGTAGCCCAGCGAAAGCCCCACGGTGTCTTCGAAGAGCTTCTCCTGCCAGGACAGGGTCAGCCGATAGCCGCCCTCGTCGGCACCGTAGACCTCCCCTGCCCGGTCGTTGAAGGTGCGGCGCAGGCTGGTGGCGATCTTGCGGTCTTGCCGGTTGTCGAGCGGGTTGACCACGTCGAGATCCACGGTCCCGGCCACGCCGCCCTCGATCAGCGAGGCCTTGGGCGTTTTGTTGATGGTGACGCGGTTGATGAGTTCGGACGGGTACTGGTTGAACTCGATGGTTCGCCTCAGGTGCGGCGAAACCTGTTCCCGGCCCTTCATGGTTGCGAATACGAACTCGTCGCCGAGGCCGCGGATCTGGATGTCGGACGCCTGGCCGCCGGAACGCGTCGTCGTGATCCCCGCCACGCGCGACAGGCTGTCGGCGATGGAGAAGTCGGGTAGGCCGCCGATGTCCTCCGCGGTGATCACCTCGACGATGGAGTCCGCCGACCGCTTGCTCTGGATGGAACTCATGAGGGAGGTGCGGTAGCCCGTGACGACGACCTCCTCGATGGCCGGTTCGTCCTCCTCGGGCGTGTCCGGGTCGGCTTCCTGGCCCGCCGCCGAAAACGCAGTCGCGGCGAAGGCGAACCACGCGACTGTCGCCGGGATCCTTGAGCGGCGACTGGGTTCGTAGTGGCGAGGCTTGTCCTCGCCCGCGTTCGTGCAGAGAAAAGCGTCGGTACGGGCGACCGCGCGCCCTGACGGGCGCGTTAGGGTCGCCCCTACGGGATGCCTCGCTAGCACTCGTCTGGAATCGTTCATTCGTCAACTTCCTCCTACGAGCCGGGTGTCTGCTCGACAAGCAGCGCTGGCGGGACATTCCTGGCACCGTCGACTTGGAATCGATAGGTGCCGGCGGTGTCGATGGTAATCATCAGGTTTCCTCCGCCCTGGGCCAGGCTGGTGTACGCCTCACCGGGCGTCACCTGGGTCGCGGCACCCTCGGCGGCACCGAGATTGACGGTGGACCAGTCCTCCGAGGCGACCTTGAACTCGTAGTCGCCGACCTCAAGGACGATGTGCGTCGAATAACGAGCGGTGCCTTTGAACACCAACAGGTTGTCGGTTCCCCACCCGTTCATGCCGCCGCGCACAAACACCTCCGTGGCACCGAACGGTTTGAACGGGACTACCCATAGTGTTGGCGTCTCCCCCGACGCATCAACCGTGAACAGGTACTCATTGGCCTCGGCGATGGAGATCGACAGGTTGCCGCCGCCGTCAGCCAAGTCGCCAAACGCGGTCCCGATGGTCACGGTATTCGACGCACCGGCGCCCAGGTTGACCGTTGCCCAGTCCTCCGAGGCTACCTTGAACTCGTAGGTACCGACTTCGACGGGAATGACCGCTTCGTAGACGTCGCCGCCCGCATAGTGCGCTTCGCTGGCCGTGCCCCATTCGTTGAAGCCGCCGCGAACGTAGATCGACGACTGCGTGGTGCCGTAGCCGTAGGGTGCCATATCGAGGTCGGTCACTACGAGGATCGGCGCGGTTGGATCACTGGCATCGAGCCGGAACCGGTGGTTGGCCGTCGTCGACACGGTGATCGCCAGGTTGTGATCCGTCACCGCCAAGGTGCGTTCGGCATCCAGGGTCACGGCGGTGTCGTCGCCGCTCATGGCACCGAAGTTGACCGTCGACCAGTCTTCGGAAGCGATCTTGAACAGGTACCCATCGGTTTGGGCGTCAAGCGACAGGTCCGCCTGGTACACGCCGCGGCCGATATAGGTGAGCGCGTTGTCCGTGCCCCACCCGTTCATCGATCCGCGAACGTAGACCGCCGTCGAACCGTAGGGCGGCGCGGTGCCCGGCGGCGGACCGCTGACGCGAACGTTGTCCCAATACCAGTCGCCGCCGTCGCCCGCCACGCCCTGGTCGAACACGATCTTCAGCCAGTCGTAGACCGCGCCCGCCACGAAGCCCGAGAAGTCGAAGTAGAGCGTCTCCCAATCGCCGCTTCCGGAGTACTCCGCCGTCGCCGTCAGAACGCTCGCGGCGTCGTTGCCGCTGCCGACCGACAGCGCCACCGTCCCGGCCCCGCTTTCGCGGTACACATCCACGGCCAGGTGGTTGTCGTCGTCGGTGAAGGCGATGGCCCCGCCGACGCGATACAACGTGCCCGCGTTCGCATCCGCGCCGGTATTGCGGGTGGTTCGCGCCGCCATGTTCGCGGCATCCCGCGGGTCGGCAACCACCATCGTCGAGACCATGTCGTCGTCTTCGAACGCGTAGCCGGCGGCGTCCTCGAAGTCGAGAGGCTCGACCAGCACCGGCATCTGGTTGATCGGATCCGCCGGCACGTCCGCCGTCTTCAGGATCGTCAGCGTCGGCACCCCTCGGCTCCAGTCCAGCGTGAAGGTGTAGGAATCCGCCTCCGCGATGCTCGTCATCAGGTTGGGAGCGCGGCCCGCCGCATCGAGGGTCGTCGGGACGCCGACCTCGATGTTCGCGGTATCCGCCGCGCCGATGTCGATGGTCGACCAGTCTTCGCTCGCGAGCTTGAACTGGTAGTCCCCGGCTTCTAGGTCGATCGCCGTTCGGTAGCGTGCCCGCCCGATGAACGCCATCTCGTTGTCCGTTCCCCAGCCGTTCATGCCGCCGCGCAGGTAGAGCGACGTTCCCGCGTGGGGATCGTCCGCGGTCACCCACAGGGTCGCGCCGCGCTGGCCTTCGTCGTCGGACACGAAGCCTGCCGCAGCCACGGTGAACAGGTAGTCCGCCGCGGTCGGAACCGAGATCGAGAAGTTCGGGTTGCGGGGTCCGGACAACGCGATGCCGGTATTGAGCTCGATCGGCGCGCTGCCTTCGCCTGGCGCACTGAGATCCACCGTCGCCCAGTCGGAAGACGCGATCTTGAACAATTGATCGCCGGCTTCGATGTCGATCGTCGCCTGGTAGTCGCCCTTGCCCACGTAGAGCAGCGGATCGTCCGTGCTCCAGCCGTTGATGGTGCCGCGTACGAAGGTCTCGACCGGCAGGGCACGCGCATTCGTCACGGTCAGGATCGGCGCGTCCGAATCGAGTGCGTCGAGCACGAACCGGTACTCGCCGGCGGCCGGAATGCTGATCGACAGGTTCGGAAGTCGTCCGGCGGCCGACAGCGTGGCCGGTTCGCCCAGCGTGATCACGCCCTGGCCTTCCGGGGCGGCGATGTCGACCGTGCTCCAGTCCTCGGACGCGATCTTGAAGGCGTAGTCGCCCGCGTCCAGTGTGACGAAGCCGTCGTAGCTGCCGCCGCCGAGGTAGGCCATCCGGTTGCCGGTGCCCCAGCCGTTGAACTGGCCGCGGAGGTAGATGTCGGTGTCGCCGTAGGGGACCGGGGGCTCGAAGCCCGCCGTGACGAACGCCGAAAGACCCTCGCCCTGCACCGCGCCCTGGGCCTTGACGAAAACCGCCGTGGTGCGAGCCGGTACGGTGAACGTGCCATCGCCGCCGACGCCTTCCGTGAAGGTTGCCTCCCGGACGACGTCGTCTGCAGAGTCCTGCTGGATCTCCTGCAGCGCGAAGCCCGCTGCGGTTCGAATGGTGATGGATTGCATTTCGGCGGCGCCGTTGAACACCACGACGATGGCGTCTTTGGCGGGGTCGAGGTCGTCGCGTTGGGTGTCGTCGGTGTTGGTGACGACTCCGAGCCCGTCGTCGATGCTCATGGCGATGAGGTTGGCCTTGGCTTCCTTGCCGATGTTGTGGAAGCCGACCCGGTCGATGACCTCCTCGGCGCTCCCGAGGCTGAACAACGGACTGCCCTGGGCGATCTCGACGAACTCCTCGAAGATCGCGAGAGACGTCACGATGTCGTCCACCGTGGGGTCGGCGTTGGGGTCGTCGATAGCGGCCAACACGTCGGCGTCTGGCGGACCTTCCGGCGGCAGGCCGACGTTCCAGTTGTTGTCGGCAAGCGTGAAGTCGACGAAGTTGAACCAGTCGCCGGCGTTGTAGCTGTTGTGGCTCAGCGACTTCGACCGCAGGATATCGCCGCCCATGTGCACGAACGGCACGCCCTGGCTCAACAGCACGAATGATTGCGCCTGTGCCGCGATGCGGACCCGGTCCGATGTGGGCTCGATGCCGCTCGGCAGGACCCCGCCCCGGTTCAACCCATCCCAAAGCGTCATGCCGTCGTGGACCGACGCGTAGTTGACGCTCTCCTGCGGGTCCGCCGTGTAGCCGCCATCGCTGCCGGCGGCGACGGTCACGCCCGAATCGAGAACCAGTTGGAAATCGGCGAGGTTGCCGGCGAGCCCCGCACGCACCCGGGTCAGATCGCCGCCGATCGAGATGGACAGGTCCCGGAGCCGATCGCGCATGCGCTCGTTGAACGTGCCGATCCCGGTGCCGGCCATGTTGGCCTGGGTCGACAGTTCGAAGGTGTCCGGGGCCGTGCCCGTGCCGGGTCCCCAGCCCTCGCCGTAGATGTAGGTGTCCGGGTCCACGGCCCGGACCGCCGCCAGCGTCTCCTGCATGACGGATTTCGGATGCAGGCTCATCCAGTCGAAACGGAAGCCGTCGACCTTGTAGTGGGTGGCCCAGAACACCGCCGAGTCCTTGATGAACTTCGCCATCATGGCGTGCTCGGCCGCGGTGTCGCTGCAGCAACTGGCCCGTTCGACGTTCCCGGTCGTGGGGTTACGGCGGTAGTAGTAGCCGGGGACTATGCGATCGTAGACCGAGAAGGCACCGTCCGCGCCCTCGTCGGAGGTGTGGTTGTAGACCACGTCGAGCACCACGCGCAGACCCATTTCGTGCAATGCCTGGTTCATAGCGCGCATCTCGCGGATCCGCGTTGCCCCGGCCGGATCGGTTGCATAGCTGCCCTCCGGCACGTTGTAGAGAACCGGATCGTAGCCCCAGTTGTAGGCGTCGATGTCGCGGATCGTGTTCGTGAGCTTGCGCGCCTCGTCGGTGGTCGGGTCGAAACTCTCGAGCCTGTCGATGATCGGCGTCACGTCCCGGACATCACCGGGGCAGAGTTCCTTGTTGGAGTCGTCGAGCCGGCACAGCTCGAAGATGGCGTTGTCGAGGTTCACCTGGCGTTCGGGATCCTCCGGGATCGAGCGCACATCGAACGCCGGCAGCACGTGGAAGTGGGTGACGCCCGCGTCCGCCAGGCGCTTCAAGTGCGACACCGGGGCGGAGTTGCCCGTCGTGAACGCCAAGAACTTGCCGCGATGGGCTTCCGGGGTGCTCGAATCCCGGGCGCTGAAATCCCGCACATGGCCTTCGTAGATGATGGCGCTCTCGGGCGAGACCGCCGGCGGCGTTGCGTGGGAGTCCCATCCGGCGGGTTTGAGATCGTCGTCCGCGATGTTCACGAACTGGGACATCAGGGAGCCGGTGTAGGCGCTCACCGAATACGGATCCCGGGCCTCGCGCTTCAAGACCTTGCCTTCGCTGGCGTGGTAGGCGGTCACCAGGAAGCGGTAGAACTTCCGGTCCCAGCCGCTTTCGTTGCCGCTAACGCTCCAAATGCCCGTGTCGCCGTCGAGCGTCATCCCGGACTCGCTATCGTAGGCCAACCGACCGTCCGGCCGGACGTCGTAGACCAGGAGCTTCACCTCCTGGGCGGTGGGCGCCCAGACGTTCGTCGTAATGGAGCCGCCGTCGTAGCGCAGCCCCAGGGCGGCCTCGTCGGCGTCGTCCGCGCCGCTCGTGTAGATGTCGTCGAGCACCCCGGAAACCTGCAATTGCGTGCCGAACTGGTTGCCATCGGCGTCCGTGCCGACAATCCACAGCTGGTGGGTCAGCAGTTCCTTGACCCGCGCGAGGTCGAGATCGACAGCGTACACGTCGTAGTCCGCCAACTGCGGGGAACGCGCCCGTTGGGCGTCGGTCATCTCGCCCGACGTCAGGGATGCCGCCAACTCGCCACCCGTGACGACGCCGACAGCGCTTTCGCCTTCGCCTTGCGCCTCGACACCGAGCATGCCGTCCACGGAACTGTAGAGCTCGACGTTGTCGAGGGTTCTGTTCCAGGCGATGGTTCCCGCGTCGATCCAATGCGCGGCCTGGTCCTCGATGGCGAGCGGCGGCGCCTCGTATTCCTCGCAGACGTCGTTGATGCAGATCGGCTCCGCCGCGGTGCGGGCCTCGCGCAGTTCGTTCTCGGCCAAGGTCGAATCGACCACTACCCAATACATGTTGCGGTAGGGATTCGCGGTGTCCTCGGAGAAGTTGATCCTCAAGTCGACCGTCTGCGGCGCGCCGGCCAAGCCATGGATGATGAAATTGCCGCAAACCGCCTCGTCCTGGAGTTGCAGAACCCAATAGGCGCCGTAGATGGGATCCACCTCGCCGTCTTCGTAGTGCTGGTAGTTGGGCGGCGGACCGTCCGGCCAAGCCGTTCCCGTGCCGTCGTAGCTGTAGTCCACGCCGCCATCGGAACCGCGCAGCGTCACCCTCTCGTTGTCCCAACTCCCCGCTTCGCAGCCGTTATTCCAAAGATGCAGGACCCAGCCGTCGAAGTTCTTGTCGCGGCGGTTGTAGTAGATGACGGCCTCGTTCGGACCGGGCGTGTACTTCGGGGTGGGTTTGTCGGGAATGATGCAGCGGCCGTCGACCGCGACTTCCGGCGGGTCGCACACCAGGACGGGTTTCGGGCCGCACTGGCCGTTGTCGAGCCGGATCTCGTCGTCTTCGCAGACGACCAGCGGCGTCTGGTCGCCCCCCACCCCGCCGCCACCGCCGCAACCGGCAGCCAAGAACAACGCGAGCAGGATTGCGAGGCCCAGTATCCGGGCGAGTCCGAATCTCATACAGGGTGTCCAACGGCGTCACGGAAACGCAATCGCGCGTGTCTAGCACGGCGGGTTGCCCGTCACAAGGCGAAATCCATTGCAAACGTATGCATCGCAGATTTGGCGCTCTTTTGGCCGCCAGGCCCTGGCTGCGGGCACCGTTGGGGGCTGTGCTAGGCTTCTCGAGAACGTTGGCGACTGCTAGTGCGTCTCGTGGGTACACGAGCCGTTCAAGAGCAGTTCGGCGCGCTTTTCCATTTGCAACCTGGGTATCAACATCAAGCGCGCTCAAGGAGTCTAGGAGAGGCACAGTTGTTGGCAACTCTGGCGAGGGCGTCTCACGCACCGACGGTCGCCGCTCGTGACCGCGTTTCCGTTCCCGGATTGGCGTTCGGGCACGTTGCGACGACCGCCTTGTGCATGGCGGCGACACTCGTTGTCGGCACCGAGGCTGAAGCCGCCGACCCGACCGTCGAGGCACTCGAACCGCCGTTCTGGTGGGCCGGGATGAAGGATCCGAACCTGCAGATCATGGTGCGCGGCGAGTCCGTGTCGGAGTTCGCCGCAGATCTCGACTGTCCCGGCGTCCGGCTTGTCGGGACACACCGCGTCGATAGCCCCAACTACCTGTTTCTCGACCTCGACCTAGCGCCGGACCTAGTGCCCGGTTCCTGCCTCATCGCCTTCCAATCCAAAAGCGGCCATGCATCGATTGACTATCGATTCGAAGAACGCAACGCGGGTTCATCGGTCCGCCGAGGATTCTCCAGCGCCGATGTCATCTACCTCGTCATGCCCGACCGCTTCGCCAACGGCGACCCGACCAACGACAGCGTCAACGGCATGCTTGAGGCGGCGGACCGCACAAATCCCGACGGGCGACACGGCGGCGACCTCCAGGGCGTGATCGATCATCTCGACTACATCGCCGACATGGGCTACACCCAGATCTGGCTGAATCCGATCCTCGAGAACAACGAGCCGGAGTTCTCCTACCACGGCTATTCCACAACCGACTACTACCGCGTCGATCCCCGTTTCGGCGACAACGACCTCTACCGCCGGCTCGCCGCCGAAGCACGGGAGCGCGGCATCGGCATCATCATGGACCTGATCCCGAATCACAGCGGCGTCAGCCACTGGTGGATGGCCGATCCGCCTACTGCGGACTGGATCAACCATGGGGAGTTCGTGCCCACCAGCCACATCCGCGAGCCGTTGCACGATCCCCACGCCGCCGAAGTCGACCGCGCGACCTTCGTGGATGGCTGGTTCGTGCCGAGCATGCCGGACCTGAACCAGCGCAATCCGTTCATGGCCAACTACCTGATCCAGAACGCAATCTGGTGGATCGAGACCGCCGACCTGTCCGGGATCCGCGTCGACACGTGGTCGTACGCCGACAAGGACTTCCTGTCCGACTGGACCCGGCGCGTCATGACCGAGTATCCCAACTTCAACGTGGTCGGCGAGGAGTGGAACAACAACCCCGGCATCATCGCCTACTGGCAGCGTGGCAAGGCCCGGGACGACGGCTACGAGTCGGATCTGCCGAGCCTGATGGACTTCCCGCTGCAGATCGCGCTGAGATCAGGCCTTTCGGACGACGAAACGTGGAATACCGGCATCGTGGTCTTCTACCGGGCGCTGGTGGCGGACTTCCTCTACGCCGATCCGTCCAACCTCTTGGTGTTCGCCGACAACCACGACATGCATCGCATCTACCGCCAGTTCGACGGCGACGACGAATTATTCCGCCTGGCGATGGTTCTGGTGCTGACCACCCGGGGAATTCCCCAGATTCTCTACGGCACCGAAATCCTGATCGATCACCCGCCGGATGCCTCCCATGGGGTCATGCGAGTCGACTTCCCCGGCGGGTGGCCCGGCGATGAAGTGAACGGATTCACGGGCGGCGGACTGACGGACGAAGCCGCCGCGGCGCAGGACTTCATGAAACGGCTGCTGAACTGGCGCAAGACATCGCGGGCGGTCACGAGTGGCCGCTTGACCCACTACGCGCCCAGCGACGGCATCTACGTCTATTTCCGGCATACCGACGACGCGAGCGAACGGGTCATGGTGGCGATCAACAAGAACGCCGACGCCACGGCGGCGGACCTCGACCGTTTCGCCGAATCGCTCTACGGCGCAAACCTCGGTTTCGACGTATTGACCGGCCAGCTACACGGCCTCGGGCAATCCCTGACGATCCCTGGACGCGCCTTCCTGATCCTGGACGTGCAATGAACCGGGTCACCGCCGGCGAGATCGCGGAACTGGCCGGCGTATCTCAATCCACGGTATCGCGTGCCTTGCGCGGCAGCCCGTTGGTCAACCCGATAACACGCGAACGCGTGCTTCGAATCGCCAACGAGAAGAACTACAAGGTCAACACCAGCGCCAGCCGGTTGCGCTCCAAGCAAAGCCGCACGCTCGCCCTTCTCGTACACGACGATTCCGACATGGGATCGGACATTAACCCGTTTTTCCTATCGATGATCGCCGCGATCACGAAAGCAGCGGCGGAGAAAAACTACGACATTCTGCTGTCGTTCCAGCAATTCAGCGACGACTGGATCGCCGACTACGAAAGCAGCAACAAGGCGGAAGGCGTCGTCATGCTCGGCTATGGCGGCTATACCGACTACATACGAAAAATCGGGATGCTCGACAACGCCCATTGCGTGACCTGGGGTCCGGTGATCGACGGGCAACCCGGCCACTTCGTCGGCTGCGACAACGTCCATGGCGGCTACGTCGCCACCCAACACCTGCTCGATCTCGGCCACCGGCAAATCGCGTTCATCGGCGACGTCTCCGACGACTGTCCGGAATTCCAGGCCCGCCATGCCGGATACCGAAGAGCCCACGAGGAATTCTCCGTGGACCCGAACCCCCGGCTGCAGGCGACCGCCAATCCCTCGGAACTAGGCGGCTACGAAGCCGCCGAACGACTGATCGACCGAGACGTGGGCTTTACTGCCGCGTTCTGTGCTACCGACCTGAACGCGATCGGCGCGATTCGGGCCTTCCGGAACCGCAACTACCACGTTCCCGCCGACATCTCGGTAGTCGGCTTCGACGATCTTCCGTCGATCGCCTACGCAACACCGGCACTCACCACCGTGCGCCAAGACACCGCGACCGCCGGCGATGTGCTCGTCGAGACCCTGCTCGACCTCGTTCGCGGAAACGACGTGGTATCCCGGCTTTTGCCACCCGAGCTGATCGTGCGTCAATCCAGCCGGCGGTTGCGCGCCGAAGACGCCGCGACAAGCCGATCCCGTCCCCGGCTGACCGATGCCCGGACGGCTTGACAACACCCCGTGGGGAACAGGTCACGTCGGTGCCGCAAAGCGTGTCTCGACGCGTCCGAAGCGGGTGTCGACGTCGTCCAGGCGCGTCTCCACGCGTCCCAAACGGGTGTCAATGTCGTCCAGGCGCGTCTCGACCCGTTCCAACCCCGTCTCCACACCATCCAAGCATGCCTCCACGCCAACCAAGCGTGTCTCCACGCCCGTGACACGTTCGCGAAGCAATCCGATCTCCCCGAGGATGTCCACGAACCGAGCGTTCATCTCCGTGAGTAGGTCGCGGTGCTGCCGCTCGATGTCGACACGCAGGTCGGCGGTCTGCTGATGAAGGAATCCGAACCCGGCCAGCATGGCGGCGAGAGCGAACGTACCAAGCCATTTGAACAGCCGGAATTCGTTCTGCGTGACGACCTCGGACGACGGCTCGGCCGCGCGTTCAACGTCTCACGTCCCGGGTCGACTCAGTTGCGACACCGTCGACTCCAAGGTGGTCATTTGCTCCACGAGTCGTTCGATCGCCAAATCGAACTCTGTTCGGGTTTTCGCATCAAGACTAGCAGCCGACATCAGGGATTCCCTCGTCTACTAGGGCGACTTTGCGATAGACGAAGGGCCGGTGCAACCGCCAGCGTCGGTTTCGGACCGATATCCAAGACATTTCGAGAAAGTGATATCGGAACGCTATTGCGTCTATTGCGTAAGTACGCTCTGCGGTTCCTTGCGCTACCAAGCGTCTATGAATGGCACGCACGTTGGCCGTCATCCCCGCCACGGTCCAGCGACGGGTGTCCACAGGGTCGATGACGTCGTCCACCTCGAAGACGTGGCCGGCGTTCAAGCCTCTGCCCCGGTTGTACGCGCCTTCGACCATGCATTCGTAGGCAGCCTGACGCTCAGCCAGATCTCATCAGACCCACGTGGTTGCTATGATCCCGCCGATGGCAGATTCTCCGTCACGCGTGCGTCCGTTCCTCGGTCTCGAAGGCCCCCTTGCCATCGCCCATCGCGGCGGCGGTGCCGAGCGCCCGGAGAACACCATGGCCGCGTTCGAACATGCGGTGGGTCTCGGCTACCGAGTTGTCGAAACCGACGTCCATGCCACCCGCGACCGCGTCGCCGTGGCCTACCACGACAATGACGTCGATCGACTGACCCGTCACACGGGTCCCGTCGCAGCTCGCGACTGGCGCGAACTCGCCACGTTTTGCGTCAATGGCATCGAGCCGGTTCCCCGGCTCGAGGACGTACTCGGCGCTTGGCCCGACCTTCGACTCATCGTCGATCCGAAGGCCGACGACGCCGTCGGGCCGCTGATCGAAGTGCTGCGACGCACCAACGCCCGCGACCGCGTCTGCGTCGGTTCGTTCTCGGCTCACCGCCTACGGTGGGTTCGCTCCGACGCTCCCGGCTACACGTCGTGCAGTCCTGTCGAGGTCGTTCGATTGCGCGCCGAATCCTGGAGTGTGCGGGTGGGCAATCTGGAAGCGGATTGCGCACAGGTGCCTCCGCGCCAAGCGCTCCCTGGCGGCTTCTCGATTCCGGTGGTCGATGCCGCGTTCGTCCGCGCCGCCCATGCGCGCGGCATGCCGGTGCAGGTTTGGACGGTGGATGAAGAAGCGGAAATGGAGCGCTTCCTCGACCTCGGCGTGGACGGCGTGATGAGCGACCATGTCACAAGGCTGAAGGCAGCATTCGAACGGCGTAACCTTTGGCGGTAGAGGCGCGCCGAACGGGCGCGGCGACCAACACGTTGACCGAGCCAATGTCCAACCTCAGGAGCCTCGTTGCCAAGGTGCCGAAGGCGGAACTGCATCTGCACATCGAAGGCACGCTGGAACCGGAGTTGGCGTTCGCCATCGCCGAACGCAACGGCCTTGCACTGCCCTATTCGTCGGTCGCCGAACTACGCGCCGCGTACCGTTTCGCAAACCTCCAGGAGTTCCTGGATGTCTACTACGCCTGCGCCGGCGTGTTGATCGAATCCCGGGACTTCTACGAGCTGACGTGGGCGTACCTCGAACGCGCCCGCGACGACAATATCCGCCACGCCGAGATCTTCTTCGACCCGCAGACCCATACCGCCCGGGGTATCGAATTCCCGACGGTCGTCGAAGGCATCTGCGGTGCACTGGAGGATGGCTGGCGCAAGTTCGGGATGTCCTCGCGTCTGATCTTGTGTTTCCTGCGTCATCTCGACGAATCCGACGCCCTCGAGACGTTGGCGGCGGCCATGCCCTACCGAGACAGAGTCGTCGGCGTGGGCCTCGATTCGGGCGAACGCGGCAATCCCCCGCGGAAGTTCGAGAGGGTATTCCACCGTGCTCGAGAGGCGGGACTCGTTCCCGTCGCGCATGCCGGCGAGGAAGGACCGGCGGAATACGTCCGCGAAGCATTGGATGTCCTCGAAGTAGTGCGCATCGACCACGGCAACAACGCCCTCGACGACCCCGACCTAGTCGCCGAGCTCGTGCGCCGCCAGATTCCGTTGACGGTGTGCCCTTTGAGCAATCTGAAGCTCTGCGTCGTCGACGACATGGCATCCCATCCGCTAAAACGGATGCTCGAACTCGGCCTCGTGGTCACGGTGAACTCCGACGACCCCGCGTACTTCGGGGGGTATGTCAACGACAACTACGTAGCCGTTGCCGAAGCGCTCGGTCTAGGGGAAGCGGATGTCGTGAAGCTCGCACGCAACTCCTTCGAAGCCTCGCTGCTCGACGAAGCGGACAGGACACGACTATCGGGCGAGCTGACGGCCGCGTTGACGTCGCTCGAGCGTTCCGACGGGAGCAAACCATGAAGATGCGACAGATCATATTTACCGGGGTCGAACGTGCCGAATTGCTCGAACGGGAAATCAGCGACGAACTCAAACCACACCAAGCACTCGTCGAGACAGAGTTCACCATCGTCAGTCCGGGGACGGAAGGGCGCGGATTCATGGGACTTCCAGGCGTTGGCTTCGACGGCAGCACCCACATGCCACGTGGTGCCACCAACGATCCCGAGAGCACCGACAATACAAGGCCCAAGCCGAGCGACCCTCCCTACCCGCAAATCACCGGCTACGGTCAGATCGGCAGGGTGCTGCAGGTGGGTCCCGACGTCACATTGTGCAAGCCCGGTGACCGCGTACTGACCCGATCACCCCACGCATCGATGGTCAAGGCGAACGCCGGACGGTTCGCCGTACCACTGCCCGAGGGCTTCCCAGGCGAGGAACTGATCTTCGCGAGAATGGCCGGGATATCCGTCACCGCCATCTACTCCTCGTCGGTCAAGCCGGGCGACACCGTGCTGGTCATGGGCTTGGGCGTGATCGGAAACTTGGCAGCGCAGTTGTTTCAACTAGCGGGTGCCGATGTCATTGGCTCCGAGATCAGTCCGTTCCGTGTCGAGAAGGCGAAGGCTTGTGGCATCCAAGTCGTGAATTCGAACGAGACCGACCTTCGAAAACACGTGATGGAGTGGACCGGGGGCCGGGGTGTCCAGATTGCAGTCGACGCAACGGGTCGCAGCGAGTTGCTGGCCGAGGCGGTCCTCTTGACGCGCGCCTACGGAGAGACGATTTCGCTGGGCAGTCCCTATGCGTCCGCCGTCTTCGACGCAACGCCGATGCTCCGCAAGATCCACTCCCAATGCATCCGTTTGATCGGTTCGCTATCGGCGCGATGGCCACCCCAGGAAGTCGACCGGGTCCGCCACAGCCTAGTCGGGAACTTCACCAACGTGGTCAACTGGCTCGCCGCTTCCCGACTCAAAGTTCGACCGCTGTTGACTCACCTGACATCCCCCGCAGACTGTCAGGACATCTACACGGGACTGACACAAAAGCACGACGAGTACCTTGCCGCCGTGTTCGACTGGAGTCGCTTGGACTCGTAACGCCCCGTGCCGCGCGCACGCGCAGGGAACATGGATCGTAGGGGACGGGCTTGTCCCGTCCCGGCGCGCCCTGCGGGCGCGATCGAGAATGCTGCCGCATTCTCGTACCCCCGGATCAATGCCGTGCGGAATCCCGGCGGGCGACCGCGCGCCCTGGCGGGCGCGTTAGGGTAGCCCCCATAAGCGCTAACTTGCGTCGATTTTGACGGCTTTAGGGTGATTTCGTAT
>JAPPND010000125.1 GCA_028818795.1 Gammaproteobacteria bacterium | reverse complement strand
GACAAGCCCGTCCCCTACGGGAGCGACTTCCTGAGTGCCGCCGCGCGCCTTTTGAGGTGCTTCGCGATACGCTCCGGTGCAAAGTCGAGCTGGGCCATCGCCATCCCGGTGTTGAACTGCTCCCGGTAGCAGGCGATGAGATTGTCTTCGAAGGTGAATTGACTGAGTCCGTCGAACACCACCGCTCGGCCTTCAACACCGGGAAGCTTCGAGACGTAGTTGAAGAGATACCGCGCGTAGCCGATCCGGCCGTCGCAAACCGGGTCGAACATCTGCCAGCGGAATCCCTCGGCATGGCCCCAGAACTCCTCTTCGAGCATTCGGGCGATGGCCTCCCGTCCGACACTCGCGCCGTAGAAGCCGTCGTGATAGCTACCTTCCGGGGTGAACAACGCCGCGAGCGCCGCGCCGTCGCCGGCTTCAATTGCGGCGGTGAAGTCTCGAAGGACTGCTTTGAAATCCACGCTCATCGGATTCCTCCCAATTCGCTCGTCTGCCGATACGTCTAGGTCGGTCCCGCCGGCAGTTGATGGTAGTCCGCGATCGCGAGACCCGCCGCGACGCTGGTGAACGGGTCGTGGTCCACCACCCTGCCCGGGAAGAAGCTGTCCAGCACGCGGTGCACGGCGGGTATCAACGACGAGCCGCCGGTACGGAGCACGATGTCGATCGCAGACCGCGGGAGGTCCGCCCGCGCCAGAGTGGCTTCGACGCCCTGCTCGATGCGCCCAAGCATGTCCGCAATCATCCGTTCGAACCCCCTGCGCGATAGTTGGACGTCGACGTCGATCTCCGGAATGTCCAAGAGGGCCTCGTCCGCTTGGGACAGGCGCGCCTTGAACTCCTTGATCGCCTGAAAAACAAGGTAGCCTAGGTTCTGCTCGATTAGCTCCCGGAGACGGCGGAACTTGGATCGCTCCGGCCCGCCGTGCTCGATGCAGTCCTTGACCGCCGTCGTGTAGCGGTTCTGGTTGAGGAGGTAGGTGACCGGCCAGTTCACCAGGAACTCCTCGTATTCGTCGAACGGGAACTCGGTGTCGATTTCCCCGTATTCGCCCGGGCGTCGCCAGCGCTCGCCCTTGCCGAGCAGCGGAAACAGCAGTTCGCGGAACAGGCGCTGGTCGATGTGGTCGCCGCCCAAGGCGATGCCGTGGGTGTTGACCACGCGGAAGCGGTTGTCCGGTGTTCGTTCGAGAATGCAGAAGTCCAGCGTGCCGCCCCCGAAATCGACGGTCAGCACATGCTCGCCCACCGCGTCCGGGTTGGCGTGGAGGAAACTCACGGCTGCGGCAATCGGTTCCGGATAGAACCTCGGTTTCGCGATCCCCGCGTAGCGATACGCCTCACCGAGGCGCGACAGCGCAAGCTGGTTTCGATGTTCGTCGCGGCCTTCGAAATTCACCGGATGACCGACGCAACCATGATCGATCGTGCCGACCATCGCCGATAGCGCCTCGCGCATCCGCAGCAGGATCGGCGTCACCAACGCCACCAACCGAAAGGGGTGGTCGAACACCATGAGCCGCCGGACGTCGGCCTTGCCCAACAGGCGTTTGGTGCCGCGGAACAGACGACCCCGCATGCCGGTATCCGTCATCGCGTCCCCGTAGACATCGACGGTCATCGTCTCGCCGGGATTGCGGGAACCGGCACTTGCGTACCCCACCGCCAGCATCGCCTTGCCGATCACCTCCGGCACCAGTTCGACCTTGCGACCGGTGTTGTCGTCGATGTAGCGGTTGATCGCGTCCTGGCCGGTCACCGTTTGGAGTGCCCGGTCGATATAGGTCGCCGACGGCATGATTTCCGCTTCGTGTTCCGATGCACCGGTCGAATCGATGCCGCGGTCCTCCAGCGTCACCAACGTGACCTCGTCGCCGTCGAATACGGCCGCGACGGAGTTGCTGGTGCCGAAGTCGACCCCGACGCCGACGTGCCGTGCGCTCAAGCCGTCGGCTCCCGCCGACGTGCCGATTTGGCGCGAGCGATCAACGGGTCGAGGGTCAAGGTCCGCCCCGGTCGGTGAAGGTCGGCCAGTCTATATCGCCGCCCGCCCAATTCAACCTACCGTTGATCGCGGCACCTGTTGTAGAATGGATCTATTGATTGTCAGAGACAGCCCGCCGGCGGCTGTAGGTGGATCGCGCTACCGGTGCGCGATCTTTCAATCAACTAAGCTTGGAGTTAACCGGCTGCGGGTGGACCGAACGGTCCACCCGCAGTTTTTTGCAGGCCGGAGAATTTACCGCCCGGCGGCGCCACGGAACTCGACCAACGGCTCGATACCGCACGTCACCCCCGTGCCACCCAGCCCGCAATAGCCGTTCGGCACCTTGGCCAAGTACTGCTGGTGGTAGTGCTCGGCGTAGTAGAAGGTCGCAGCGTCTTCGATCTCGGTGGTGATCTCGCCATAGCCGGCCGTCGAGAGGGCGCGCTGATACTGTTCCCTCGACGCCAGGGCAAGCTCCCGCTGCCCCTCGTCGTAGACGTAGATTGCCGAACGGTACTGCGTGCCGATGTCGTTGCCCTGGCGCATTCCCTGGGTGGGGTCGTGCGCTTCCCAGAACACCTTCAGCAGATCCGCGTAGCCAACGGTCGCAGGGTCGAAAACGGCCAGGACGACCTCCGCATGTCCCGTAAGCCCCGAGCAGACCTCCTCGTAGGTCGGGTTCCTGGTGTGGCCGCCCGCATAGCCGACAGCAGTCGTCCAAACGCCCTCGGTCTGCCAGAACTTGCGTTCGGCACCCCAGAAGCAACCCAATCCGGCTAGGAAACAGGCGTGTCCTTCGGGAAAGGAACGCTCAAGCGGGTTGCCGTTGACGAAATGCGCCGGCGGCACGGGCATCGCCTGGTCGCGTCCGGGCAACGCCTCGTACTCCTTCGGCAACCTCAACTTCCTCAAGAAGGCCATGCAGTGTTCCCTTGGGCGCCAATGCCGCAAGCATACCCGAATCCCGGTGGGCCAAAGGAGGATGCGCTACACTTCCTTGAGATGAGCCGCAACATCGATACGGTCTCGGCAGATCAAGCGCTGGGCGCCTTGGTCCTCGTCGCCTGTCTACTCGCCTCGGGATGCGCGACCGTGCCCACCGAGGGGCCGCCCACCTACGATGAACTGGCCACGCTGATGGCGGACGAACAGAACATCGATGCGGAGCAGGTCACGCGGCTCCGGGAAGCGTTCCTGGCCACACCGGACTTCGACGAACGGATCCGGACGGTCACGCTCCTGGAACAGGAAGTCGTCGGTCTCATGCAGGAGGAACAACCCCTGCGCCTCGGCCCGATCGGTTCCGCGATTCTCGAGCACTACCGGGCGAGCATCACCGCTCACCAAGCGCTCGCCGAGTTCTACCGCCACGTCGACATGCAGCAGCAGGCCGCCGTTCACGAGGCGTGGACCGACACCATCGGCGGCGCGGTCGAGATAACTGGCGACGGTTCCATCGACGCCCCCTACCGCGCACTGTCGCCCAACGAAGCAAAGGGATTTTTGAGGACGCGAGGCCTGACGGCGGTGGGGTCCATCTACCGCAATTCGCAGGAACGTCCGTTCATGCTGTGGATAAGCGCGTCCCGCCAAAACCGACCGCCCGAGAACGTGTTTTTCGATCTTGACGGTCTCTACTCCGCCATCGCGGAATCCGTCCGCCGCAAACCGACCACCGTCTTTCCCATCGGTCCACCGCGATCCTGCAATGAGTGGGGAGTATGCGACAACTTCGGCCCCGTTCCGTTCATCCAGATTCTGGCCGTCGGCAACGACCCGGCTGCCCTCGCCTTCGTGGGCTTTAGGGATCTCAACCGGTCCCGGGACGCTGTCCAGGCCCTCCGCCTCGCCGCGTGGTCCGGGAATGCAATGGCGAACCGAATTCTCGCCGAGTTGTCGGTACGAGCCGCATTCGACAGAACGCTCGAATCGAAGGACCGCGACGGGTACCTGGTCAGCGCTGAACGGAATTACCTGGCGTTGATCGGTGCCGGTTACGACGACGCCATGCTCGAGCTCGGCAGGCTTTACGTCATGGGTGTCTTCGACCCGGAAAGGACCGGCGACGGATTGCGGTTGATCGCGCGAGCGGCCGAACTCGACAATCCGGAGGCCCTTCTCTGGTTGGGTTGGCGTCACGTGTTCGGGGATTTCGTGGACCGGGACCACGAGCGCGCCGAACAGTACTTCGTGCGGGCTGCCGAGAGAGACGAGGCGGCCAAGCTCGAATATGCCCGGTTCCTGATGCATCGGGACGTCGACCGGGGATTCAACGAGCAGGCGTTCCGCTGGGTTCGACAGGTCGCCAGGAACGGCAACGCCCATGCCATGGTTCTGATCGGCGATCTCTATGCCCGCGGACTGCACGTCGGAAAGAGCTTCAGGCGCGCCGGGTCCTGGTTCAAGAACGCGGTCGAAGCAGCTCCTGACGACCCCTACCTGGTCAACGAAGTCGCCTGGCGCCTTGCGGTCACCCACCTGCCGAAACTCCGCGACGAAACCTACGCGCTCGAGATCATGGAGCGGATCATGGACGAGAGCGAGGAGGCGGGCCGCAACCCGGCCTATCTCGACACATGGGCGGCCGCCTACGCCGCCAACGGCAACTTCGAGCGCGCGATCGCCGTGCAGGAACAAGCCGTGGAGGTGGCACGTGCCTCCTCCGACAACGATCTGGGAATCCTGCTCGAGCATCTCGAAGCATTTCGTGCCGGCGAAGAGATCAGCGAGCAAGTTCCGTAAGCGAATAGCGCGGACCGCCGCACCAACTTACTTGGCCCTATCCGCAGTCAACGACTATCTCAACATCCTCCGCGACGCCCGCCCGTTGATCGACGTGCGCTCGCCGGCCGAGTTCCGTCGCGGCGCCGTGCCGGGCGCAGTGAACCTTCCGCTGCTAACGGACGACGAACGAGACGCCGTCGGCAAGACCTACAAGGCCGACGGGCACGATGCCGCTGTCGCCCTAGGCCACCAACTCGTCGCCGACGACAACAAGGCATCGAGAGTAACGGCCTGGCGGGCATTCGCCGCCGAAAACCCGAGCGCCCTGATCACCTGTTGGCGTGGGGGTTTGCGTTCGCAGATCGCCCAAGCCTGGCTCGCGGAAGCCGGCATCGACCTGCCGCGCCTCGCCGGCGGCTTCAAGGCACTGCGGCACTTCTGTCTCGAGACGATACAAACCGCCGGCGACACGCGACGATTCGTCGTAGTCGGTGGGCGAACGGGTTCCGGCAAAACCCGGGTCGTAAAGGCGGCGCGGGCCCACGTCGACCTCGAGGCCATCGCGAACCACCGCGGATCCGCATTCGGCGGTTTGCCCACCCCCCAACCGCCGCCCGTGACATTCGAGAACGCCCTCGCGGTGGCGCTCCTGAAGCTGTCGCCGGACGAGCCCGTCGTGGTTGAAGACGAGAGCCGGACCATCGGCCGGCTCGCGATACCGGTTGCGCTCTACAAGGCCATGCAGCAGGCACCGATCGTGCTGCTGGACGTGGACGACGCGGATCGGATCGACAGCATCTACCAGGAATATGTCGTCGCCGCCGATGATCCGGAACCCCGCCTGACCGCCGCCCTATCGCGGATCGAACGGCGCCTCGGCGGGGTCCGGTACCGCGAACTTGCAGCCTTGATGGACGCCGCCTTCCGAGCCGACGCCAGCAGCCGACGCGACGCGCACCGTGCATGGATCCGGCGCCTGCTCGAGTACTACTACGATCCGATGTACGACTATCAGCTTGCGGGCAAGAAGGACCGCATCGTGATGCGGGGCGGCACCCGCGAAGTCGTGGACTACCTACGAGCTGGCGCCGCGTAGGGGACGGTCCTGGGGCGGCGTTGTCCCGTCCCGCTCTCTGCTCCCCCTACACGAAGGTCGCCAATTCTCCCAGCGAGTACTTGCTGATAACGGGCACTTCGGCATCGGGGCTCGGATATCCGGCGACGAGCAGAAGGAACGCCCGCTCGTGCGGGGGACGATCGAGCAGGTCGTTGAGGAACCGCATCGGGCTCGGCGTGTGGGTGAGCGTCGCGACGCCCGCATTGTGCAGCGCAGCGATCAGCATTCCGGTGGCGATTCCCACGGACTCCGCTGTGTAGTAGTTCTTCAGCCGCTTGCCGTCGGCGTCGAAGTTGAACCGGCGCAGGAAGATCGCGATCAATGCCGGTGCGGTCGTCAGGAACGGCTTGTCGGCATCCGTACCGAGTGGTTCCAGGGCCTCGAGCCACTCCCTGGACGCGCGTCGGGAATAGAACTCGCGCTCCTCCTTCTCCGCCGCTTCGCGGATCGCCGCCTTCCTGGCGGGATCGCTGACCACGACGAAGTGCCACGGTTGTCGGTTGGCGCCACTTGGCGCGCTTCCCGCCGTGACGAGCGCGTGTTCGATCACACCGTCCGGAATCGGTCGTGAGTCGAAGTGGCGCACGGTTCGGCGGCGGCGCATCAGCTCACTAAACAACGCCGCCCGCTCACTCATCTCCGCCGCGGGCAGTTCCCTGAAGTCCAATGGAACGAAGCGCGCTGCGGTCACGACTGGCGATCCTTGTTCAACCGGTAGTGCTCGAAGGCGCGCTCCACCATGGGCCGGCGTCGCCCCTCGGGAACGTTGAGCGCATAGCCCGGGTCGCGTTCGCCCTCCGCCGATGTCATGTGCATGAGATGGGCCGCCGTGATGTGGGCGTGGAATCCCTGGGTGTCCTGCACCTGGTTCACGGCCATCTTGATCATGCGCAGTTGGAACGGGTCGTTGCGGGCAATGCGCTCGGCGTAGGCGACGACCTCCTCGTGCAGCCGCTGCTCCGGAAACACCCGGTTGACAAGCCCTAACGCCAACGCCTCCTCCGCATCGATGAAGCGCGATTCGAAGAGCAGTTCCTTGGCGCGCCGCGGGTGCATGTCCCAAGGCACGGAGAAGAACTGGAAGTTCGATCCCAGGAACATGGCGTTGTCGGCGGCGTACAGAATGTCCATCGCGCTGGCGACGATCCACCCGCCGTAGATGCAGTAGCCCTGGATTCCGGCGATCGTGGGTTTCGGCACGTTTCGCCACCGCATGGTCTTGTCCACGAACAGTTCCCTCGACCGCTCGAAGCGGCCTCGCAGACCTTCTTCGATGGGGCGTTCCCGGCGATCGGCCATTTCGTCCGGCGTGCCGAGATCGTGACCCCCCGAGAAGTGCTCGCCCGCGCCGAACAGCGCGACGACGTGAACGGTGCGGTCATCCGCGGCGTTGCCGAAGGCGTCATCCAGTTCCTCCAGCAGGCGCCGGCTCTGGGCGTTGCGGTACCGAGGCCGGTTGGTGGTGATTCGGGCAACGTGGTTGACGACTTCGTAGGTGATGTCGCGGTAGCTCATCTATCGACTCCGGTTTCATGCCCAGTCGGGTTCAGGACGGCGACACCTTCAAGAATTCCTCGATCACGGAGGCGCACTCGTCCAACTGGTCGTGGTGCGTCCAGTGGCCGGCATCGTCGATCTCACGCAAGGTCACGTTCTTGAAGTGGCGCAACGTGTTGTCGTGACCGATCCGATGCGGGTAGCCCTGCCGGGAGTTGACGATCAGCACCGGACAGTCGATTCGTTGCCAAAGCGTCACCAGATCCTCGTTGGGGATGTCGTAGGGACGCGGCGTGCGAGTGTAGTTGTCGAACTTCCACGTAAAGGTGCCGTCCTCGTTCTGGTTGCTACCGTGGATCGTGAGGTGGCGGGCCTGGTCCGGCGACAGGTGCGGGTTCGTCTCCTGCATGCGGTGATAGGCATCTTCCAGACTGGGATAGCGACGGGGCAACCGTGCGGCAAGGGAATAGTTGGCATCGATCCACTGTTGCAGACGCACACCAGGCGAGGCACCGTCCGCAGGATAGAGTCCGACACCTTCGATGATCACCAGGCGGTCGACGGACTCCGTGAACGTGCCCGCGTACATCGACGCAATGGTGCCGCCGAGGGAATGCGACACGATGGTGACCGGGTCAAGACCTTGCTGACGAACGAGCTGGGCGATGTCCTGGACGTATTCGAGATAGGAGTAGGGGCTGCCGCGGGTCCACTCGGAGTCGCCGTGACCGCGCAGGTCCGGTGCAACGACATGGAACCGGTCGCGCAAGGGCTGCGCCAGCCAATCCCAGGAGTGGCAGTGGTCATGGACGCCGTGAACCAGGAGCATGTCGGGAGCGTCGTCGTTCCCCCAATCCAGGTAGTGCAGGCGCAAGCGTTGCGAGAAATAGCTGTGGGAGGTCGGGTTCTCGCGGTCGACCATAGGAACGCCGATGGCTTGAAGGTGTGCGAAGACGATTCTAGCCCGTCGGACCGGTGAACGCGTCGAGCTCGATCATCACGGCGTGCCCCAAAACCGTGCACCGGGCCTGCTCGAAAAAAAGTTGCACGTTACCTATTGACACGGGTGTTACCTGAGGTAACATACGGGCCATGAACTAGCTCCCGCGTCGAACAGCGTGGGACTTAGGCGCAAAGACCCCTCCCCCTAGTAGGCTGCGCCGAGGTCACATTCCCAAGACCTCGCCAGCCTACACTTTTGTTCATGTCCCTACTTCAGCTTCGGCGTGACGAGGCCGAGTTCGATCATGGTTTCGCCGGTAGTGCGCAAGGTGTCCTCGATGGCGTGGGTTTCGAGGCCGAGCTCTCCGCGAGCCTTGTCGCAGTGAGCACGCGGCGCGTTGTAGGGAGCGCCGTATTTCTCGACCATGGCCTCGTATTCGGGCGTCACGCCGCCGACATCGATATGGGGGAAGAGCGCCTGCAGATGGTCGTGCAGTTGCATGGCGGTGATCTCGCCCGACTCGTCCGTGGCACAGAGCATGTAGCGCGAGCTGTTCTCGCACACGTCGGACTCGATCATGAGCGCCTGCGACTCGCCGCAGTCGCGCACGTCGACGATGTTCCACAGCGCCTGCCAGCCGCGTTGGCACGGATGGCCCGCGAGCATGCGGCCCAGGAAGAACTGCCACGAGCCGCGCAACTCGTGAACGGGGCTCAACAACGGTCCGAGGACGACGCACGGGCACACCGAGATTGCATCGAAGCGCCCGTCCTCGGCGGCCAGGCGGTTGACGAGGCGTTCGCACTCGACCTTGGCCATGGAATACCCCACCTCGCCCTTCTCGATGAGGTTCTCGGTGTTCCAGTTCTTGTCGTTCTCGCGGTTGTCGGACGCCCAGTCGGCCTCGGTGTATTGGTAGCCGGGCGGCGACGGATGGCCGATGGCCGCGAAGGAACTGGTGTAGACGAGCCGCTTGACCGTTCCGGAGTTCTTGACGGAGGCAACGATGTTGTGGACGCCGTTGATGGCGCCGTCGTAGACCTGTTGCGGGTTGTTGGCGCCACCGTAGCCCATAGGTGTACCGACGTGCAGCACGGCACTGCAGTCCGCGAACGGCGCGTCGTAGCTGCCTTCTTCGAGCAGGTTCGCTTCGTGCAAGGTCACGGAGCCAGGGTGCTCGTCGTTCATGGCGAGCAGGAACTCCGTCTTGTCGGGGTTCGAAAGGTCCGTGACGCAGGCGTGTACGTCATAGCCCCGTTTCAGAAGCGCAATCACGGTGTGGGCACCGATATAGCCGGAGGCGCCGGTCACCGCGACCGGGCCGTCGTTTGATGTGACGGATGGCATCGGTCGATCGCCCCTCGATTCGAACAAACGCGCAAGTGTACGGCAGAGGCACAGGGAAGTCCGTCGCACTTGCCGCCAATACGGCAAGTCCGCCACACTGCACCACGATGCAGCGCGGAACGTGCCGTGGCCGCCGACATCCGATACGACAATCTCAAGGTCACGAAGGACAGCCACGTCGCGGTTGTGACCTTCAACCGCCCCCACAAGGCCAACGCCCTCGACCACGCCCACCTGGTGGACATCGAAGCCGTGGCGCTGTCGTTCCGTGACGATGCCGATACCCGTGTGGTGATCTTCACGGGCGAGGGCAAGCACTTCTCGTCCGGCGCCGACCTCGACGGCGGTGGCCCGGCGGCCGCCAATCTCCTCGAACGCCGGCGCAAGGCCCGCATCGGCGAGCGGGCGACGCTGGCGGTCTACGACATGGATCAGATCACGATAGCCGCCTGGAACGGGGCCGCCATGGGCGGCGGCGCGGTACTTGCCACCGCGATGGATCTACGCATCGGCGCGGACGACTGCTTCATGCAGTACCCCGAAATCGACATCGGCGTGAACCTGATGTGGAAGGGGCTGCCGCTCATCACGCACATCGCCGGGCCGTCCCGGGCCAAGCGCCTGGTCATCGGCGGCGAGCGCATCCACGCCCGGGAGCTACTGGAGTGGGGTGTCCTCGATACCCTGGTGGGCCGCGCGGACCTCATGGAAACCGCCCGAGAGTGGGCGAATCGCTACGTCCGGAAGTCGCCGATCGCGGCGCAGATGATCAAACGCAGCGTCAACGTCCTGGTGTCCGCGCTCGACGTCGCCGTGATGCACATGGACGTGGACCAGAACCTCTTGTCGGCCATGACCGACGACCGACGGGCCGCGATCGAGGCCTATCGTGCAGGGAAGGAACCGGAATTCAAGGGCGACTAGAGCGCCGCCAACCCGGCTACTCACGCCATCGCTTGTGCGACCAAAGCCAGTCCGCCGGTGCCCGATTGACGTCCGCCTGGAGTTTGGCGACGTAGCGTTCGACGATCGAGCCTCGATCATGGGGCGGATCTGCGATCTTCTCGATGCGGCAGTGATAGCGACCGGGGTCCAGTCGCTGGCAGGACAGGTAGTAGACGGGCCACTTGAGTGCCTTGGCCAGGCGATCCGGGCCGGCGAAGAAAGCTGTCTTGCGACCGCAGAAGTCAACCGTGTGGCAGTCGCGTCCGCCGGGACGCTGGTCTGCCACCAGCGTCCAAACGGGTTGTTCGTGTCGGCGCTTTAGGAACTCGCGGCGCATATCCTTAACAGGAACGAGCGTCAGTCCGAACCTTGCGGCGACGGCCAGCAGGTGTTCGCGTACCGCAGGCGTGTGCGGTGGCTTGTAGACGATCGCCACGGGTGCCTCTAGCCGTCTGGCCAAGGCAGTGATGGCCCAGATCAGGTTGCCGTGATGGGCCATGAGCAATAGCGCATTGCCTTCATCCAGCGCTTCAGCCCCCTCGAACGTCACGCGTTCGCCGAGTTCCGCCACGTCAATATCTAGTGATCGCACGACCTCGACCCACGCCTGACAGAACCCGCTATAGAACGCTCGTACCAGCTTCGCCGTATCGTCGTCTGGGAACGCTCGGCGCAAGTTGTCCTCGACCACCTTTCGCCGGTAGGTCGCACGCATCAAGGGCTCGACGAAACGAACGCCGCCATGCAACCGAGCTAGCGGCCAGCGACTAGTGGTCTTTAAGATCGAATCGAGCATCAACATCCGAATTCGGTACGATCCCCCGTCACGGGCTACCATAGTCGGACACGCCGACGACGCAAGTACCCCGTTCGGTAGCCAGACAAGCGACCGAAAGCTCGTCTGCGCGCACTTGGAGAGACGCATGACTGAATTCCGTTTCGGAACGCTCGGGGCGGCGAACATCACGCCCCAAGCCTTGCTCGCCCCCGCGAGCCGCAACGACGACGTGTCCGTAGTGGCCATTGCCGCGCGCGACCGTTCCCGGGCCGAGGCAATGGCGGATCGAGGCCACATCGAAAACGTCGTCGACGACTACCAGGCGGTGATCGACCACCCCGACGTCAACGTGATCTACAACCCGCTGCCAATCAGCCATCACCGGGAATGGACGTTGAAGGCACTGGCCGCCGGGAAGCCCGTCCTGTGCGAAAAGTCGTTCTCGATGAATGAGGCCGAAGCAGTCGAGATGGCCGAGGCTGCGGACCGGGCGGACCTGCTGTTGATCGAAGCGTTCCACTACCGCTACCACCCCGTGTTCCTGCGCACCCTGGAGATCTACCAATCCGGCACCCTCGGCGAACTGGTCCGCGTTTCCGGCTTGTTCCACGTCGGCGGCGAACGCGGCGTCCCGGCGTCCAACATACGCATGATCTACGAGACGGGCGGCGGCGCCACCATGGACATGGGCTGCTATCCGATGTCCTGGGTCCGTCACCTGACCGGCGAGGAACCCGAGGTCGTCTCCGCCGAGGCCGTGGAAGGGCCGCCCGACGTGGACTTGAGCCTGGTGACCGAGCTCAAGTTCCCAAGCGGGGCAACCGGCAGCACATCGGGCTCCATGAAAGGCGAGCCCTACCGGGCCGAACTCCTCGTCGAGGCAACCAAGGGCACGCTCATGGTGAACAACCCGCTGGTCCCCCACACGGGGCACGAGATCAGGCTGACGGTCGATGGCGAGACAACGACCGAGACGCTCACCAAGCGCACCACGTACGACTACCAACTCGACGCCTTCGTGCGCGCCCTCCGAACCGGCGAGCGTTTGCCAACCGACGCCCACGATGCCATCAAGCAGATGCACTTCATCGACAACGCCTATCGCGCGGCGGGGATGAAGGTCCGCGGCACTTGAGGCGACCGCAGCATCGTAGGGGACGGGCTTGTCCCGTCCCGCCGATCCAGACACGGGAATGCAAATGAGCGACATCGAAAACACCATAAACGCGGCCTGGGAGCGCCGCGACGAAATCGGTTTCCACACGGAGGGCCCCGTTCGCGACGCCGTCGGGGCAGCACTGGACGCGCTCGACTCGGGCAGTGCCCGGGTCGCGGAGAAGGTCGGCGACGAGTGGGTCGTCAACCAGTGGCTAAAAAAAGCCGTACTGCTCAGTTTCCTGTTGAACGACATGGAGCCCATCAGCTGCGGCCCCGGCGGCGCGCCGTGGTGGGACAAGGTGCCGTCCAAGTTTGCCGGCTGGGACGAGGCACGTTTCCGGTCCGCCGGTTTCCGCGCCGTACCCTCCGCCATCGTGCGCCATTCCGCCTACATCGCCCCGTCGGTGGTGCTGATGCCGAGTTTCGTGAATCTCGGCGCCTACGTGGACAGCGGCACCATGATCGACACCTGGGCCACCGTGGGATCCTGCGCCCAGATCGGCAAGGACTGCCACATCTCCGGCGGCGCGGGCATCGGCGGCGTTCTCGAACCGTTGCAGGCGGAACCCGTGATCATTGAAGACAACTGCTTCGTGGGTGCCCGCTCGGAAGTCGTCGAAGGCGTCGTCGTCGAAGAGGGCGCGGTGCTCGGCATGGGCGTCTTCATCGGCGCCTCCACCAAGATCGTCGACCGCGAATCGGGTGAGATCGTCACCGGTCGTGTCCCGGCCTATTCGGTGGTCGTGGCCGGATCGTTGCCCAGCCCCGCCTTCGACTCGGGCCGGCCGAGACCGAACATCTATTGCGCCGTGACCATCAAGCGGGTGGACGAACGCACCCGGTCCAAGACGTCGATCAACGAACTGCTGCGGGACTGAACGCCGAAGGGGACGCCCTTGTGGCGTCCCGCGACGCATCGGCGAAACTAGGGCGGCCACAAGGGCCGCCCCTACGGGCCGGTAAAAAAGTGTTGACACTTTTCAGACCAGTCCTATAATCGCGCGCCCCTTGACGTATCACACCGACCTTTTGCAGGCGGAATACATGACTTCCAGACAAGCAGGACATCGCATAGAGCGCCTACCGGGCGCGGCGCAGCCATCGCCTGTGCCGCCGCAGTTCGTGGACTGCGGCAACCCCCTTGTAGATGACGAGGGAGCGAACTTGCGCTGACTTTCCGGATATGTCCTGGAAGGCGGCGGATTGACTAGCCTTCCAGGGAAGCAACAAAGCCCTGGTCGGTTCAACGAACAGGGTTTTTTGTTGTACGGAGGAAAATCGAATCGAGCTGCGGCGAGCATTCGTCGGGCGGCGGCGGGAAGAATCCCGTCCTACGAGGGTTGGGCGGCGTGCGGCGTTCCATGGTTCGGGATCGAAGTCCCGTCCGGCGCACTCACGCTACCCATCGCACGGTGTGTACCGAGCGTTTTTGCTACGCACCCAACCACTTGGAATTAGCTCAGTTGGATAGAGCTCCGGTCCATAAACTGGTGGTCGCCGGTTCGACTCCGGCATTCCAAAACCGGCCTAGAAAGCCGCACGGCTGATAACCGTGATAAACGCTGGTGACGTGCGCTAATCGTCACAGGGCGCGTCCGTTCCCGGCGCTTTCGGCAAGAGCGTGAGCGAATGCAAGAAAGCGCAGCAACGACGTAGCCGGTCGGCGGCTCGGCACCGAGTCAATCGGACCGACACGCCGATCGATCCGGCGCATCGCCCGCTGGCATCGTCGAACGCCAATTCTTCGGAGTTGGCAACCGACGTCGCTCGTACGCGGTGCGTTCGATCGGTCGGCACCGCCGGTCCGCAACGACGTTGTGGGAACGGACGCATTAATTCGTCGAAACGGAAAAAGGAGAACGCGACATGTTGTTCTATCGAAAATTCATCGTGCGCAAGCACGAACGCGGACTCCTGTTCAAGGACGGGGACTTCGTCCGCTTCCTGGAACCGGGGATCTACCGCTTCAACGAGTGGCGCAAGCGCCACGAAGTAGAGCGCTTCGACCTGACCGAGCCGGTCTTTGCGCACCCGTTGGCGGACTACCTGGTTGACGCCGAACGCGAGGACGTGGAACGCCTGTTCACCGTCGTAGCCACCGGCGAGAGCGAAGTCGCCGTCGTCTACTGGAACGACCGCGTCGCCGAGGTCGTCCGGCCCGCCGAGCGCAAGCTCTACTGGAAGGGCCCGGTTGCGATCCGCGTGGACCGGTTCGACTTGGACGAGGGTCTTGCCATCGACGCCAAGCTCGCCAAGCGGCTCTTGGCCGAGCCGGGGCTCGCGATGGCTTCGGAGCATCTCGGTGGGCTGCGGCTGCCGGGCCGCAACGGCATCCACTCGCGGGAAATCGCCCACGGGCATGTCGGCCTGCTCTACGTGGACGGCGAGCTTTCCGGGTCGCTGGAACCGGGCCTACACGCGTTCTGGACCTATGGGCCGAGCGTCGCGATCGAGGTCGTGGACCTGCGTGTGAAAACGCTCGAGGTTCAGGGCCAGGAGATCCTGACCCGCGACAAGGTGAGCCTGCGCATCAACCTGACGGCCACCTACCGGTTCGAGGATGCCGAGAAAGCCGTCGGCGCCACCAAGGATCCGCTGGACCACCTCTACAAGGTGATCCAGTTCGGTCTGCGCGCCGCCGTCGGCACCCGCACGCTGGATGCGTTGCTGGAGGACAAGTCGGCCATCGACCGCGCGGTCGCCGATCGCGTCGGTCCGAAGTTCGCCCAAATCGGCATCGTCGTGGAAAGCGTCGGCGTCAAGGACATCATCCTGCCGGGCGACATGAAGGAACTGCTTGGCAAGGTGGTGGAAGCCGAGAAGGCGGCCCAGGCCAACGTGATCCGCCGTCGCGAGGAAACCAACGCCACGCGTTCGCTCCTCAACACGGCCAAGGTCATGGAGAGCAACGCCGTCGCATTGCGGCTCAAGGAGTTGGAGACGCTCGAGAAGGTAACCGAGAAGGTCGGCAACCTGTCGGTCTACGGCGGCCTCGACGGTGTGCTGAACGAGCTGGTTCGGCTGAAACAGTGAGTTCGGACCTGGTCGGAGGCGAGTGGACACCCTGCTCGCCTCCGACTCTCGGGCGTGCCGCGACTGTAGCCGAGGCGCTATGCTTAGGCGGGTGTGCGTTGGTGCGCAAACGAAATGCAAGTCGACAAGAGTTCTTCCACCTCCGGGCGACTGCCCACCGTCCCCGAACAAGACGAAAAGGTCGCGCGCCTGCGCGAAGAGAACGCACGCCTTAGGGCAGAACTCGCGCGGCTGCGTACGGAAAAGGAGCAGTCGGCGGATACCACATGGGAAACCGAGATGGCGCGTGGAATCGCCTACGCAGACGGTCGGTCGCCCACCAGTTCCCTGTCCGCGGGACGTTTGCTCAACCAACTTGCCGGTCTGTCCAAAGAGCGCATGAAGGCAGGCCTCATCCGGAACAGTAGCGAGTTCGAATACCTCCCAAAACCGAGCAGCGACGAGGCTCAACTCGAAGCGGACTTCGTGCGCTGGGGCTACTGCCTCGTGAAGGACGCCATGTCGCCCGACCAGGTGCAGGCCCAAGTAGACCGCTTGGTCGACCAGGCAGAAGCGGAGAAACGCCTCAAGGCCGGCATCATGACCAGCCGGAACGAAACCGCGCAGCTCGTCAACAACCTGGTTCTCAAGGGTGCCGCTTTCCGGGACGCCGTCGAGTTCAAGGAGTCGGCGGCCCAACGCGGCCCGCTCGTCGACCGGTTGCTCACCAAGGTGATGGGCGAGGGTTTCGGCTTGGGCTGCGCCCACGGTTCCATTGTCCACCAGGGCGGCGGCCTGCAGGAACTGCACATCGACCAGGGCGGCATGCCGATGCCCTATCCGCCTTTCCCGTTCGGCTCCCTGATCATCTGGTGCTATACCCGGTTCGACCTCGACAACGGGGCCACGTACTGCGTGCCGGGCTCGCACCGAAGCGCCACGGGCACGACGCGCTTCCGCGACGGCACCGACCTAGTGCGGCTGGTCGAGGGCGAGCCCGGTCTCGTTGCGATCTGCGCACCGCCCGGGACGTGCATCCTCACCGATACGAGGATCCTGCACTGCGGCGGCCGCCGGACGGCACCGGGCACGCGCTACGCGATGCGCTGCCACTACAACCGGTACTTCATGCGGGCATTGCACGAGCAATCGACGGCCAACGTGCACGTGCCAGACGACGTCTACGAGCTCCTGTCGCCACGGCTGAAGCAGATGATGGGCATTACCGTGAACAATCACGAGCCGGTCGGCGAACTGCGTCGGGACGAGCACTGATTGGCAACTAGCTCGAAGTTCCAGTGCTGTTACTGTTGAACCATTGCTGTCCCATAAACTTTCACGCGAACGCGAGTTGAAGTTGCCCCTGATCGT
>JAPPND010000141.1:4156-17079 GCA_028818795.1 Gammaproteobacteria bacterium | reverse complement strand
ACAGCAGGGAGCGTTCAGGCCGTCACTTTTCGCCCACTTTGTGGGACAGCAATGACCTCGGACGAACCGTAATGCCGTCGAGCAACACCGCCAGATCGGCCTCGCTCATCGCGGCCAGGCGCACCGGGTCGAGCAGACCCTGCTGATCGATTTCCGTCGGAATCCGCCACCCCTTCTCCCACGGCATGCCCCGATCGAAAGCCACCGCTACCAAGAAGGCGAATGGGTCTCGCCGCACGAGCGTCTCGGTCTCCTTGTCGAGTACACTCCAGTCGGAGTCGCCGCGCGTCCTGCCGAACGTCTTGAGCCGCTCCACGACCGCCCTTGCTTCCATCACGCCCTCATTGGGTTCCGTTGCGGCCCATCGCTCGGTCACCAATTCGCCTGAAGGTATGGCTGCAGCGCTTTCGGGGCGTCTAGATTGTCGCCCTGAATGAGCATGTTCCCTGTGGTTTTCTCGCCGATGGAATACTCTGCGACCTCCTCGAGCAGAGGATACGCCACCCGTGTCGCTGCGCCGATGTCCTCCTCCCGTGTCAGCCAGTTCAAAGTGGGCATTTGTGTCCTCTCTCGCGCCAGTCGCCGGAAGGCAGGGGCGATCTAGTCGCGATGGTCAAGGGATCGCCTGGACCTTCAGGTGCACGCCTTCGCGTTTTTGCAGACAATCGATGATCTCAAACAGGTTGCGCGCGTGGGGATTGCCGGTCGCACTGAGTATGCGCATGAGGCTCTTCGGCGACTTGTCCGTGAGTCCTCCGAGTTCGTCGAATCCGATAGTGGCATTTGACGTAGTCGCGCAGGAGCGACTTGGCTGTCTCCACGTTGCTGGACAGGAGGCTTTCACCGCCTCGGTAAGGAGCGCTTCGCAGGGTTCCGGGTCGCGCTAGAGCCGTTCCCGCACCATCACCTTGAAATCTTCGGGTCAATGCCATCGTCCGACTCGTCCTGCCCCCCGCTTGACACCTCGGCGCACAGCGCGTCGATCTTGACGCGGGCGAACGCTTCGGTGGTGCGGCTCACGCGCCGGCCCAGGGATCGACCAGTTCAATCTCCATGTCCGCGAAGTGCCGAACGTTCCGCGTTGCGATTGTCAGATCTCGAGACCGCGCAATCCCGGCGATCTGGCAATCGGCCGGCGCGACGGGGCGACCAGCAGCACGGCGGGAGGCAGCGATATCGGCATACTCGCGTGCGGCGGCGCTGTCGAAGGGCAGCACCCGGTTCTCAAAGTCTTCGCGCAGGATCGCCTCGATCGCCAGAGCAAGCGCATCCCGACGGCGCCCAGCGGGCAGAACCGCAACCCCGTAGCGCAACTCAGCCTCCCCAACCGCCGAGAAGTGCAGATCTGCTGCCTGACGACCGGCGACCCAGCCTTCCACCGCTGGGTTCGGTGACGGGCGCAACAGCTCGGATACCACGTTCGTGTCCAACAGCACGGTCATTTCGGGGCTCAGTCGAAGGACGGCGGCTCGCGCGCTGGCTCCCGCGGCGGTAGCTCAAGGTCCACGCCGCCAAGCGGCGCGACTCGGGCGCGTATGGCGGCCGCGAGATTTCGGGTGCGTGGCTTGTGAACAACGGCGTCACGCAGGATCAGGCGCGCTTCCTCCTCCATCGACCGCCCGTTGCCAGCGGCTCGCACACGCAACCGGGTCTTCACCGCGTCATCGAGATTGCGGATCGTGATGCTTGCCACAATCGTTCCTCAGATCATTGTCGGACTCCCAATCTACGCAGCGATTGCGTTGCAATCAAGGGCTCTCCAAAAGCCGCCACGTCTGACAGCTCCAAACGCCCAGCGGCTACGTGTCGGCACCCTAGTCACTGTTGGCCACGACATCGTCTTGATCCGCGACGTCGCCTTCTACGGGCTCTGTCCCCGCACCCACGAAAAGCGCGCCGTGGTTTCCCCGTCGTTGACTGTCAGATCGAACGACCACCCGTTGTGTTCGCAGAGCCGGTGCACAATCTCCAGTCCAAGGCCCCTAGGAGGGCTGGCCGACGGCGTGCTCGCCGGAGACCTTTCACTTCGGTTGCGGACCACCAGTTCGCAGGCGCCAACGCGGATCGAGATCATCGGGCGTTCGTCCTGCGGTTCGTGCTCGACGGCGTTGCGCAGGACGTTGCCGACCACCGTCGCGAAGGCCAGCGCGTGGCCCTCGAACACCGGGTCCGAGTCCGCCTGGACGTCCGCCAGGCCATCCTTCGCACGCAAAAGAGGCTCGCAGTCCTCGACCGCCTTCTCAACCACGGCCAGGACTCGGATTTCCTCGTCTTCCACCAGCCGACCATCGGACTCGCGGGCTAGGGCCAGGAACATCCCGATGGTTGATCGCATGTCCGTATTGGCGCCTCGAATCCGTTCCAAGACGCGCCGCACCCGTTCAGACTGCTCTTCCCGCTCCAGCAACTCGAGGGCGCCGCCAATCACTGTTAGGGGTGTTCTCAATTCATGGCTCGCGGCGGCCGTGAAGCTCCGCTCACGTTCGATGAACGCGCATATCCGTGTCACCATCCTCTCAATCGCGTTGGCCAGCAGTCCGGCTTCGTTCCGGCCGAAGCGATGCGCCGCGATCCGCTCTCGATCCGATTCGCCGACGCGCTCGGGATCGAACTCCGCGACGATCCCGGCCAGACGCACCATCGGCTCCACGCTGAGCCGGCCGATCAGGAGTCCGAACGCCATCGCGCCAAGTCCGATCAGCAGCGCCAGGGCGGCAAGTCCGGCAAACCACATCGCATCCTCCGAGGATGGCGCCTCGATGCCCGCCACGTCGAACACCAGGAACCGCGCCGCGCCGGAGGTGTTCGCCTCCAGTACTGCCACGTGGAGTTCCTTCTCGGTGAATTCGTAGAACCCGACTGCTGGCGATTCGAGAGCCCATAGCACAAGATCCGGCGGCAGATCGCGGTGGTCCCGGTAGCTCGTGACCAAAGGCCCCGAAGGGCCGCCGAACTCCAGCTGCGGCAGGTCCAGTGCGGAGTCTGGCCGAGCCGATCCGCCAGCCGCTTCGACTCGCCGTCGATAGTGCTCGGCGATCAACTCGAGCTGCCGTTCCAACACTCGGTCTTCCGCGAGCCGAAGTGCGCTGAACGCCGCCAGGCTCCAAGCCGTGCTGAGCACCAGCGACGACACCGCGAAAGCGAACGCGATACGCGTTCGCAGGCTGCCGCGAAGGTCAATCATCGGGAGGCGCCAACCGGTATCCGACGCCATGCACCGTGTGCAGCATTCGCTTGCCGCAGGGCGTTTCCATGGTCCGGCGAAGCTGGTACACGTGGGACCGCAATGCGTCGCTTGCCGGACACTCGTCACCCCACAGGAGCGTCTCCAGTTCGGCGCGCGTCACGACTGTGGGAGAGGCCTCCATCATCTTCTCCAGAATCCTGAATCCCACGGGGTTCAGCGCTACGCGCCGCCTCCCCCGAGAGACCTCCCGGGTGCCCTTGTCGAGAGTCAGATCCCCGACGACGAGCCGCCGCGCGCGGTGCCCCTTGCGACGGTCATGCAGGGCACGCAGCCGGGCCAGCAACTCCTGCATCGCAAACGGCTTGACGAGGTAGTCGTCGGTGCCTGCCCGAAAGCCATCCAGCTTGTCCGGCAGCGTGTCGCGGGCCGTCAGCATCAAGACCGGCACTTCGGACTTCGACCCCGCGCGTAGCTCGCGGCAAACATCCAGCCCGTCCATGCCCGGCAGCATCAAGTCGAGGACGACGACGTCGTATTCGCCAACGTGAGCGAGATGCAGGGCTTGCGGGCCGCTGTAGGCGAAGTCGAGGACATGACCGAACAACTCGAGGTAGTCGCCGATGTTCCTGCAGATGTCACGGTTGTCGTCGACCACCAACACCCGCATGCGGTCCTCCGATGGAAACTCGTTCATCGTCGCTCCAAGTCTGAGGGTCGGCGTCACCAGGAGCGTTCTAACCGCACCCCGAAGAGCGGCTGCAACTCGCCGCCGTCCTCGACGACCGTCCCGCGGCTGATGTTGAACTCTGTTTCCTCGGAGGTATTGGCACCGGTCACGTTGACGAGATCGGCGAATGCGACGGCATCGACGGGCCCGAAGCTGCGCCGGTAGTCGACGCGCACGTTGATCAGCGACAGTCCGTCGCGTCGCTTGGCGTTCTGCCCCGTTGTCTCCTTCGAGTAGCGCAATGGCCCCCCGGTTCCCAACACGTCCGCGTGGATCACGAAGGAGTCCTCCGGCCGACCGGCCAGGTACTTCCACCGGGCACCCACCTTCCACCGGTCGGTGATCTGCCACTGGACACCCGCGGTGAACACGTGGGGGCGATGGAAGTCGGCACCGTACTCGCCTGTCCCGTCGCCATCATCCCGGCGGGAGACATTGTACGAGTACGTCGCGTTGCCGGAAAAGCCGTTCGCGAAGCGCCGGTTCAGCACGAGATCGAACCCGTAGGAAGTACCTTCCCCGTCATTGGTTGCGACGAAGTCGGTACCGTCTCCGAAGACCACCAGCTTGTCCAGCCGCTGATAGTACGTCTCCGCCACCAGGTCCCACACCGGGTTCAACCCCAACGAAAGGCCGACCCCGATGTGCCCGATCCGTTCGTTCCGGAGGCTCGCATTGTCACGGTCCGCCGCCATGTCGAGGCGGCGCGGCGACTGGTGGAACGTGCCTGCGGTAGCCGAGAATCGAAGTCTCGGCGGCAAGCGCCAGTTGACCGCGAATCGCGGCGAAACCAGGCTCTCGCCCGAAAACCCGTCGTAGTCGTATCGGACACCCGCGCGGAACTCCCAATCGCCCGTTTCGATCAGTTGCTCGGCGTAGGCCGCATAGGAGACTTCGTCGCCGCGCAGGCTCGCGTCGGTTCCGGACGGCGTCAACACCACGTAGCGCTGTTCGGGATCGGCGCGGAAGTCGTGCTGGTCGTATTCGAACCGGACCCAGTCGTGGGCCAGTCGCGTCGAGTAGTCCAGCTCCGTGTTCGACGCGCGCATTCCCGCCCGAACAAGCCCCCAACGGTTCATCGCGATGTAGTCGGACCGCCATCCGATCTCGGTCTCCTCCTCGCCGACCGTCAAGACCGCGTGCCGCACGGGGATGTCCGCAGCCGGCGTGCCGAGCGGCACCGTGTCCGGATAGGCCTCTCCCTCCCGGCTCTCCTTGTCGCTCGATCTGAGGAAGAAGGCGTTGCTCCACTCGCCGGTGTCGCCGACCAGACGGCGCCAGGTCACGCCGAGGAGCGTGCTGTCCTGCTCGGTCCCGTAGAGCGTCACGTCCTGGAAATCGGGGGACGCCAGTACGTGCCGCACATCCCGGGTATTCCTCGGGCGTGCTGAGAGCGAGAAACTCGAGGACGTCCCTAGGACCCGGCCGGGTGACGGTCTTGAGCACCATGTCGGTCATCACCGGCTCGCCGATGTCCAACTCGTCGATCATCTCGAACATGGCCCCGAGGTCGAGCCTCCGCGCCGAGATGAGTATCGACGGGTCGTCCCGCAGACCGCTGGGTCCCTCGTAGCCGACATCGTAGCCGGCTATGTCGAGCTGCAGATAGGCCGAGGGGGACGCCCCGCCTTCGGCGACATCGAGCTTCAACAACGACCCCGCCCGGCCCCCGTACGCCACGCTCCATCCGCCGGGCGAAAACTCCGCGCCCCCGACGAGGTTCGGCGCGAAGATGGAGAAACGCCCGCCGCCGCCGATGTCCTCCGTTTCGCCGAGCGTCTGGTCGAAGTGCACGACCCTGTCGTAGGGCAATCCGTCGACGAGAATCAGGTTGTCGCGGGGACCGCGTCCGCGCACGGAGAAGTCCGAGAACTCGCCGAGCGAGACCAGGCCGGGCGCGCCGTCGAGCGCCTTCAGCACATCGCTGCCGCTGCCGACCGCGCTGCGCAGCGTTTCCCGGTCGAAATAGGTCGCGCTCACCGATCCGGTCGCATCCGCGCGCGCAGCGCTGGCCACGACCACGACTTCCTCCAGTCTCGCGTCGCCCGGGACAAGCTCCATTTCGATTGACGTGGTACGCCGCGGGGATACCCGCACTCTGGCTTCCAACGCTGTGATATAGCCCGTGCGGTCGACCCGCACCGCGTAGAGACCTGGTGCCAGGCTTTCCAGCCGGACTGCGCCGGCCTCGTCGGTTTGCCGCCGTTCGCCGTCTCCTTCTTCGCGCGGCGTCACCACCAAAGCCGCTTGCTCGACGGGCCGACGGGTGTCCTTGTCGATCACGGTGACGCGCAGTTCACCCGGCGCCTGCGCCGCCAGGAGCGCCGGCGCGGTCACCAGCACCGATATGCACGCCAAACACACTTTGCCCACAGCGGAGCCCACGCCCCGCCTGAATGCCGCGCCGAAATCCGCTGTTGCGATCATGGAACACCGTAGCTGTCGAATCATTCCGGGTCGACCGTAGCCGAGCCGTCGTGAAAGATTCGTGAACCGCTGCAGGGCTTGGGGTTAGACTCGCGGGGTTGTTTGAGGGGGAATCATGTCCGACGAGAACCTTGTACTAACCGAGCGTCGCGGGGAGAAGGACGGCATCCTTTGGGTGACGCTCAACCGTCCCAACAAACTGAACGCGTTGACGTTCCCGCTGCTGCGCCAGTTGTGGGAGATTTTCGTCGATGCGCGCTTCGACCGTAGTGTGCGGTGCGTCGTCATCACGGGTGCCGGACGCGGCTTCTGCGCCGGCATGGACATGGGTGGCGCGGCCAACCCGGATCGCGAACCGCCGCCGCCCGACGCCGGGCCGGACCCGGAAGGCTATCGGCTGAACTTCCGCAACGAGACCGAGACCTACATCGCGTTCCGGCGACTCGAAGTGCCCGTGATCGCCATGATCAACGGCCCCTGCGTCGGGGCGGGTTTCGACCTGGCTAGCCATTGCGATCTGGCCGTCGGTTCAACGGCGGCGCGCTACCAGGTCGCGTACGTCAAGCGGGGGGTCTTTGCGGACCTCGGCGGATTCTGGTCGCTGCCGAAGATCCTCGGCTGGCGCAAGGCGATGGAGTTGATGATGACCGGGCGTTTCATGAGCGCCGAGGAGGCCCATGAGTCGGGCCTCACGAACTACTTGGTCGGACCCGACGAACTCGAGGCCAAGACCATGGAACTTGCGCTCGAGGTCGAAGCCGGGCCGCCGATCGCGCAGAAGCTCGGCAAGATGCTCGCCCTGCGTACCGCGCACATGGACTTCGACACCGCGATGCAGTGGTCCGAGTCGGCGATACCGGTTGTCGGGCTCTCGAAGGACTCCATCGAGGGCATGCGGGCCTTCGCCGACCGCAGGGAAACGGATTTTAAGGGATACTGATGGAATCGACTCGCCGCGTATGAGGGTCTAACGGACTCGACGAGTAAGGGGGAATCATGAAGAGTCTGCTTCTTGGGTTGGTCGGCGTCGTAGCGCTGCCCGCCTTTGCCGGGCCCGACGAGTTCCCGCGCACGGCCTCGGGCAAGCCGGATTTCTCCGGTCGCTACGACATTGCGACGCTAACCCCGTATACCCGTCGAGGCGGGGCGGAAGCTCCGCAACACATCGATGCCGAGGCCGCTGCCCAGTGGGAAGATGGCGCGGTCCGCCGATACGAAAACAGCATGCGCGACCGGGATCCGAACCGCGGGCCGCCGCCGAAAGGGGCCAACGTGGACGCCCGCAGCTACGATCCAGTCTGGTTCGACCAGGGACTCAAGATGTTCGAGATCGGTGGCAGGATCCCCACATCGATCATCGTCGACCCGCCGAACGGCCAACTCCCGCAGGCGTCTGAAGCGGCAATCGCGCGATATCGGGCGTGGCAAGAGAGCCGGGACGAAAGCCGCGGCCGCTACGACAACCCGGAAGAACAGAGCCTTCAGGATCGGTGCCTCTATCTTGGGCACGTCTCGATCCCGGCGCTGCCGGTGGTCTACAACAACATCAAGACCATCGTGCAGACCGAGGATCATGTGATGATCCTCATCGAGTGGATGCACTGGGCCCGCGTGGCGCGGCTGAACGCCAAACACCTACCGGACGACATGCGGTCGCTGGCAGGCGACTCCATCGGCTGGTGGGAGGACGACACCCTGGTCGTGGAAACCACCAATTTCTTCTCGCGGCCTGGTGTGCCGGAAGAGGGAAAGCGAGTCGTTGAGCGGTTTTCGCCCCTGACCAAGGACAGTCTGCTATACCGGTTCACCGTGCACGACCCGAATCGCACCGCGCCCTACACCGGCGAGATGCCCTGGCCGAGGACCGAGTCGAAGATGTACGAATACGCCTGCCACGAGGGCAACTACTCGATGTTCAACACCCTGCGCGGTGCCCGGGCGCAGGAGCGGGCGGCATTGGCACTCGAGGCGGAATCCTCCGACGCGGACTGACGGCGGGACTGGACAACGGCGCCAAACGGCTCGCCCGCGCCCGCCAGGGCGGACTCGTCGGCCCGTCCCCTACGGTTCGTTCCGCGGCGGCATCGCGTAGGGGCGACCCTAAACGCGCCCGAAGGGCGCGCGGTCGCCCCGCTACACCTTCCGGAACGGGACGGGACAAGCCCGTCCCCTACGGGCCGCGCCGACGCTTTCACCGTTGTGGCGATGGACGCAGCCCGTTATCTGTTGTTTCGGGAATTCACCATTGTTAGCAGCGTGAGCATCTCCGCCGGGTCCATCCTGCCAATGGGCGAATTGCTGTAGGTGGACATCTGGATTTTGCCATTCGGAGTCAAGAGGAACTCACTCGGTTGTATGAACTCGCGCTTTTCGTCCCACCAGGCGCCAAGCAAATCTGCTTGTTCGCGCGTCACTCCGTATGCGACGGGGAACCCAATCGATCCGGCAACTTTCTGAGCTTGTTCCCTGCTATCGACGGCAGCGGCAAATATTCCGACACTCTGTTCTGCGAACGCGACACGGCGCTCTCCGTATCCACCCAGAAGGCGGATGCAGTAGGGTCACCAGTGGCCTCGATAGAACAGCACGATCGCGAATCTGGTGTCGATATCCCCGGGCAGTTCCAAGGTGCCACCGTCTGCTAGGTTCAGGGTTAGGTTCGGGAAATCGTCCCCTGTCGTTAGCTTCTCCATACTCTTGCTCCTGTTGCCTGGATCCTCGTGGCGGATCACGCTGGTGTGCGTTCTCAGCGGGGCGTGTACCAGATGGGTGACGTGTAGGCCCGCTCCTGGATCGCCATCGGCGCGTGCTCGGGCACCTCGGCGAGTCCGTAGAAGGCCGCGTCGTAGGCCGTCCAGCGTGGCGTGGGAATCTGGATCACACGCACGTAGTAGAACGAGAACGCCTCGCGATCGAAGTCCGGGTCGGACCAGACCACCGCAAGCTCCGGGTCGCCGATCGAGTTGTCGTAGGTGGCGCCGTCCACGGTATTTCCGACGGGATCCGCGACGCCGCGCAGCGTGGGCTTGCGGCCGTCCGACAGGGCGACGTCGTAAACGCGTTCGTGCGTATTGCCGTCCCGCTGCCGCCAACCCTTGACGACCTGCACGCGATCCAGGTTGGCCCCGTCGGGATCCTTGACCGCGCGGATCAGAAAGCGGGGCGGTCGCTGCGCCGGCGCCGCTGTCAGGTCGCCGCCCATTGGCACGCCCTTGGCGTAGCCCGTCGCGGCCAGGTCGGCCCTGTCCGCGTCCGCCGCCTCGAAGTCGAAACCGCCGAAGAACCGCACGATCATACGCGGGCCGGTGGTGGCATAGACCTCTCGGCGGCGCATTGCCGCGAAGATGGATTCGCGGGTGTTCTGGCGCGCCCACACGGCGGCGTAACCGCCTGCGGCGTAGTGCCAGGTCGTCAAGGCCCGATAGGGATTGGCCTCGACCATGGTGTGCTTGCCCCACCAGTTGTCTTCGTCAGCGGTTGCCAAGCCGGTGTGGGCGTCGGTGGCGCCGATCATGCCGAACTTGAAGGGATTGACGCCAAGGCTTGCCTGCAGACCCAGTCCCACCATCAGCGCTGAGCGCGCGTACTCGTAGCGCTTCTTTTCGGCGAAATCCGCCGGCCGCTCCTCGATCGGCAGGTTGTGGGGTTGCTCGCCGAGCGGCCAGGTCTCGAAATCCGCGAACTCGTCGTCGGGCGAAAGTACCGGGTGTGTCTCGCCGTCGCCCTTGATCTGCGTCATCTCGAAGATCGGCTCCCACCGTTCCCGGGTGCGCGCGTACTCGACATCGATGGGGTTGCCGTCGAAGTCCACCGGCAGGAACATCCTGCCGTTCGAGAGGTTGCCGTTGTGCGGGATGGCAAGCACCTTGCCGCCGGTCTCGCGCTCGTAGCGGTCGAGGTGCGCCCAGAGGTCCTCGACGTTCTTGCTGTCCTGGACCGAGAACGGCAGCAACTGGCAGGCCGCGCTCGGTCCGCCTTCGAAGATGATGTTGCGGTGGAAGTTTGGCGACTTCGGGTCGCGCCTGGCGGGCGTCCACTCGTAGCCGATGAACGAGGAGAACGTGCCGGGCTGGTAGTGGCGTTCCGCGTTGCCGCATACCTCGTCCCACACGGAGCGCCGGAAGGTCTCGTCGGCGACGTAGTCACTCGACCACGCGGCCCAGAAGAACGACTGCTGCCCACCGGATCGCACCCCGAACGCCCGCGAGGCCGAGCGCCACTCCTCGATGGAATCCGCATTGAGCGCCGCATCCGGCGACCACTCGGCCTCGTCCCAGATTTCGCGCCATTTCCGTCCCACTTCGGTCGCGAGCAGGATCGGGTCCCGCGCCTGCATACGCGGCATCACGCCGAGGTTGACCGCGTGATCCGAGACGACGAGGAAGTCCAGCGGGCGGGCGAGGCGCACCTGCTGGCCATTGTGTGCTCGCACCGTCTCGCCCTTGGCGAACCGGTAGGCGTCGTCCGGCGACAGGAGGTGGTTGCCCATGCCGTTGGCGTCGACGGACATGTTGGTGTGCAGGTGCGTGTCGCCCCAGTAGACGTAGGTCGGGAAGTCCTGCGTGGCGGGTCGGGAGTAGGTCTCTGCGCCGAGAGCCGTCCCCATGCCGAGGATGCAGACGGTGCCAGCAATCATTCGTACTGCGGACCGGTGGGCGGGTACTCTCATCTCAAGGGCCATTGGTATTCGGCAGTCCCCGTCAACCGTCGCGCGGTGGCATCAACGCGTCTGCGATCGGCGCGCGTCGCTGTCGCGTTGCCTCGTCGGGTCCGTAGTTCTCGGCAAGGTAGTCGAGGATACGGTTTTCGGCCTCGTCCGGAATCTGCCAGAGATTCTGGGTGCGCTGCATCCACCGGATCATGTCGAGCCAGGCATCGCGGTTGGCACGTTGGTTCGTCACGACGCTATAGGCGTGGCAGCCGCCGCAGTAGGCGCGGACGTCCTCCCAGCCGGGCTCCGTGACGAGGCCGGTGTCGGTGTCGATGTCGGCGGCTAGCGCGAAAGCGGGCAGGATTCCGATGACGAACAAGCGGATGGTCCACGGCCGTCTGCGATCCGGTGCGGGAGACGTCATGCGACGGCCAATGCGATTCGGTGGCAGGCGTTGTTCAGGTAACCGCGGGGGTTCCAGCCCGGCAATACGACGGGTTGGGAGCGCCCGTTCTCGTCGACCGCGCGAGCCCAGATCTCGTAGTACCCCGGCGTTGGGATGGCAATGGCCGTGGAGAAGTGCTGCCACGCGAGGCGATTGGCCGGCTCCTCCAGATTGGCGCCTTGCCATGTGGTGCCGAAGTCGACTGAAGTGAACACGCTGGCCACGCCAAGGTCGCCGGCCCAGGCATGACCGCGAACGGCAATCCGCTTGTCCCGTTCGTGACGGCTGCCTGAACGCGGATGGGTAATGAGGGACTTCACGGGCATCGACTCGATGATGCACATGTCCTCGTCCGCCACCGTCGCCCCGGGTGCCACGGGATCGCAAGGCACGCGATAGGACTGGCCGCCCATCTTCGGCCCGTCGTGTACGCGATCACGGATCAGGATCCGCTTCAGCCACTTGCCGCTCACGGAACCGGGCCAGCCGCCGGCAACCAGGCGCAATGGATGCCCATGAAGCGCCGGCAGCGGTTCGCCGTTCATCGCCCAAGCGATCAGCGTCTCAGGCTCGAGGGCCTTGTGCATCGGCACACCCCGCGAAATGGGCTGTTTCGTGGGGTCGCCGGACAGGTGCGTGTCGGCGGCTTCGTAGGCCACGTAGACGGCCTCGTCGGTAATGCCGCAGTAGTCGAGCACATCCTTGAGACGAACGCCGGTCCATCTTGGGCACGCCACCGCGCCCGTCGTCCACTGGTTGCCCCGTGCGGGCGGATGGAACTCGGACCGGCCGTTGCCGCCGCACTCGACCTGGAGCTGCAACGTGACGTGCTCGTAGCGCTCCTTGAGTTCGCGCAGCGTGAGTTGCATTGGCCGTTCGCACGCTTCTCCGGCCAGTTCAAGGACCCATTCCAGGGGATCGATGGCGCGGGTATCTGGCGGTATCCCGTTGTTGCGGACGAACATCCGCTCGGCCGGCGTCACGGCGTCGTCCAAGAGGTGGGCCGGCGTTTCGGCATTGATCGGACGCTCGCTCAGAACCTTGAGACCGGGTTTGCCGGGGATGGCTGGCAGGGGAGCCTGACCGGCGGCCAACGGGCACAGCGCCGCGGAAATCGTAGCCATGGAACCGCGCAGCAGCGTGCGCCTGGTGTAGACGCCAAGGGCCGCACCCCTGCTTGGCACACCGCGTACGCTTCGAACCATCAACGGAACCTCCGGATACGGAGTGTGCATCCCGACCCGTGTCGATGCAAAGACTCGCGCACGATGGCCTACGCGAGCGTGGCGAATCTGTCAGACTTACTCCGATGCCGAAGCTTGCGACCGAGTCGGGGGTGACCCGCGTACTGTCCCCGCACTCACCGGAACCCGGCGCGGTCTTCGTTCACGACTCGGTCCGGTAGTCGTGGCTGGCACCGAAACCCTCACCGATCTGCCGCCGATCCGCGCGCGCCGGATTCTGCAGCTAGCCCTCAAGTGCTGGC
>JAPPND010000141.1:0-4056 GCA_028818795.1 Gammaproteobacteria bacterium | reverse complement strand
GATCTGCCGCCGATCCGCGCGCGCCGGATTCTGCAGCTAGCCCTCAAGTGCTGGCCGTTCATTCGGCCGTTGATCAAGCATCTCCTGATCCTCATCGCTGGGGCGGCGCTTGTTTCCCTGGTTTTGTTCGCCGTCTTTCTGCTCGGGACGGATCTGTTCAACAACAAGATCCTGGTCGGGGACAAGCTCCAGCCGCTGCAGGCGCAATTGCTGTTCGTGGACGAGTCGTTCGTGCTTGAGGACATCGCCGACAACGTCAACGAGCGCGAGCTTCTGACCGATTCGCAGCGCAAGACCGTCAGGACGCGCGTCATCATCTGGGGAGCGGGTCTTCTCGTGGTGTTGGCTCCGATCGCCGGGATCCTCTTGTACTACAACATCTGGATCTGGCAGATGATCAACCAGAACCTGCGCGTGGCGATGATCGCCAAGGCGGAGCATCTGTCGTTGAAGTACCACAGCGGCTCCCGGGTCGGCGATGCCATCTTCCGCATCTACCAGGACAGCGCGACGATCACGAGCCTCATCCAGGAGACCTTCGTCGGCCCGGCGGCGGCGCTCTACAGCATCGTCGTGGCGCTGGCTTTTCTCTGCTTCTTCGACCCGAGGATCGCGCTGGCCGCGGTTTTGGCGGTCGTGCCGATGATCCTCCTGGCGGCTTGGGCGACGCGGCTGCTGCGCGAACGGGCGCTTGCCAACCGCGTCGCCTTCAGCAACCTCACCTCGAGGGTGCAGGAAATCATGATCGCGCTCCGAATCGTCAAGGCGAACAAGGGCGAGGAGCGGGTTCTCGAGCGTTTCGATCAGGACTCGCATCGTGCCCTGGATGCGGCGTTCACGCTGCGAATGACCATTGCCGTGCTGCAGATTCTCGTGACCTCGATCGCCGCCCTCGTGGTGATCGGTGCCGAGTACGTGATCGTCTACTGGGTGCTCGGTGAACGGGAGACGTTTCTCGGCGTTGCTGCGGTGACGGTGGTCGGCTTCGCCGTGTGGAATCTCGGAGCGTTCGAGGGCGCGCGCGAGCGACTCGGCGGCGCGTTGTTCGGGGCCACGGGACTGATCGGTACCTGGGCCCGCCTGCAGGATCTCTTCATCGGGCTCGAAAGAGCGTTCTACCTGCTGGAACTCGAAGCCGACATTGTCGATCCGGACCGGCCGGTGCGCTTCCCGGTGCCCGTCGAGTCGGTGACCTGGGAGGACGTCCACTTCGCCTACGACCCCGCGCTTCCCGTGCTGCAGGGAGTCGATCTGGTGGCCCAGGCGGGAACGATCACGGCGATAGTCGGGGCGAGCGGGGCGGGCAAATCCACCCTGGTGTCCCTGCTGCTGCGACTCTACGACCCGGATCGGGGGCGCCTCCTCGTCAACGGCACGGACTTGAGAATGCTCCGCGTCGATGACATCCGCGAGTGTGCGGCCATCGCCTTGCAGCGCAACGTGCTGTTTGCCGGCACCGTTGCCGACAACATCGGCTACGCGGCGCGAAGCCCGACGCGTGCCGACGTCGAGGCCGCGGCCCGGGTGGCGTGCGCCGATGGATTCATCCGCGAACTCGCGAACGGCTACGACACGGAACTGGGCGAACGCGGCGGAAAGCTCTCGTCCGGACAGCGCCAGCGCATGTCGCTCGCCCGGGCCATCGTTAGGAACACGCCGATCCTCATCCTCGACGAGCCGACCGCGGCGCTCGATGCCGAGACGGAACTCGATGTCATGCGCAACCTCCGGCAATGGGGGAAGGACAAGGTGGTGTTCCTGATCACCCATCGCATCGCCACGATCCGCGATGCGGATCAGATCGTATTTCTCGAACAAGGGCGCCCGGTCGAGGTGGGGGATCACGATTCGCTGCTCCGGGCCGACGGTCGCTACCGGCTGTTCGCCGAAGCGGCGGCGGGAGAGCCGCTCGGTGTCTGAAGCAGCCGCGCCGACCGAGACCGGCAACGTCGTTGACCGGTTCGTCGGCGAACATCACCACGACGACCGCATCGACGTCGATACCGAGATCTCGTCGGCGCAGGCGTTGAAGCTGCTGTGGCGATGTCTTGGGTTGCTCGGCAGCGCCAAGGCGCTGTTCGCCGCGAAGTTCGCGCTTCAGACGGGCACCCTGTTCTTCCAGCTGTTCACGCCGTGGATCGCGAAGATCGTGATCGACAACGTGATCCTTCAGGCGCCCATGGGCGAGACCGACGTGCCGTACCCCCCGTTCATGCAGCCGATTGTTGCCTTCCTCGATGGGATGACGCCGCTCGAGATCATGTTCGCCGTTGCCATGGGCTACCTTGCGGGCCTCATCCTCATCGGGATGCGGGCAGGGGATGGAATCGAAGTGAGTCTGTTCGGCAGCTCGTTGACCGGCCAGGACGAGACGGCCAGCGCCGAGAACAAGATCAGCGGCTCGTACAGCGAATCGGGCGGGGCGTGGGGGCTCGCGGAGTACGCAATCGGCGTGCGGTTGAACCAGCGCCTCGCCAACCAATTGAGAACCCGCTTGTTCCGTCGTCTCACCCGGCTGCCGATGGCGGTGCTCGCCGAGAAACGCACCGGTGATTCGCTCTACCGGGTGCTCTACGACACCGCGAGCATTCCCTGGGCCGCTCTGGATCCGACACTGACTCTGGGCACGACCATCCTGACCGGCCTGGTAAACATGTACCTCATCCAGTACTCGTACGAGGCCACCGCGCCTCAGCTAGTCTGGCTTGCGTGGGCGACGTTGCCGCTGGTGTTCGCGGTGACGTTCCCGGCATCGAAGCTCATGCGCCGGATCAACCAGACCAAGCGCTCGGCGGGGTCGGCCACCACCAACGCCATGGAAGAGACGGTGGGCAGCATCGACGCCGTGCAGAGTCTCGGCGGCATGCGCGCCGAAGCGCAGAAGTTCGCGACGCGAAGCCTCGAGTCGTACTTCAGGGAACGGGTTGCGCTGGTGCTCGGCCTGGTGCTCTTCATCGGCGCGGCCGTTGCCGTCGTCGGCATCGCTCTTTGGGTGGTGTTCATCGTCACCGACGGCATCATCGAGGGGAGCATGTCGCCGGGCGACTTCGGCGTCCTGTTCGGGATGTTCTTCGGGATCGTGTTCGTGCCCATCGAGATCGGCTCTTTCTGGCTCAATCTGCAGACCAAGCTGGCACCGGCACGGCGGATCTTCTTCTTCATCGACTACCCGTCCGACGACGACCGAACCGGAGGTCGCCGCATAACGACCATCGCCCAGCGCGTCGAGATCGATCAAGTGGACTATGTGCACCCGGATGGTCGGCGGGCGCTTTCGGGTGTTTCGCTGGAGATGCGCGTCGGCGAGATCGTCGCCATCGTCGGACCATCGGGTGCGGGAAAAACGACCCTCGGCTCCCTGATTCCCGGTTTCCTCAACCCCACGCGGGGGCGCGTGCTGATCGATGGGCGGGATCTTGCCTCGCTCGACATCGACAGCGTGCGCAGCCATGTCGCCTATGTCTTCCAGGAGCACCTTCTTCTTGCCGAGAGCATCCGCGAGAACCTGCGGCTGGCCAACGCCGCCGCCACCGAGGAGGACATGTTGCGCGCCTTGGAACTCGCGGGGTGCATGTCCTTCGTGCGCGAGATGCCGGAGGGCATCGACACCGCGCTGGGCTTGTCCGGCAACACCTTGTCGGTTGGCCAGCAGCAACGCCTGTGCATCGCCCGGGGTTTGTTGCGTGACGCCAAGGTGCTGATTCTCGACGAGCCAACCTCGGCGTTGGACCCCGAGACCGAGCAGCAGTTGTTCGACTCGCTGGACCGGATTGCCGAGGACCGGTTGCTCGTCGTGATCGCGCACCGGCTCTCGACGATCCGCCGGGCGGACAAGATCGCCTTCCTCGACGACGGCGTACTCGTCGAAACCGGCAGTCACGACGAGTTGATGCAACGCGAGGGCGGCGCGTACAGGCGCTTCGTGGAGTTGTAGGGGCGACCCTATCGCGCCCACTAGGGCGCGCGGTCGCCCGCATGGAATCTGTCGGATTCCTCAGCAGCGGGACGGGCCGGGTGGCCGAGGGCGGTCGCCCGCCCCCGGCTCCCACAGATCCG
>JAPPND010000079.1:3773-17092 GCA_028818795.1 Gammaproteobacteria bacterium | reverse complement strand
AGACAGTTCGGTCCCTATCTGCCGTGGGCGTTTGAGATTTGAGAGGAGCTGCTCTCAGTACGAGAGGACCGGAGTGGACGGACCTCTGGTGTTCCGGTTGTCACGCCAGTGGCATCGCCGGGTAGCTACGTCCGGACGGGATAACCGCTGAAAGCATCTAAGCGGGAAGCCCCCCTCGAGATAAGATCTCACCAAATCTCCAAGATTTCTTAAGGGCCCTCGTAGACTACGAGGTTGATAGGCGGGATGTGTAAGCGCTGCGAGGCGTTGAGCTAACCCGTACTAATTGCCCGTGAGGCTTGACCATATAACCGAGTCCGCAGGGCTCGGGATGAAGCACCGGTGTATCCGGACGCACATCACTCTTTTCTTGTCGGATGGCTTCATTGGCTACGAATTGTGTTAACCGGTTAGACGGTTTGCCTGACGACCATAGCGAGTCGGTACCACCTGATTCCATCCCGAACTCAGCAGTGAAACGTCTCAGCGCCGATGGTAGTGTGGGGTCTCCCCATGTGAGAGTAGGTCGTTGTCAGGCATCAAATGAAGGCCCGAGGGCAATGCCCTCGGGCTTTTTTCGTCCCGTAGGGCGACCCTCGTGGTCACCCGTTGCGAGATCAGATCTTGGCGGCAACTCCACCGTCGACGTTGATGATCTCGCCGGAGATGAACCGCGACTCGTCGCAGGCGAGGAACAGCACGAGGTTCGCGACGTCGTCTGGATACCCGGGTCCCTGCACGATCTGCGCGTAGTCGAACATCTTCTCGAATACGTGATGTCCTCCATCCGGGTCGTTGATCGTCCCGCGAGTGGCGCCCGGCGTGAGTATCTGACCCGGGCGCACGCAGTTGACGCGGATATTGTCCCGTCCGCCGGCCCCGGCCATGTAGCGCGTCAATGCGTCGACACCGGCCTTGGCCGCGTAGTAGGACGCCGACGCGGTACCGAACTCATCCTGCATCTTCGGGCTGAACCCCCGCTGTGCAGCGAGGGAGGACATGTTGACCACCGTGCCTCCTCCCGCCGCCACCAGATGCGGCCACACCGCCTGGCTGACGTAGAACGTTCCCGTCAGGTTGGTGTTGACGATGCGCAGCCAATCCGTAGTGGGCTCGTTGGGAAAGCGACCACCGCCACCGCCACCCGCGTTGTTGAACAGGACATTGATTTGGCCGTAGGCCTCTGACGCCTCGGCGACGGCCGCTCCTACGGAGTCTTCGTCGCCGACGTCGCAAGCGATGAACGTGGCTTCGAAACCGGCATTCCGGATCGCGGCAGCGACAGCTTGACCCTGAGCCTCCCGTCGCGCCATGAGGATGACCTTGGCGCCTTCCCGGGCAAACAAGTGCCCCGTGGCTTCGCCAATGCCGCTGTTGCCGCCGGTGACGATCGCCACCTTGCCTTCAAGTCTGTTTGGCACCTTGCGTGCTCCTTGTCGAGGGTTGTGAACAGGGATTTGGCCGACAGCCAGTCTTCGAACTACGTTCGATCGAGTATAACTTTCGCATCGAGAAAGCGGTGCCTTGGGCGCGTTGCTATAGTGTTGCGCCATGAGGATCACCGACATCACCTGTACGCCCTTAACCCTTGGCAAAGGGCTCCTCCGAATTGAGACCAACGCCGGCGTCGAGGGATGGGCCGAGGTTCCGGGCCGAAACAATGCCGTCTTCGACGCCTATCTGGAGAAGGCCATCAAACCCGCCCTGGTCGGCGAGGATCCCCGGCTCATCGACCGCCATTGGGAGACTTTCGCCCTCGGTCGCGACGAGCGCTTCTACAAGCTGCCAGGTTGGGTGGTCGGCGTTGTCGACGTCGCCCTGTGGGATCTGCTCGGCAAGGACACGGGTCTACCGGTCCACACCCTGATGGGCGGTGCCCGGCGAACCACGATTCCCCTCTACTGGAGCACGGGTTCCGGCTGGCGAATGCAGCCGGAAGAGATGCTGGCACTCGTCAAGGACGGTTGGGAGCGGGGTTTCCGGGCTTTCAAGATCCGCATGGACTGGCGGGGCTGGCGCCAGGATGTCGATCCCGAGAAGGACTACCAGTTGTTCAAGGCGGCACGGGAGTTTCTTGCCGGCGGCGAGTACCTCGGTTTCGACGCCAACAACGGCTATTCGGTGTCCACCGCGATCCAGCAGGGCCGACGCTTCGAGGCCCTGGGCATCGACCACTTCGAGGAACCCATTCCGCACTACGACCTACCCGGCCTGAAGCAGATCAGCGATGCACTGGACGTCGCCGTCTCCGCCGGCGAGCAGGACGCGTTCCGGTGGTGGTTCCATCACCTTGTCCTGCTTGGCGACCCGGACATCCTGCAGCCCGACATCCTGAACGCGGGCGGCCCTAGCGAGGTCAAGCGCATCTACGAGATGGCGACCACGCTGAACAAACCGGTGATGCCGCACAGCCCCCAGGCCGGCATCAACTCCATGGCATCGCTGCACGTCTATGCGACGGTGCAGAACGCGACCCGCCCGCACGAGTTCTCCATCGAGTTCTCCGGTCCCCTGGATGAGGTTGGGGAACTCTACGGCGAGGACGTGCTGCCGAAGAACGGCGACATGGAACTGACCGACAAGCCCGGGTTCGGGATCGAGTTGAACGAGTCAGCCGTTGCCCGGCTGACGGCGCGCTAACGTGGCGGACAACGACCGCCTGACGCTGGCCTTCGTAGGCTGCGGAGGTATCGCACGCGCCCATTGGCGAGGAATCCAACACCACGCCCCGAGAATCGACGTGACCGCCGTCGTCGACACGGATCCGGCTAGCCTAGCCTCGATGGCGGAACGGACGGGCGCGCCGGCCTTCGCATCACTCACCGAAGCCTTGGTGAAAGGAGACTTCGACGCGGTGGACATCATGCTGCCCCACGATCAGCACGAACAGGCGGCGGTCGAGTCCTTCGCCGCGGGCAAGCACGTCTGCCTCGAGAAACCCATGGCCCACAACCTCGCAAGCTGCGAGCGCATTCTTGGGGCAGCGGAGGCCGCGGCGGAACAGTCGGGCACAGTGTTCATGATCGCGGAGCAGGCCCAGTATTGGACAGACGTCCAGAAGGCGAGGGAACTCATCGACGCCGGTGCCATCGGCGAGGTCATCACCGCCCGAGCCTGCTTCTACGATCCGTTGACCGTTCCGCCCGGCGTCATCCCTTGGCGCTACGAATTGGCCCGCGCCGGCGGCGGGATCTCCATCGACGGCGGCGCCCACTGGATCCGCCCGATGCGGATGATGCTGGGCGAGATCGACGAGGTCATCGCCGCAACCGCTCGGCACGTCGCCGACATGGAGGGCGAGTCCTCGGCGCACGCGCTATTCCGCTTCGAGAGTGGGGTCGTCGGCACCTTCGACGCGCTGCAAAGCACCGGCTCTGTTGCACCGGTCGAGGACTTCCGGGTCACCGGCACTGACGGCGAATTGGTGATGGAGCGCGGCCGGGAGGGACGGCTGATGCTCTACAACGGCGAGCATCCGGGTGGCCTCGCGGTCATGAGCGCATTCGAGGGCAAGGCGGCCAGCTACGGCGTGGAACTGCACGACTTCAGTTGCGCGGTGCTCGACGGCAAGGAACTCGAGGCATCGCCGGCGTTCTCGCTGGGCGAACTGCGAACGGCGCTCGCGATGTATCGCTCGGTGGAGAGCGGGCGATGGGAGAAGGTCTGGGATTGACAGCCATGCCCGAAGCGCCAACGACGCATGAGGTCGGCGACGACTTACTCGAAGCGATCGACTACTGCTACGAGCAGGGATGGACCGACGGCTTGCCGGTCGTTCCTCCCGAGCAGACCCGGGTCGAGGCCATGCTGGCGATGGAAGGCCGGCCACCCGAAACCGTCATCGCCCATCATCCCGCGACCCGTCTTGAATTGACCCTACATGCCGCCGCTGTCAACGCCGTCATGGCGGGGTGTCTGCCAGAGTATTTCCCGATCATCGTCGCGGCCTTCGAAGCCATGGACCGCGAGCCGTTCAACTTCCACGGCAGCACGGTGAGCACCGGCGGGTCCGGCCACCTGTTGATCGTGAGCGGGCCGATCGTCGACGAGATCGGCATGAACGCAGGCGTCAACCTGTTCGGACCGGGAAACCGCGCCAACGCAACGATCGGCCGGTCGATGCGCCTAACCCTCATCAACGTGTTCAGGATCGTGCCCGGCATCGCCGACAAGTCGACGCAGGGCAATCCCGGGAAGTACAGCTTCTGCATCGCCGAACGGGCGGACCGGAATCCTTGGCCGCCGTTGTGCGAAGAGTTGGGGTATCCCGATGGCGTGAGCACGGTCACGGCCTTTGCGGGTGCCGGATTCTGCAACGTGGAAAACCACGGCGGAAACACGCCGGAAGCGATCCTCGATACGGTGGCGAACGCCATGGCCAACTACGGCTGCATCAGTACCGGCCAGAGCGTGGTCGTGCTCTCGCCGGAACATGCCGAGATCGTCGCTCGACCGGGCTGGACGAAGGCGCAGGTGCGAGAGTATCTCTTCGAGCATGCCAAGCACCCGCGCCCGGTGATCGAACGCCTTGGCAAGCTTGACCGCGGGTACCGGCGCCAAGGCCGCGAGGACTGTCACCGCGGCATCGGGCCGGACGACATCCTCGTGACCGTGGGCGGCGGCGATGCCGGCGGACATTCCTCGTTCATCCCGTCTTGGAGTCGCGGGCGCGGCTCCATCATGCAAACCCAGGCCATCGGCGTCTGCATCGATTGTTGAGCAACAGGAGGAAGGCATGAGACTCGTTGATCCCACGGTCCCCGCCAAGGAAGGACTGGCAGTCCGGGCACCCGCGCTTGCCAGCCTTGAAGGACGGACCATCGGCCTGCTCTGGAACCACAAGCAGAATGGCGACGCCTTGCTGACCGAGACCGCCGCCCGTTTGCAGGCCCGCTACGGCGGCAAGATCCTGCCCATGGCCACCAAGAACAACGCATCGGCCCCGGCCCCGGCGGAGTTGCTGACCAATCTTTCGCCGGAGTGCGACTACCTCATCACCGCTGCGGGCGACTGAGGCAGTTGCTCGACGTGCAGTTTGCATGACGGCATCACCTTCGAGCAGACCGGCAAACGGGCAGTGGTCCTATGCACTGCGCCGTTCGAGGTCACGGCCCGCAACATCGCCCGGATGATGGGCATGCCGGACTATCCTTTCGTTATCTTGGACCACCCGTTGGGTAGCTGTACGCCACAGGAGGTCGAGCAACGCGCCGACGCGGCCTGCGAACAAGCCATCGACATCCTCATGACCCCGTAGGGGCGACGCTTGTCGTCGCCCGCAGCCAGTTTGTACCAGCCCGTCGCCTACGCGGTTGTGCGAACCCCTATTCCGCGTGCAGGAAACTCGACCGGAACTGGATGCCCCAGTGGCCGTCGAGAAGCGTGGCGATCCAGAACGTGTCGAAGCTGTGGTAGATCGTTCCATCCGCGCGACAACGGTCATTGCGTATGGCGATGTGCACCTTGTCCTTCCCTGCGTGCACGACTTCCAGACTCGCCACGACGGTGTGGTGCCAGCCTTCTTCCTGGAGCCGGGACTCGCCGCGTCGTGAACCGGCAATGAACGCCTCGGCGTTCTCGATGGTGGTGAACCTTCCGTTCGCGAAGCGGATGTGCGGGTAGTTCAGAGTTGCCGCGTGGCGTTCGTGGTCCTGCGAATTGAACGTCTCGACGAACGCTTCGGCGACCGCAATGGCCTCTTTGGCGCTCTCTTCATTCATCGGTCGCCCTGCTCATGCTGTCGTACGGCCTCTTCATACGCCCGTTGGGCGCGCCGGCCTTGTTCCATCGCGTCGCGCATCGCCATCCCGGCGACGTCGTCGGCGAGAGGCCCGGGATTGAGCGGCGCATCGAAACGGATTCTCACCTTCCGCTTGAGAATCGGCGGCGTGAATCCGGTCTGCCACAGCGTGGCGCGTTTGAGCCGTGGCTGGCCGTCGGTCCACGACAATGCGACGTCTGCCACCATGTATTCCTTGCCGTCGAGATGGAGGTAGGTCACGGGACCTGGGGCCGTACGGGCCAGCATCTCGGGATCCTCTTCACCCGGTTCACGCACGAGGAAGTAGTGGGTTGTCGTGCAGTTGGGGCAAGGTTCGCCATCTGCCTCCAGCCTCAAGGGGGTCGATGCGTTGGAATCCGCCGCCGTGACTTGAACGGCGAGACTGGTACCGTCCTCGATGGGGTGCTCTCCGAGTTCGCGGATGATCCCGTAGACCTCGACAGCACCGTCTTGGACGGTCGCGGGTTGGACGCTCAATACCTCGCCTGTTTGACCGTGGGCAACAGAAAAAAGCGCGACACAAAGCACTGCGCCGAGGCTCCACGTAGCAGCGACTGGACTGGACCCCGACCCGGAAGGATCTTGGATGTTGCACACGGCGACCTCCTTCGGCTTGCGATGGGAAAGTGATTGGTGACCTACTAGACGCTCGCGACCGTCTCCCGGTGTTGGTTCAACGACGATTCGTTCGTCGACGACGGGTGAAACGCGTCCGCTCGCGGATCGGCGAAGGTCGGCGCCAATTCGGACTCCGGTTCGCCGGAGATCCTCGACGCCCGCAATACCCGGGTGTAGTTCGGGTCGTAGGGTCGCGCCCGGTGCATCACGCAACGGTTGTCCCAGACCACTAGGTCGCCAACGGTCCACGAATGCCGATAGGTGCGCGGCGGCTGACAGGCGTCGTCCAGCAGCTTGGTGAGAAGCGCCTCGGACTCCTCTTCGCTCATCCCCGGAATCCCGTAGGCGTGCCGCCCGGTGTAGAGCGACTTCCTGCCGGTCTCGGGGTGCGTCTTGATGACCGGGCGCAGCGGTGCGCCCTTGTCGTGAAAGCCGTACTGGTTGTCGGTGGTCTGGGTGTAGCCCAACTTCGATTGGGAGTGGTACAACGAGTGATAGGCGGACAACCCCTCGAGTTGCGCCTTGGTGGCGTCGTCCAGTTCGTCGTACGCGGCCCGCATGTCCGCGAACTCGGTCTCCCCGCCCTCGGGCGGCACGACCAGCGCCATCAACATCCCGGCCTTGGCCGCAAGGGGCATGTAGGTGCTGTCGGTATGCCAACCCTCGTTGCCCTTCAGCATTTGGTATTGCTGCTGTCCGGGCAGCGCAAGCGTGCCGTCTGCCTTCTGGTTGGAGAACCTCGCGATGGGGCTGGCCTGCTTCGGATACAGCTTCTCGGTCTTGCCGAAGCGCAGCGCGAACGCCCCCTGCGACTCGTCGTCGAGATTGTGCTGACCGGGAAACACCAGCAATCCGTAGGTCAGAAAGGCGTTGCGGATCTCCTCCCACGTGTCGTCGTCGAGCATCGCGAGATCGACGCCGGTTACGACGGCACCGAGCGTGGCATCGATTGGAGCTACCTCGATGGACATTTTAGTTATCTCCTTGGGGTGTTCCCGGTCGTGCAGCGCTTAATCCTACCCGTAGGGGCGGGGCTTGTCCCCGCCCGCGTCGGCGCGCCTACTTGAAGCCGGACGACCGCGCCCTGAAGGACGCGTTAGGGTCGCCCTAACGCGTGTCTGCGGCAACCCGTCAGTCGCGGTAGTGTCGATGCAAGGGCGTGAGATCGTCGCCCTTGGGCGGTTCGTTGCGACGCCATTTGCCGAGATCGCCGCGACAAGGAATCCCGATGTTCAGGACGCGTTCCGCGCCGGGTACCGCACCACAACTTGACGGTATGTAGCGCAGCGCCAATCCACAGCGCCGGCGATCAGAACGATTCGGTGCGGAACCGTGGATGAGCGTGCTCGTGTGAATCGAGACCTGACCGGCTTTGAGCACGTTGTCCACCGGCTCGCCGTAGTCCTCGGCGTCGGGCACCTCCTGGTGGAGCACGATATCTCCTTCGGCCTTGCGCCATTCCACGGCGCCGAGGCGGTGACTCCCCCTAACGAACCGAAGCGGCGAGTTGCCGGCGTCGACGTCGTCGATGGCGAGCCAGACGGTGACGGTTTTGGTCGGGCGCACGGGCCAGTACGTCGCATCCTGATGCCAGGGTACCCGTTTCTTGTCGCGGCCCATCTTGCAGAAGTAGTGCGTCGACCAGCACACGAAGTCGGGCCCGAGGAGATCCTCGACGTAGTCGAGAATCTTGGGATGTAGCGCCATTTCCCATATGCTGCGGCAACGCAGGTGATAGCCGTCGAGGGCGTAGGTGTTGCGCCCGTCTTCCATTGCCTGCATCCGGGAGAGCAAAGACTCGAAGTAGGTACGGGCCGACCCAACTTCCTCACCGGTGAGCGCATCTAGCGGTCGAACGAATCCGTCCTCGTTGAATCGCCGGATCTGCTCGCTCGCGAGTGTCTGCGCCCGTTCGGGCCGAGATGGGTAGAAGGCGATGGAATCGGCCATGCGGCTGTTTCGGGTCGCGGTCAGGTTCATTATGGTAAGGGCATGGGAACCATGCACAACATCCTTTTCCTGATGACCGATCAGCAGCGCTGGGACGCGATGGGTTGCAGCGGCGGCTGGGTCGACACGCCGAATCTCGATCGCATCGCCGCCGAGGGCGTGCGTTTCACCAATTGCGTCACGACATCGCCGCTATGCGTGCCGGCGCGGGTGACGCTGGCGACCGGCGCCTACCCGCACAACAACGGCGTGTGGGGCCACATTCCCTACACCGTACCGGCGGACGCCGATAACTGGATGCGCGAGATCAGGAAAATCGGTCATCGCACAAGCCTGTTCGGCAAGACGCACCTTCACCCGCACGGCCGCTCTGATCTCCGAGACAAGGAGGATCTGCTGCACGCCCTGGGTCTGGATGATGTGGACGAGGTCGGCGGCCCTCGCGCCTCCACGAGCGGCATGAGCCACATGACAGCGCTGTGGGAGGACAAGGGGCTGCTCGACGCGTACCGGGACGATTTCAAGGAGCGGGCGTCCAACAAGGCATGGGTTGTTCGTCCTTCCGTTCTACCGCTCCCGGACTACTACGACGTTTATGTTGGGCAGCAGGCGAAGCGTTACTTGTCATCCTATGATCGGGACGAGCCTTGGTTCTGCTGGGTCAGCTGGGGAGGCCCGCACCAGCCCTGGGACACGCCGGAACCCTATGCCAGCCGGTACGATCCCGAGTCGATGCCTCTTCCGGCGATGAACAACACCGATCCGCCGAGGCCGAGGGGACAACTCGACCGAAGGTTCGAGAGCATGCAACGCTATCCACCCTTCACGACGGACGAAGTGGCCGCCATGCGCGCTGACTACGCGGGTAGCGTCTCCCTGATCGACGGCCAGATTGGCGAGATTCTCGCCGTCATCGAGGAACGGGGAGAAATGGACGCGACGGTAGTCGCGTTCACGTCCGATCACGGCGAGATGAACGGCGACCATGGTCTTGTCTCCAAGAGCAACTTCTATGACGGCGCGGTTCGGGTGCCGTTGATTGTCAGGACGCCGGGTGCCGAGTATTCGGGGGTCGTGAACGACTCGCCGGCGGAAAACGTCGATCTAGGACCGACGCTGGTGGAACTCGCCGGCGGCGAACTGAACTACAGCCAGGTCGGCATATCTCTGACGGGTGCTCTCGACGGCAGTCGGCACCGCGACGATGCCCTCTCGGAGATCATGGGCGAGTTCATGCTGATGAACGACGAGTGGAAGATTGGTCTCAACAGGGAGGGTGAGACCTATATGCTTTTCGACCGCAAGAGCGACCCCAACGAGGAACACAATCTTGCGGGCTTGACCGAATACCGGAGCGATGCGGATGCCTTGCGGCTTAAGGTTCTCGAACGCATCGCCCAGAGCCAGCTACACGAGTACTAGCTCTCACCATCGACCGTCATGGGTTTCTATAGCGATCGAATCCTGCCCCATTGCATTGACAAGGGGTGCGCCGCCAAGCCCATCAGCAGGCAGCGCGAAAAGGTGGTTCCCCAGGCTGAGGGACGGATACTCGAGGTGGGCATGGGCTCCGGCCTCAACATCCCGTTCTATGCGGTCGAGAAGGTCGAATTGGTCTGGGGTCTGGAGCCGTCGGCGGGCATGCGGGAGAAGGCTCGTGCCCGCGTTGAGGCCGCGCCGTTCGAGTTGCGCATGCTCGATCTGCCCGGCGAGGAGATCCCGCTCCCGGACAACAGCGCCGACACGGTCGTCCTAACTTACACGCTGTGTACGATCCCCGGTTGGAAGGCAGCCCTCGAGCAGATGCGGCGCGTATTGAAACCGGGCGGCAAGCTGCTGTTCAGCGAACACGGCAGCGCGCCGGACGACAGTGTCCGACGCTGGCAGAATCGCATCGACCCGATCTGGACGAGGCTTGCCGGCGGCTGCCACCTGAACCGCGACATCCCGAAACTGCTTGGTGAGGGCGGCTTCAACATCGGCCGGCTTGAGACGATGTATCTGCCTTCTACGCCCAGGATTGCCGGATTCACCTACTGGGGATACGCCGCTTGAAGTACGGCTCCCGCTGCGAGGACTGAACGTGGTGACCGGGGTTGGTCAACGCACAGGTGGCAAGGTCATCCCTACGCCGGACTCGAGCTGAAAGTACCCGTTCGCACACCCTTCGCCCTCGAGGAACTTGCCTACCGCCGTAGCGCTGGCGCGCATATCGCCCCCCGGCGTCCAGTTGACGTAGAGCCGGTCGCCCACGATCTCGGTGGTCGTCTTGTCGATGTCCAGCTCTTCTTCGGTTGCGCCGAGGACGGCATCTCTAACCGTCGCGGGATCGGTTGCCGAGCAAACGACGGTGATCGATGTAGGCAGGTTGAGGGGCTTGTCCACGTATGGCAGGACATCCGGTGTGATGACGACTTCCGTGGTGAGTTTCAGCGGTTTGGGTGCGCCCACCTCGTAGGTCAGTTCGAGGAACCAGGCGGTCCACCCGCGCTCGGGTGCCGAGACCCGGGCCGTGTACATGCCCCGTTCGTCGGCCTCGACCGGCGTGCTTGTGAATGCAGGACCCAGGATGGCGAGGCGGAAGTCGCGCGCCGCAGGGTTCGTCGCCTGCCACAGCAACACGCTTTCCGGCTGGTCCGAAGCCATCACGTGCAAAGCCCCGTCGATCTGTATCCAAGAGAGTCGCGGGGGTCGCCGGTCGTTGACGGTGAGCCAGTGAAACGCCGCGACCGTGTCGAGGACATCGGTGCCCCCCATGCTGTGGGGAGAGTTCGGGACATACCGCAGGTAGTTCTCGCCGCGCAATTCGTTCCAGTAGAAACGCGACGAATCCGGCAGAAAGAACTCGTCGCCCGTCGCGTTGAGGACGAGCTTGGGAACCGTCACCCGATGCCGGTATTGGTACGGATCCACGCTACGCATCAGCTCGCTGACCGCGGGCTCGCCCAGACGCGGCAGGATGCCGTGCAGGACGTAGTCGCCCACCGTCGGCGAGAAATACCCGTAGGAGGCGAAGTGATGACGCATCGAAGCCTCGGAATTGAGTGCGTCGAACACGATCGGCACGATGCCGACGACCCGGTCGTCCACGGCCCCGACGAGCCAGGTGGTCCAACCGCGTTTCGAACCGCCGGAAACCACGAACCGCTCGACGCGGTGCTCACCGCCCTCCGGCGTCGCCAAGACGGCCGACACCGTATCCATGGCTCGCAAGGCGCTCTTGGTCATGGCGTCGAGCGCGAGTCGACGACCGTCGCCCTTCAAGGATTGCGCCCAGTTGTAGGCGATCAGGTCGTCCTCGCCGCGCGGTACGCCGTCACCGTCGAAGACCAGGGGTTGGTTGGGAACCATGCCCAGCTCCGCCACCACGGAACCCGTGGCGTTTGCGATGGCAATCATCCCGGGGTCGAGAACCTCGGGTACGGCGTCGGTGTTTTGGCCGCCGGTAATGTAGAGGAAGCCGATGTCGGTCGTGACCGTGGGCGGAATGGACAGACGAAGCCAATGGCGCCATTCGGTGCGGTCAACTTCGGCCTCGGTGAGCCAATGCTGGGACACCATGTCCACAACGATGATCCGGGTACCGTCGACCTCCTTCGTGGCGGCGATCCGCCAGGCATGGCTGTCGTCCGCCTGTTCGACGTAGTCGTCGAGCAATGTTCGCTGGGCCAGCTCTGCGGCCGACGTCGACAGGGACAGGCTGGCGATCAGCATCGCAAGGGTCGTGCGCATTCGACTTCCGTTCGGTCGGTTGGATGCGTGAGCATACTTCGTAGGGGGGCGACCGCGCGCCCTGCGGGCGCGTTGTGGTCGCCCGCATCCCGGGTTCTGTATTGTTGCCCCTCGCAACCGAACCCTAGGAGCAATCCGCAATGCCCTACCCCGAGAACGCGCCGTTGGAGGAGTGGCTGGCCCAGGAGCAGCCGGAAGACGTACTGGAGCCGGAGGTGCCGATCATCGATCCCCACCACCATCTGTGGGACATGCGCGGGGAAGGCGCGCCTTGGGAGCAGAGCGTCTACCTCTGCGAAGAGATGGCCGAGGAAATCCGGGCGTCCGGCCACAACGTGGTGCAGACGGTCTTCGCCCAGTGCGGCGCGTTCTACCGGGCCGACGGTCCGGAGGAGATGCGTTGCGTCGGGGAGACGGAGTTCGTACACGGCATTGCCGCGATGAGCCGCTCCGGGAAGTACGGCGGCGCGCGCCTGTGCACCGGGATCTTCAGCACCGCCGATCTCCGTCTCGGTGCCGGCGCGGAGCCAGTGCTCGAGGCGCATCTCGCTGCCTCGCCCAACTTCCGCGGCATCCGCAGCCCTTTTCCTTCGGACCTAAACGCGCAATTCCAGGAGGGCTATGCACTGCTCGGCAAGCACAACCTGAGCTTCGACAACTACTCTCCCGACTACGAACGCCTGCCTGCCCTTGCGAAGCTCGCGGCGGCACACCCGGACGTGCCGATCATCGTCAACCACCTCGGCGGGAAGATCGATCCCAACACAACCGCGGCGGAGAACACCCGCTGGCGGTTGTGCATCGACTCCATCGCCGCGTACCCGAACGTCGTCATCAAGTGCGGGGGTGCCCAGCAGCGCGTCGGTCGGGATTGGGAGCCGCCGTTTCACATGCATCAACGCCCCGGAGGCCCCATGGGATCCGAGGAGCTTTGCGAGGTGCTCTACCCGTTCTACGAATACGCAATCGAAGCCTTCGGACCGGATCGTTGCATGTTCGAAAGCAACTTCCCGGTGGACAAGGAATGCGTTTCCTACCGCACCCTCTGGAACCTGATGAAGCGCATCGCCGGTAAGATGGGTCTGAGCGAAGCCGAGAAGGAGTCGATCTTCAGCGGTACCGCGGCACGGGTCTACCGGTTGCCGGCGGCTTCGATCCCGTAGGGGAGACCCTTGTGGTCTCCCGCCCTTGTGGTCTCCCGCCCTTGTGGTCTCCCGCCCTTGTGGTCTCCCGCCCT
>JAPPND010000079.1:0-3673 GCA_028818795.1 Gammaproteobacteria bacterium | reverse complement strand
CCGCCCTTGTGGTCTCCCGCCCTTGTGGTCTCCCGCCCTTGTGGTCTCCCGCCCTTGTGGTCTCCCGCCCTACGTCCAGAATTTCATGACCGAAGACACCTTCTACACCGACCATTGGCGGGAAATCGACGACGAACGCGTTGCACGCTACGAACGCATGTTCGTTTGGCGGGAGGGTCACGCGGCGCTGCTCGCTCCCCTCGATCTTCGCCCCGGATCTCGGGTATTGGACTACGGCTGCGGTCCGGGTTTCGTCACCGAGGGAATGGCGGGGATCGTCGGATCAACTGGGCGGGCCTACGGTGTCGATCTAAACGCCAGCTTCGTCACGAACGCGTCGAGTCGTAATTCGGGATCGGACAACATCTCCTTCCGCCTGGTCGACGGCGACCGCATCCCACTCGACGACGCCACCGTGGATCGCCTGCTCTGCAAGAACGTCCTCGAGTACGTTCCGGATATCCAGACCACGCTCGCCGAGTTCCACCGGGTTCTCGAACCGGGCGGCCGTCTCCTCCTGATCGACAGCGACTGGGGCTTCGTCGCCGTCGAACCCTGGGGGAGGGAGCGCACGCGACGTTTCGTCGAAGCGGCGGCGCCGGCGTTCAGGGAACCCGAAATCGGCCGCAAGCTGCGCACTCGCGTGATCGACGCCGGATTCGACGATGTCGAGGTGCGCGTGCAGGCCGGCGTGGACACCGAAGGCGGCAGCCTGCTCGTGCTGCGCAACATGGCGAGCTACGCGAGCGCCTTCGATGCGATCCCCACCGACGAGATCGACGCCATGCTCGCCGAGGCGCAAGCCGCGGTAGAAGCCGACCGCTATCTGTTTTGCCTTCCGCAGTTTGTCGTCACGGGAGTCAGAACTCGGTAGGGAGTTCCCCGCGATAATTGCCGCAAGCTCTTTGTTGCTCGGTCGGGTTGGTGTTTCCGAGTCTCGGCGGCGCTTGTCTGATGGAAGTTCGCCGCTCACCAATCGAATGCCTTGTCGCAGTCCTCGACAACGGTGGCCAAGCCATCCCGAATGGATTCGCGCATTCCAGGAAAGGAACCGAAAGCAGGAACAGAGTCTCTTGTATGGCGGCCCAATCTTCTTGGGACATCAATACGGCCGAGTTTCGCTCTCCGTAGATGAGCTGGGACTGATGTGACGCCGCCACCTCGTCGATGAGCCGATGGAGATTGGTGCGTGCCTCGGTCGCAGTGATGGATGCCATTGGGCCACCCCGGAATGCCGCCGCAAGAATAAAGGTTTGGGCTGGACGCACGCGACTCATGCGTCACCTGTCCGGCAAGCGCGCAAGCGAGGCCATGGAACAACCTAGCCGGATGACATAGGCTCGAATCAAACGAATGCCGGATGCCGTCATCGAACCCAGGAGCGCCCCAAGGGGCGGTAGCAGCCTGACCGACGAGGAGAAGTTCCTCTTCGACCTGCGCGGATTCGTTGTCGTACCCCACGTATTGAGCCATGACGAGTGCGAGGATCTCATCCGACTCGCGGACGAGATCTGGCCCCGGCAACCGGAGGACGGGCCGATGCGACGCTTCAGAGGCATCTCATCCTGGGGACAACGATTCGTCGATCTGATGGATGACGATAGGTTGCTGCCCTATCTCGTGGAGCTGGTCGGCAGCCGACTGCGCATCGACCACGACTATTGCATCTTCATGCGCAAGGGCGCCGGTTCGAACAACCTCCACGGCGGCCCGTGGCGGTACGAGTCCGATCACTGGTACCGCTACCACGACGGCGTGATGCGTAACGGTCTCACCGTGGCCACCTGGAACCTCACCGACGTCGGCCCCGGCGACGGCGGCTTTGCCTGCGTTCCCGGCAGCCACAAGTCGAATTTCCTCCAGCACATGCCGAAAGACGTCGCGCGCTTCGAACGCAGGGAGGACTGGGTCGTCCAGCCGACCCTGGCCGCGGGCGACGTGCTGATCTTCACCGAAGCCCTGATCCACGGCACCACGGCGTGGACGGCCGATCACGAGCGCCGGACGCTGCTTTATAAGTACAGCCCGCCGCACTCGACCTGGGCCAAGCGGCCCTACGATCCCGCGGACTTCCCCGAGGCAACGGATCGACAACGACGGCTCATGGCGCCGCCGTCGGTGCAAGCCCATCCGCAGGTGATGGACACTTAAGCCGGTGATGGCGGCTCGGGCTCCGGCCGCCGCGCACTGCATGGCGTATGATCGTGCCGTCGACCAAACCGTGGGGGGCGGCAATGGAACCTTGGGCATGGGTGCTCGTCGGCGTTGCACTCGGCACAGTGGCGGTCTTGGCGTTGACCAAGCCGAAGGCTCTGGCGGCGTTGCCCGGGGCACTGGTGGGATCGCTGGTGGCGTTGCCACTGGCCTTACCGATCGTGTTGCTCATGCTGGCCGTGATGGTGCCGATTGGGTTGCTGCTCGCCGTTGTCCTGATCCCGGTCATGGGTCTGGTTGTCGCGATCACGGTCGTCTCGATCATCGTAGCGATACTGGCCATGCCGATTCACGCGATCGCCAAACGCGTCGCCAAGCGACGAGCGGGCAGTTAGGCCACGCCACGGGGAGGTCCATGGAACACCGCAATTTCGGGGATACCGATCTCAACTGTTCGGTCGTCGGCTTCGGCACCTGGGAAATGGGTGGCACGCAATACGGCGACATCGACCTGAAGGCCGCCGTCCGCGCCGTCGAAATGGCCGTCGACCATGGCATCACCCTGTTCGACACTGCCGAAGTCTACGGACCATTCACGTCGGAGGAGTTGCTTGCCCAAGGTCTGGGAGCGCGGCGCAAGGATGTCGTCGTGGTCACCAAGGTCGGATTCGCGTACCGGGACGACAACACGCGCGGTCGGTCAGCCGTCACCGGTCGCGACGCCTCCCCCACCCACATCACCGCCCATGCGGAGGATTGCCTGCGTCGGCTAGACACCGACTACATCGACCTGCTGCTGATCCATTGGCCGGACCACAAGACGCCCCACGAAGAAACCATCGGTGCCTTGGAAGCGCTCAAGCATGCCGGAAAGATCCGCCACTACGGCGTCTCGAACTACGACGTCCCCATGATGCGGGAATGCGAACAGCACGGGCATCTGACCGCCAACCAGGTCGGCTATCACCTCTTCGACCGGCGCATGGAGGCAGATGTCCTGCCGTTCTGTGGCGAGGCTGGCATCGGCTTCATGTCTTATGGCAGCTTGGGCTTCGGCCTCCTGACGGGTGCGATGACACCCGAGACCACCTTCGTGGACTGGGACTGGCGAAGCGGCGGCAAGGCGTTCGGCCTGCCGCTCTTCGAGGGCGAGCACTTTCGCACCGAGCTTCGAGTCGTCGACAGGCTCAAAGCGTTCGCCGCCGACTACGGCAAGTCGGTCGCCCAACTGGCCATCGCCTGGGTCCTGGGCAACCCGGCGCTGGCAGTCGCCTTGGTCGGCATGCGAAACGAACGCGAACTGAGGGAAAACACCGCGGCAGCCCACTGGCAACTAAGCGAAGACGACAGGCAGGCAATCGACGGGATCTTCGAGGAGGAAGGCGTCCCTACCTACGTAAACGAACCGCAGGCTAGATGACGTATGCGAACGGGCCATGACCTCGGCAGTGGGACGGGACATGCCCGTCCCCTACGCTGCCCCGGCACGCGGCGGAGACCCCGTAGGGGCGGGCTTGTC
>JAPPND010000066.1 GCA_028818795.1 Gammaproteobacteria bacterium | reverse complement strand
TACGGCGTGGACTACCAGGGTATCTAATCCTGTTTGCTCCCCACGCTTTCGCACATGAGCGTCAGTTTCAGTCCAGGAGGCCGCCTTCGCCACTGGTGTTCCTTCCTATATCTACGCATTCCACCGCTACACAGGAAATTCCACCTCCCTCTACTGAACTCTAGTTTGCCAGTTTGAAACGCAGTTCCCAGGTTGAGCCCGGGGCTTTCACATCCCACTTAACAAACCGCCTACGCGCGCTTTACGCCCAGTAATTCCGATTAACGTTCGCACCCTCCGTATTACCGCGGCTGCTGGCACGGAGTTGGCCGGTGCTTCTTCTGTGGTTAACGTCAATGACCGGCGGTATTAACGCCGGTTTTTTCTTCGCCACTGAAAGTGCTTTACAACCCTAAGGCCTTCTTCACACACGCGGCATGGCTGCATCAGGCTTTCGCCCATTGTGCAATATTCCCTACTGCTGCCGACCGTAGCCGTCTGGGCCGTGTCTCAGTCCCAGTGTGGCTGATCGTCCTCTCAGACCAGCTATGGATCGTCGCCTTGGTAGGCCATTACCCCACCAACAAGCTAATCCAACGCAGGCTCCTCCGACAGCGCGAGGTCCTCCGCCGCGACCGAAATCGCGATGGGTAGATCCCCCGCTTTCATCCCCGGCACGAATGCCGGCGATCACATGCGGTATTAGCTCGAGTTTCCTCGAGTTGTCCCCCACTGCCGGGTAGATTCCTACGCGTTACTCACCCGTTCGCCACTCTACTCAGCCCCGAAGGGCCTTTCGCGTTCGACTTGCATGTATGAGGCCTGCCGCCAACGTTCAATCTGAGCCATGATCATACTCTTCAGTTCATTTCATACAGGCCGTGCTACCGCCAGGCTAATGCCCGTTGGCCACACGGCCCCAAAGGGTTTGCTCGAAGCTCAATACGAGCGCCCACACGAATGGCTTGTCTTCACGTTCTTAAAGAGCAGGCGCGAAGGCTCGGGCCTTCGGGCCAAGGGGTGCGTATCATACGCCCGGAACGGTCCTTGTCAACGGATTTGTGACGGTCCCAAGAGCGCCTCGAAGTCACGCCTCCAGGACGATGAGATGCCAGCTTTTGCGGCCTCGTCGAACGACGTGATAGCGACCGAACAGCGCACCGCTGACGTCGAGACTCAATGCCGGATCAGTCACGCTTTCGCCATTGAGCCGGACACCGTTGGCGTCGACCAGCCGGCGGGCGGCGCCATTCGATTTCGCGAGGCCGGCGGCGGTCAGCGCCGCGAGCAACCCGGTCCCCGGCGCAAGGCGCGTCGCGTCCATGCCGTCCTGCTCGAGCTGCTTGAGGTCGTCGCGGCCCAACGCACGGATGTCGCCGTCGAATAGCGCTTCCGTAATCCGTTGCGCAGAGACCAAGCCCTCGTCGCCGTGCACCAATCGCGTGACCTCACGTGCGAGCAGACGTTGCGCGTCCCGTTGGTGGGCACGCTCGTCCACGGCCGTCGCCGCAGCGTCGACTTCGTCCTCCCCTAACAGGGTGAAGACGCGCAGGTAGTCCACCACGTCACGGTCCGCCGAATTCATCCAGAACTGGTAGAAGGCGTACGGCGATGTTTGCGTCCGGTCCAGCCAAACCGAACCGCCGGCGCTCTTTCCGAATTTCGTCCCGTCGCTCTTGGCGATCAGCGGCATCGACAAGGCGTAGGCCGGCTTTCGCAGGACGCGGCGGATGAGGTCGATGCCCGAGACGAGGTTGCCCCACTGATCGGCGCCGCCGATCTGTACCCGGCAGTCGTGGCTACGCGCCAAGTGGAGGAAGTCGTGCGCTTGGAGCAGCACGTAGCTGAACTCCGTGTAGGAGATGCCCGCGCCCTCGCGCTCAAGCCGGGACCGCACGAAGTCCCGCCCGATCATCGCATTGACCGAGAAGTGCTTGCCAACGTCGCGCAGGAACGCGATGACGTCCAAGTCTCGCGTCCAGTCGAGGTTGTTCAGGATGAGCCCGCCGCGTTCACCCTCCGTGTCGACGAAACGCGCCACCTGCCGACGGATCCCTTCAAGCCAACGCTCGATCGTCGCGGCGTCGTTCAGCGATCGCTCCTCGGCGCGATCGGAGGGATCCCCGATCGCGCCGGTCGCGCCGCCCAAGACGGCGACCGGCCGGTGCCCGGCCAACTGGAAACGCCGCAGCATCAAGAGCGGTACCAAGTTGCCCACTTGCAGACTCGGTGCGGTGGGATCGAAGCCCGCGTAGACCGACTGCGCACCGCTCGACAAGTGACTCGCCAACGCTAGGTTGTCGGATACCTGCGAGATCAGGCCTCGGTGGTGGAGGGTGTGTAGCAGCGACATCGTCACGACGAGGGCGGAGCAGATCGGAGCGCACCATAGCAGAGCCCACGACGGGTTGACACGTCTCCCAACCCCTCGCCGCTGCAATCCGGGGGTTCCCATCACGGCCAATTCACATATACTCCCCAAGACTCGCGGCCTTATGGGCTGGGGATTGGCGTGGTACCCGCCAGGGGGAGTAGAGCAGGCCAGCAAGACCGTGTCACGGAAATCCTACACGCGCTGGATTGGGGCGGTCGCCTGCGTCTCCCTTGCCGGGCTTGTGTGGATTGCCAGCGGCGTCACACCACAGCGTGCCAACGCGGCGAGTGAGCCGAGCGTCGGCCCCGCGCCTCCCCAGCCATCCCAAGACCCTCCCGCTCCCGCGCCGCCGCCAACACCAAGTCTCGAGACGTTTACAGCGGAAGTTCAGCCCGGCGACAACCTGTCGACGATCTTCCACCGCCACGGCCTGGCCGCCCGGGATTTGCACCTCCTGGTGGAAAGCGGCAAATTGGGGAAGCGGTTGGCGAAGATCTACCCGGGCTACGAGATCGAGTTCGGTCGAGACGCCGAGCGCAACCTAGTGCATCTCAAATACCGACCGGGGCCCTGGGAAACGGTGAAGTTCCAGCGGGTCGGCGACGAGTTCGAAGTCTCGACCAAGTATAAGGAACCCGACGCCGTTCGAAGCTACGCCCAGGCGAGCATCGACCACTCCCTCGCCCGGGCATGCCAACGTATCGGACTCGACGACGCCTTCGCGATGCAGCTGGCGGACATCTTCAAGTGGGACATCGACATGTTCCTGGATATCCGCGACGGGGACGAGTTCCACGTCCTGTACGAAGAACAGCGGCTCGACGGCAAATTCGTAAGATTCGGCGATATCCTGGCCGCCGAGTTCGTCAACCAAGGCAGAAGCTACAAGGCTGTACGCTACGTCGACAGCGTCGGCAACGCGAGCTACTACAGCCCGACGGGCAAAAACCTGCGCAAGGAGTTCCTGCGCGCACCGTTGGACTACTCGCGCATCAGTTCCAACTTCAGCCGCGCGCGCCTCCATCCGTTGTGGAAGCGTACGATGCCGCACCTCGGCATCGATTACGCGGCGCCTTCCGGAACCCCGGTCAAGGCTGCGGGTGCAGGCGTGGTTACGGTTCGCTCCAAGTCGTCGTCGAAGGGCAACTACATCGAGATCCAGCACGGGGATCGTTACCAGACCAAGTATCTGCACCTGTCCCGGTTCGCGCCCGGCATCGAACCCGGCCTCCGGGTCGAACAGGGCCGGGTGATCGGCTACGTCGGTGCCACCGGCTGGGCCACCGGGGCGCACCTGCACTACGAGTTTCTCGTCGACGGCGTACATACCAATCCGAGTCGGGTGTCCATGCCCCCGGCGGAACCGATCGACGCCGCCGAGCGCGAGCGTTTCGACGCGGCGACGTCCGCGCTTCTCGGATCCCTGGCGAGTCAAAAGAAGGACCGTCAGCTCGCCTACCTGAATCCATCGGAATCGCCAGGCGAAGAATAGGCGCGTCCGAACATCGCCAGGACCCATGCGTTACGTAGGCGTCATGTCGGGTACGAGCGTCGATGGCTTGGACATTGCCGTTGTCGACATGTCCGGGGCACCGCGCATAGTTGAATCCTCAACCGTGGCGTTGCCGGGCGACTTGGCGGACGCCCTAGTCGCCCTAAACAGCTCGGGCGACGACGAAATCGACCGTGCCGGAACTTGCGACGCCGCGCTCGGCGAGTTCATCGGCCAGTCCGTTCTCGGATGCCTGGAACACTGGAACATCCCGCCAGGCGACATCCGGGCCATCGGTTGCCATGGCCAGACGATTCGCCACCGGCCCGACTCGACACCCCCGTTTACGATGCAGATCGGCGATCCGAACCGAGTCGCGGAGATCACCGGCATCGACACGGTCGCCGACCTGCGTCGCCGTGACATGGCTGCCGGCGGCGAGGGCGCGCCACTCGCGCCGTTGTTCCACGACGCCCTGTTCCGGGATGCCGAACGGCACCGGGTCGTGATCAACGTCGGTGGCATCGCCAACGCAACAATGTTGCCTGCAGCGTCGGATTCGATCATCGGTTTCGACACCGGTCCGGGCAATGCGCTACTCGACGCCTGGTCCCGGCATTGCAGGGGCGAACCCTATGACCGGGGTGGCGCTTGGGCAGCGCAGGGAAAGGTGGCACCGAAGCTCATGGCAGCGCTTGCACACGATGGGTTCGTGTTGCGGGCACCCCCGAAGAGCACCGGCAAGGAACTCTACAACCTCGACTACGTCATCCGGATGGCCACGCCGTTCGAACATCCGCCCGAAGACGTCCAAGCCACGCTGCTCGAGTTCACGGCCTGGAGCATCGCGACCGCCGTCGAGCGCTGGGGACCCGGAACCGGCGATGTGGTCGTCTGCGGCGGCGGTCGGCACAACGACGCCCTGATGAAACGTCTTGCGGCGAACCTGCCCGGCTACGGGATCCTTCGCTCAGACGATCTGAACGTCGACGGCGACGGTTTGGAAGCAGCCGCATTCGCCTGGTTCGCGCATCGCACCCTGACCGGGCAACCCAGCAACGTACCCGCCGTAACGGGCGCCAAGGGCCCGCGGGTGCTGGGTGCCGTATACCCGGCCGGGTAGGTGTCAGATCGCGAAGGAGTTCCCGCAACCGCAGGTGGAGGACGCGTTGGGATTGGTGACCACGAACTGCGCGCCCGATAGATCTTCCCTGTAGTCGATCTCGGCCCCGGCCAGGTACTGGTAGCTCATCGGGTCCACCACCGCCGTTACGCCGTCGCGCTCTACGATCGAGTCGTCCGCCGCGACGCTGTCGTCGAACGTGAACCCGTAGGAAAAGCCGCTGCAGCCGCCGCCGGTAATGAACACGCGCAGCTTGAGGGCGACGTTGCCCTCGTCCTCGATCAACTCGCGTACCTTGCCCGCGGCACGGGAAGAGAACTGTATGTCTGCGTCCATCGTGGCGATTATACCCAACCGTCAACGTCCCAATGCCGTTGACGGGTACGGCGGGGCGTCCCGGGCATCCGGCACCACGCCAAGTCGCGGTTTATAGTACCGACCTGCTTTCTTCCCACAGGCTAGAGGTTCGCCCTGTCGTCTATTCGCCGATCGCCCGTGACCGTGGCCATGGAGTTCCTTCGCCGCCAGCTTTCCGAGAGTGCGGCACTCCCGGAACTGTCGGTTCTCGCCGTAGCCGTCGGGTTGGTGACCGGCGTCGTCGTGCTGCTGTTCCGGGGTGCCATCGACGGCGTCAGCTGGCTGCTCCATGGCCAGACCGCCGACGGTCCCGCGTCATTGGGCCTCGAATGGCGAGTGGCCCTGCCCGTCCTGGGCGCACTTGGACTCGGCATTCTGCTCAATCGCCTGCCGCCGGACTCCCGTCGTTTCGGTGTCGTTCACGTCATGGAACGCCTGGCGCGCCATCGTGGCCGGCTACCCCTGAGGAGCGCCATCAGCCAGTTTCTCGGCGGCGTCTTCGGTCTCTCCATGGGATTGTCCGGGGGCCGCGAAGGGCCGGCCATTCACCTCGGCGCCGCCGCATCGAGCCTGCTCGGGGAAGCGTTCCGGCTACCCGACAACTGTGTCCGAACCCTGGTGGCCTGCGGGACGGCGGCCGCGATTGGTGCATCCTTCAACACCCCCATGGCAGGCGTCATCTTCGCCATGGAGGTGGTGATGATGGAGTACGCGATCGTGAGCTTCATTCCCATCATCATCGCCACGGTGACGGCCACCGTGCTGAGCCGCTGGTATCTCGGCGACGTGATCGAATTCTCAGGTCTAGAAACCGATCTCCGCTCGCTGCTGGAAGTCCCCTACATCATGGTGTCGGGAGTCGTCGTCGGGCTCCTCGGCGGCTTGTTCATCGTCCTCGTCAAGACCTTCGCGGAATTCCGGGCCGGTCCGTTCTGGGCGCGAGCCACCGCGGCGGGTGCGATCACGGGGGTTGCGGCGATCGTCGCGCCGCAGGTACTCGGCGTCGGCTACGACACCGTCAACCAGGCCTTGCTCGACAACTTCGTTTGGACCAGCCTGCTGGTGATCCTCATCGCGAAGACCGTGGCCTCCGCCGCCTGCGTGGGGGTCGGGCTGCCCGTGGGCATCATCGGACCGACGCTTGTCATGGGCGCGGTGCTGGGCGGCCTATTGGGCGCGGCCGGCAACGCACTGGCTCCCGAACTTGCCTCCGACACCGCTCTCTACGTCATGCTGGGCATGGCTGCGATGATGGCGGCAGTGCTCCAGGCCCCGCTGGCAGCGCTGGTTGCCGTCCTGGAACTGACGGCCAACCCGAACGTCATCCTGCCGGCGATGCTCATCATCGCCGTCGCGACACTCACGGTCAGTCAGTTGCTCAAGCAACGGTCCGCGCTGTTGACCACGTTGGCCACGCTGGGCGTGCGCTATCCGCCCCACCCCGCAGCGCAACACCTCATGCGCGTCGGCGTCGCCAGCCTGATGTCCCGGGACGTTGTTCAACTGCCGAGGCAACCCGAACCGGCGGAGCTTGATTCCGCCTTGTCGACGAAACCGGCGTGGATCGTGGTCGACATCCCCGGCGGGCTGCCCTTGGTGCTCAACGCCGAGGACGTCGTCGCAAGCCAAGCCGAGAACGACGCCGCGACCGAGGCGCCGGATCTCGCGGCAACGCCTTCGAGCAGCGCCGGCATCGTAGACGTACGGGCCACCCTGCAGGAGGCGCTGACGGAACTCAATCGCGCTGGCAGCGACGCCCTGTGCGTCATCCGCGCGGCGTCGAAGAAACCCACGGAGGACGAACCGATCGCAGCGGTCGGCGTGTTGACCCGGGAGGACATCGAACGACAAGCTTGGTGGTGAATCAATGAATCATGACAAGTCGGCCAGCCTGATCGCTCGGGCGGAACGCAGCATCCCGGGCGGTGTGAACTCGCCCGTCCGTGCCTTCAAGGGCGTCGGCGGCACACCGGTCTTCTTTGCGAGCGGCCGAGGTGCCTGGATCACCGACGTGGACGGCAACCGATACATCGACTACGTCGGTTCCTGGGGACCCATGCTGCAGGGCCACGCCTTTCCCGCCGTAATCGAAGCGGTACGCGCCCGCGCCCAGCGCGGGCTCGGGTTCGGCGCCCCTAGCGAGATCGAGGTCGAGTTGGCGGAAGCCGTCGTCGAACGGTTCCCCGCCATCGAGAAGGTGCGCATGGTCAACTCCGGCACCGAGGCGACCATGACCGCCATCCGATTGGCCCGAGGCCATACCGGCCGGGACATGATCGTCAAATTCAAGGGCTGCTACCACGGCCATTCCGATGCACTCCTCGCCGAAGCGGGGTCCGGTCTGCTGACTCTCGGACTTCCGAACTCGCCCGGCGTCCCGGAGGACACCGCGAAACACACCCTGACGCTGCCGTTCAACGACCCCGACGCCATCAGCGCAGCCTTTGAGCGTTACGATGAGCACATTGCGGCCGTCATCGTCGAACCCGTCGCCGGTAACATGGGTTGCGTGCCCCCCCGGGCCGGGTTCCTCGAGGCACTGCGGACGCTCACGTCTGATGCTGGCTCAATCCTGATATTCGACGAGGTGATCACCGGTTTCCGTATCGGATCCGCGGGCGCGCAAGGGACCTACGGCGTTCTGCCGGACCTTACGACGCTCGGCAAGGTGATCGGCGGCGGTCTTCCCGTCGGTGCCATCGGTGGCAAAGCCGAAATCATGGACCGGCTTGCACCGGTGGGCCCCGTCTACCAGGCGGGCACGCTGTCCGGCAACCCGCTGGCAATGACCGCCGGACTCGCCATGCTCGAATCGCTTGATGCGGCGTTCTACGAATCGCTGGCCTCGACAACCCACCGCCTCGCCGATGGTATGACGGAGGCGGCCGAAACGCATCGCGTCCCACTCGCGGTGAACCGGACTTGCGGCATGTTCAGCCTGTTCTTCAAGGACGGCACGGTTCGAAACTACGACGATGTCGCAGCCGCCGATGTCGACCGGTACCGGCGGTTCTTCCACGCCATGCTCGAACAGGGCGTCTACTTCGCGCCATCCGCATTCGAAACGGCATTCGTGTCGGGTGCCCACGGTGACAACGAGGTAGTTCGCACCCTCGAGGCGGCCGACCGGGTTTTCGCCGACCTTCCATGGAACAAATCCGCAACCCGTTGAATAGATGGTCAATTCGTAGGGGCGACCCTTGTGGTCGCCCGTGCCGGACGTACGGCTCCAGTGCAACGGGACGGGACAAGCCCGTCCCCTACAGCTCCGTTGTTCCTTGCGCGTCCGCGACCCGGCACCTGGGGTGGACACTTCCATGGAAAAACGCCAAGGGCCGGCTACACCTCGAGCAATCCGATTGTCCGCGCGACAGCATCCCTGAGCCGAAACAACATCAACTCGGGTAGTTCGACCAAGTATGACTCGCCGTGGATCGAGCCGATCTCAGTGTCTGCAATCACGGCCCTTGCTTCATTCTTGGTAATCACGACATCCTGGGTACGAAAGTGCCTGATGAGCGCCTCGCGCCAAGCTGAGCCCAACCGCGCTGCGGGTTTGCGGAGCAGCTGTATCATCACCGAGTCTACGGTATCCATGTCCGGTGCCTCTCTTGGCGCTAGAGCGAGAACTCCTGCGTTGCCGGACTGTCGGTAACATGCCTCTCGGTACTTTAGTAGAACCAACTCTCTATACGGTTTCCGTCGGAGCTTTACGACAGCGCGCCACGTACCAATCACGGTGATGTAGTCGGCGTTTGCATGTAGACAGAGTCGCAACAGGTAGCCATCGAAGCCTGGATACGCGTTAACGACTATACGCTTGGCGCGGGTGTTTACGAATCGTGCCCGGATGAACGTGTCGATCGGCACCCTTTGTTTGGGTGCAATTTTCGGTAGCGGATTGCCCACGAGCAGCCAGTCCATCGGTTCGGGCAGCACATCCAAGAGCTCTGATGGCAAGGATCGAATGTTGGCATTGGGACCTTCACGCCCTTTTGAGTATATGGCCCTATTCCCGCTTACGTCTCGCGATGCTGCAAAGGCGCGTGTGGTCGGTTCGAGAACGTAAAGGTCACTCCGACTGCCGATCGCTTGCGCACCTTCGAAGTGATGAAAATCAGGCAACATCGCGTGCTGAACGAATCGCAGGCTGTGAATGACAGATTGTGCCTTGTACGCCTTGGCAAGTTGACGATCGCCGAATCCGTAGGCTAGGAGCACGCGCGTGGGTTCTCCTCGGACCAAGGATTGCACCGCGCGCTGAAGAAAGAGACGCAATCCTTCCTCGGTGTATGGCGGATCGGTGAAAACCAGATGGCAGCGTTGCTGCAGCGAACGCGGGAAGGTGATGCGCAGATCAGAGAAAACGGGCCTGATCCGGAGCGCGAGCCTGTGCCTTGTTGCATGAATGTACGAAAGGATACGTTCGTCGATGTCGACCACCACGACATCCGTGGACGGGGAGATCAGAGCCAGAGCGATAGATGTCATGTCCTGATCCCCGACCATCAGGACGGTAGCGTCGTGCAGGTTGAACGTGTGGTACAAATATGTCGCTCGCCGCCAGACGGTCTCGACTGTCGCGGGCACGTGGTCTAGCTGCCGGATCGGCGGCGGTCGATCTGCGAGTACCTTGTTTAGTTTCGAGAGAATTGCGGATTCGTCAACTCGGGTAAGAGGCGAAGGTTTGGCCGCCTTAAGAATCCCGGACACAGCACTATGGTGGCTCCCCTCGATGACGAAACCCGTCGAAAGTTCCTGCACGAATGGGCGAAGGCTCTGTACGATTCCTTCGACAGAACTGCGGGACAACCCAGTCTTCACGACGAGGTCTGCCATCGGCGCAGGCTTGGTGGATGCGAGCAGAGCGACGACTGCGTGTGCGCGCTGGAGGTCGATGCCCCATTGGCGGCGAAGTTGGTCAAATGCAGATTCGATGGTTGGATTCATGTTTCCCATGCGACCACTTCGCCGACCACTAATGGTGCCCTGCGGCATCTCGAAAAGGCGGTCATGCACTTCTCCAGTCAGCGGATCCTAGACGAGACCTTGGCTTACCCCAGCGACAATCGAAGCAGAGCAGCCGTATTGTCTCGTCCCAAGAGCCCGGAGTCCAAGGGAGGTGCCCATTCGGGTCATTCTTGATCAGCCGCGACCGGCGGCGGCACCGACCCCGATGTCGCGCCGCTTGCCGTGGATCATGATGCGCTGCACCCCAGCACTTGGCGCCGGATTTCTAGACACGGCGCATCAATCCGTTGCCGTCGACGAGGATGCCGGGCTTGCTGGCGCAGCGCACGTGTGCCACGGTGAGGGCGTTGCGGACGAGTCGGGGCATGGCGGTTTCGGTCGTGGCGACGGCGAACGGTCTACCGGACCCGGCTAGTTCGCACAACCGCCCAGATCAGATGGCACATTCCACGAAATCCGGCTCCCCGAAGCGCTACGACGTCTATGGGCTCGGCAACGCCCTGGTCGACCTGGAATACAGCGTCGACGACGCCTATCTCCGCGACATGGCCCTCGCCAAGGGCCACATGACCCTGGTCGACGAATCCCGCATCGACGCTCTCGCCGCCAGCCTAGACGAGCACGAACCCAAACGCCGCGCCGGCGGCTCCGCGGCGAACACCGTGTTCGCCGTACACGCCTTCGGCGGTCGTTGCGCCTATTCGTGCCGGGTGGCCGAGGACGATCTCGGTCGTTTCTTTCTCGAGGAATTCGGCAATACCGGTGTCGCCACCGTCGGCACACGCGACGGGCAGGGCAGATCCGGTCGCTGCCTGACTCTCATTACGGCGGACGCCGAACGCACGATGACGACGTTCCTCGGCGCATCGGCCGAACTGGGAACGCAGGATCTCGACGAGGCCGCCATCGCGGGTTCCGCCTACTTCTACGTCGAGGGCTATCTCGCGTCGTCGGAATCCGGCCGAGAGGCCGCCGTCGAGGCGCGGCAGATCGCCGAACTCGGACGTGGGCGGACGAGCCTGTCGCTCGCGGACCCGTCCATGGTCATCAACTTCCGAGATGGGCTCATCGACATGCTCGGCAACGGCGTCGATCAACTGTTCTGCAACGAGGAAGAAGCCCTGACCTGGGCCGGGACGGACCGCCTGGATATCGCGGTCGCCGAACTCGGCGACATCGCTCCGTTCCTCAACATTACCCTCGGAGCGCGCGGCAGCCTCGCCGTGGCGAAGGGCAGAGGCCAGTTCGCTCCCGGTTTCCCGAGCCAAGCCGTCGACACGACCGGTGCCGGCGACATCTACGCGGGCGCCGCCCTGCACGCTCGGGTGAATGGTGCGGAGCCGAGCGCGGCCGCCGGTTTCGCGAACTTCGCCGCCGCCGAGCTGGTGGCCAGGCACGGCGCCCGCCTAGACCACGTCGCGGACTACGTCCAGATCAAGGCGAGGTACCAGGCCCCGTAGGGGACGGGCCAAGGAGTCTGCGCCTCAGAACGGCCCGAAGTGCCGTTGCAGAGGCGCAGAGTCCTCGGGCGGTGGGGATGGGGCCAGACGGCGAGCGAGCGCCCTTGCGGGCGCGATAAGGTCAAGGGCGACCGCGCGCCCTGCGGGCGCGATAGGGTCGCCCCTACGAGCGTTCCTCGACCGATGACGGCAAATCCACTGGGACAACGCCCACCGGCACGATTTCCGACGGGGTCACGCGACAGCGCACGGCAACCACGTCCACACCGTGCGCCACCGCTCGGCGCAGCGCGCGTCCGTAGTCGCGGTCGATCTCGTCGGCGCTGCGCACCCTGTCGATGCCCGTGTGCTGAACGCAGAACACCAGCGCCGCGCGGTGCCCTCTACGCTTCAGGCGGGCCAGCGTATCCAGATGACGCGTCGCACGCGCGCTCACCGCATCCGGAAACGCGCCGGAATCCGCCAGCCTGAGGGTGACGGACTTCACCTCGACGTATACGTCGCCCACCAATAGGTCGAGGCGCCCCGGCTGCCCCGGGATCGCCACTTCGCGCCGGACGCCTGCGTCGGCCGGGAAGCCCGGGAGCATGCCCACCGCCAACGCTTCCACGACCAGGGCGTTGGCGCGCGCCGAGTTGATTCCGATGAGATGGCCGTCGCGATCACCGACGATCTCCAGCGTGTGGGCATACTTGCGGCGCTCGTTGGCGGAGGTGGAGTACCACGCGCTGCTGCCGGGGTCGGCACAGCCGGTCATCGCCCCGGTATTGGGACAATGAAGGGTTAGCGTTTCTCCCTCGGCGGTCTCGACATCGGCGAGAAAACGCTTGTAGCGGCGGATCAGGGTGGCGCGTTGAAGGGGCGGCTCGAACCTCACCGATCCGTAACTTCCCGTAACGCATTCGATGTGGTTATTGCGAATTCCTTTTGGTAGGTTACGCGCCCTCTCGAAAGAGGGCCCACTCGACTAGGGGCAGGCTCTCTCGAAAGAGCGACCTTGGCGGCGGCCAAGCATACTGGATCAATAGGATTGCCGGTAAAGCCATGACCAACGAAGCAACCAGCGAGACGTCCATCGAGACCAAGGATTCACTCTTAGGAACCGCCACCGGCGGCGTATCCCCGTTTCGGAACTTCGTGCCCTACACCCCCGGTTCGGACGAGGAATACATGAACCCGGACCAGGTTGCCCACTTCCGTCATATCCTCAACGAATGGCGCCGTGAACTCATGGAGCAAGTGGACCGCACCGTCAACCAACTCCAGGACGAGGCGTCCAACTTCCCGGATGAGCTCGACCGCGCCACGCGCGAGGAGGAACTCGGGATCGAATTGCGAACGCGCGACCGGGAGCGGCGTCTGATCCGCAAGATCAACGAGACACTCGACCGGATCGATCGCCACGACTACGGGTACTGCGACACCTGCGGCGTCGAAATCGGTCTGCGCCGGCTCGAGGCACGGCCTACCGCGACCCAGTGCGTGGACTGCAAGTCCTTGGACGAACTCCGCGAGAAACAGCTCCGCGGCTGATGTGACGCCGAGGAGCGCGCACCTCAGGGAAGACAACGGCAAGCAACCGGCGGCGGACTACGTCGGTCGTTTCGCGCCGACGCCATCGGGTCCCCTGCACATCGGATCGCTGCTGTCCGCAGTCGCCTCCTGGCTCGATGCGCGCGCCGGAAGCGGCACCTGGCTGGTCCGGATCGACGACCTGGACACGCCGCGCGTCGACCCCGATGCCGAGTCCGCCATTCTCGCCACGCTGGAATCGCATGGGCTTCGCTGGGACGGACCCGTTCACCGGCAAAGCGACAACCAAGACCGCCACGTCGGCGCGATTTCACAACTGGACGCGAGATGCTTCGCCTGCGGTTGCACCCGCCGGGAACTACGCGGACACGACCAGTATCCGGGAACATGCCGAGATCGGGGGTTGCGCCGCGATGGCAACGCCCTAAGGGTTCGAGCCGGGTTGGCGGCCCCGGAATTCGTGGATCGCGTGCAGGGCTACGTGGACATGTCGCCGCGCACCGTGGGCGACTTCATCGTGCGGCGCCGCGATGGCTTCGCATCGTACCCGCTTGCGGTCGTCGTCGACGACCTCGCGATCGGCGTGAACAACGTCGTCCGGGGGGCCGATCTCCTGGACAACACTGCAGAGCAGCTTCTCCTCATGCGTTGGCTCGGCATGGAGGCCCCCACCTACGCTCACGTCCCCGTGGTGGTAGAAGCCTCCGGAGTCAAGCTGTCCAAGCACAACCGCGCAACCGCCATCGACAATCGATGGGCAGCGCACAACCTGGCCGCCGTACTTTCGCTGCTCGGTTTCGATCCGCCCCTCGGCCAGGTTGAGACCATGCTCGCCTGGGCGGTTGACGAATGGAACATCGCCCGGGTGCCCCGGGGCGCCACGGTCACCGGATTCTTCGCCATCGACCGCTGACGTCAGGGTGCGTCGCCCGGCAGCTGGGTCACCTTGACCGTGCGAATGACATTGTCCGTGATCCGGGCCGTCTCGATCGCGTAGCGCCCAATCCGGACGCCGACCTGACCATCCGGAAACGCCTCCAGGTACTCGAGGACGAGTCCGTTCATGGTCCGCGGACCCGTGGTCGGGAGGTCCCAGCCGAGAGCCCGGTTCACGTCGCGGACGAGGACGCTGCCGTTGATGACGTAGGATCCATCGTTCTGCCGATGAATCTCGCCCAAGTCGGCGGTGAAGTCGGTCGTGAATTCCCCGACGATCTCCTCGAGGATGTCCTCCATCGTCGCCATCCCCTGGATCTCGCCGTACTCGTCGACCACCAGCCCGATGCGCCGCTTGCGTCGTCGGAAGTTGAAGAGCTGGGTGTGGAGCGACGTGCTCATCGGGACGAAGTACGGCTCCTCGGTCTCCCGCACGAGGGCGGCCTTGCTGAACGTTTCCCGGCTCGTGAAACGCGATGCCCGCCGCAAGTGGAGGATGCCGACCACGTCGTCTATATGCTCACGGTACACTGGCAGGCGCGTGTGCTGCGAACTCTCGATCGCCTCGATGATCGTCGCCGTATCGTCGTTGATGTCGATACCGGCGATCTCGGCGCGGGGCACCATGATGTCCTCCACCGTGGCGTTCTCCAGGTCCAGGATGCCGACGATCATGTCCTGGTGGTCGCGTGGGATCGTCGTGTGCTCGTTCAGCACGGTCTTGAGTTCGGCGACCGAAAGCGTCTCGGACTTCTCCTCGGCCCGCGCAATCAACGGCATCGCCATCAGGTTGCTGATCCAGTTCACGAAGAGCACCAACGGACGGGAGATCTGCAACAGCGGCTGCAGGATGTAGGCCGACGGAAAGCCGAACGTCTCCGGTCTCGCAGCCGCGACGGTCTTCGGCGTCACTTCGGCGAAGATCAGCATGTAGAACGTGAACGGCACCGCACCGACAATCGGGCCCACAGCATCGCCGAGGAGTCGGCGGGAGACCTCGGTGGCGAACGACGCGGCCAGAATGATGACGATGTTGTTCCAAATGAGGATGACGCCGAGCAGCCGGTCGGGCCGTTGCAGCAGGCGGTTGGCTTTGCGCGCGCCCCGGTGACCCTCGTTGCTGAGATGCCGAAGGCGATAGCGGTTCAGCGCCATCATCGCCGTCTCGGATCCGGCGAAATACGCGGACATGATGGTAAGGACGACGATGACGAGCAGCAGGGTGCCCATCGACAGTTCGTTCATGGTATCGCCTCGCCGCCGCAACAGCGCCGCGAGTCCTCTTGTCCGCGGCAAACCGCTCTCACTCGAATCAAGCTTCGATGCCGTATGGTCGTCATCACTCGTCGGGCCTTGGGCGCACCGCTAGTCGTACGCCGGATTCTTTCACGAAAACAAGCGCCCGAGGGAGGGCGATCGTCCTGCTAGATTCCGTGGGCGCCCTTGATGCCCAGTCTCAGGCTGGGAGTGGCCAGGTGCCTCAATCTGCTCCCTAAGGGCTTGTGTACTCGCAAAGACGCCGTTGCGTACTCGCAAGACGCGCTAGTATTGACGAGATGACCCGCGTGCTCGTGATCGAACAGGACGACTCGAGCCGCCGAAATCTGCGTGAGGAGTTCGAACGCAACGGGTTCGGCGTCGTCGAGGCGCCCAACGCGGACCGCGTGACCATCGGCAATGCGCAACCGGACATCGTCGTCGCCAATGCGTCCTTGGCGGCCGCGTCCCCGAACGTCGTCGCGATGGCCGCCCCGGTGCCCGTTGTGCTCTTGGCCGACTCGCCGAGCATCCCCGAAGCGGTCGAGTGCATGCGGTCCGGGGCCGCCGACTACCTGCCGAGGCGGATTCAACCGAACGCCCTGAACGCGGCGGTTGAACGTGCCGTCGCCTCGGCCGACGTGCCTGCGGATCGTTCGGCGTTTTCGCCCATCGTCGGCCAGTGCGACGAAATGCGAGAGCTACTCGACCAGGTCGCCTCCGTCGCCCCAACCGAGTCGTCGATTCTGATTCTCGGTGAATCCGGCACGGGCAAGGAACTCATCGCCCGGGCCCTTCATTCGGCGAGCCGGCGGCGCCACGCGCAGGTGATCAGCTTCAACTGCGCGGCGATTCCCGAGACGTTGATCGAGGTCGAACTGTTCGGCAGCACCTCGGTGGGCCCGTCCGCAACGCAAGACCCGGCGGCGCGGCGCGGATTGCTCGAGGCAGCTCACGGCGGCACCCTGTTCCTAGACGAGATCGGCGACCTTCCCGCGAGCGCGCAAGCGCGCCTGGCCCAGTACCTGGATGAAGGTACGTTTCGTCGACTCGGCAGCTCCGAGGCCCACCGCGTCGACGTCCGCGTCATCGCCGCCACCCATCGCGACCTTCGGCAATTGACCAAGAGCGGGCAGTTCCGGGAGAACCTGTTCGCTCGGCTCAACTCGGTTTCTCTTCGTGTCCCTCCGCTCCGCGAACGCGGCGACGACGTGGTGGCCATTGCGCAGACCACGCTCAGGCGCCTCGCCGGCAAGTTCAACAAGCGCGGACTCGCGCTGTCGGCCGCAGCAATGGAAGCGATGCGGCGGTACCGGTGGCCCGGAAATGTGCGGGAGCTGGAAAACGCCCTCGAGCGTGCGGTGATCCTGTGCCAGTCAACCACCATCGATGCCGAAATGCTGCCCATCCACGTCGGCGCGTCGCACACGGCCCAGGCCGACGCGCATCGGGAATCGTCGAGCAGCCTGGAGGGCTACTTCCTGCGGTTCGTTCTCGACAACGAAGATCGTCTCACCGAGACGGAACTGGCGAAGGCGCTGGGGATCAGCCGAAAGAGCCTTTGGGAACGACGCCAGCGCCTCAACATTCCCCGACGGCGGACGCGCACGCGCGGCCCCCGGCGCTAACGTCTCCGCGCCTTTTCGTCGCCACGGACCGCCACAAGGGCGTCCCCACGGTGCGGTGCCGC
>JAPPND010000217.1 GCA_028818795.1 Gammaproteobacteria bacterium | reverse complement strand
CCCGTCCCGCCCGAACACGCGCGCCGCAAGCGGCCGCGGGCGATCGGGTTTGGGATCTACAGACGGCTGGGACGACGTGTGCGGGGTACGAAAAAGAAGGGGCGCGCCAGCGGCGTAATACGCCGCTGGAAGCAGCTTCAACTAGGGGGGAAGGACACAAGCATCACAGGGAGGACCGAAGCTGCCGTCGCGCCTAACTCAATCTGTACCGGTTTTGTATAGTACACGCGAAAACAGTGGTGTCAAGACTTTTTTTCGTCCCGATTGCACCGTGTTGGAGCACCGTACCGGGACCCAGTGACGGTCGTCGTTAGTTGGCCATCGCCAACAGTCCATGCTTCTCGACGAGAGCGTGCAATGACTCCTCGAGGTGGCCGCGTGCGGCACCAACGCGCCCCGCCACGAGGCGGTGGTCTTCGTCGACGTTGCCGTAGGTGCTGCCGCATCGGCGGGCATGACTTTCGTAGTCGTTGATCACCCCGATGAGTTCCGCCAGGTGGCGGGGGCAGTCGCATTCCGCCTGGGTCGCCATCATGGCAATGTGCATCAGTTCGCCGTCGCTGAACCGTCGAGGCGCATCCGCCATGACGGGGGCCGTGGCGGTGACTCGACGCACCACCGTCTGCCATTCCGCTGGCCAGCGCAGGATTGCTCGCCCCGCCTGGCGGCAGGCTTCGAGGTCAGCGGCGGTGGCGTACCGGAAGGCGACCACAAGGCTGGCATCCGGGTAGATTTCTTCAATTTCTTCAAGGCGTTGGGGGTCTAAGGTCGGAACGTAGACGACGACACAGTCGAGTTCCGGGAGCGCCCCCCGATCGGCTTTGAGTTCCGCTGCGGTCGACCACTCGGCGACCACTTCCATCGCCGCATCATTGGCTTGTGGGTTTCGGCGGGCCTCGCGATTGGCAAGGATGAGTTGTCCGCCAACGAGTCCGGTGCGACGACGGTGCGCGGCTGCCCGGGACGGCGGGGGTCGAAGGCGGCGCTGCAACTCGTCGTCGCTGAGTTGGATCAGCTGGCTGATGGGATGGCCCTGCTCAAGCAGCGCCTTGACGCTGGTCAGTCGCTCGACTTGCGATACGCTGTAGAAGCGCGTCTTGCCGGCGCGCTGCGCAGGCTCCAAGCCGTAACGGCGTTCCCAGGCTCGCAGACATTCGGGGCTGATTCCGGTGCGCTTGGCCACGGCGCCGATCTTGTACAGGTCTTCGTCCACGATCGATCCGGTCGAAGTGGACGGCCAATTGTACGTCCCTGTACTTCCATTATACAAGGGGTGGTTCGCGTTGGCGCCGCCGGCCCCAGTCTACGGAGCCCCCGGGAGCAGCGGAGTTGGCTGCCCGAGTGGCGATGCGTTTTGTCCCCGGCCGTTCGCCCACAAGGTGGCTGGCTGGAATCGGTCCTGCACAACGGCAATGCGGGTTTCGGCGTTTTGCGTTGGGGATGATGTACTATCGATGTATGGGTGGCAGGGAAACACAGAAGGGACAGGGGATTGACGTACTCCTGCGCCCGGAGTTGAACATGGCTCTCACCGCGTTGGCTGATGTCGTCGAGGAGTTCGCGGCACAGGAGGCGCTCAGCGGTGCCTTGCCGATTAACCTCAACCTGGTGCTCGACGAACTGATAACCAACAGTGTCAGCTACGCCTTGACCGATGCCGCCGAACCGGTCCTGCGGCTGCGACTTTGGCGCGATGGGGACATGGTGGTTGCCCAGGTCGAGGACAATGGCGCCGCGTTCGATCCCTTCAAGGAGGCCCCCAAGCCGGACATCGAGCAGGGTCTCGACGAGAGACCGATTGGCGGACTCGGAGTCTTCCTGGTGATGCAGCTCTCCGAAACGGCCCACTACGAACGCGATGGCGACACGAACAGGATCATCTTGCAAATGAGAATGGAGAGTTAGAGATATGGCGAATCAATCCTCTCTGACGGTCCCGAGCACAGAACAGGACGATGCCGTCGTACTTTGCCCCAACGGTCGGGTCGACGGTACGAACGTGACGATCCTTCAAGGTGCCGTGCGGGAGCGCTTGGAAGCGGGTCAGACCCGGTTGGTATTCGACATGGTCGATTTGAACTACATCAGCAGTGCGGGGCTCAGAGTGCTGCTCATGGCCGCCCGCGATCTGCAGGCGCAAGGAGGAAAGGCGGTTTTCTGCAACCTGTCCGAGCAAATCCGTCAGGTCTTCGAGATCACGGGTTTCGACAAGATCCTGGCCGTTCACGGCAACCGCGAAGACGCGCTGGCGACCTTGTGACAGGGGTGGACGTTCGATAGGAGATCATGAGCACGCCGGCGAAGATACTCGTCGTTGACGACGAGGAAGACCTCGAACTGTTGATGCGGCAACGGTTTCGCCGCCAAGTTCGCAGGGGCGAGTACGAGTTGCACTTTGCGCGCAATGGCCGCGAGGCGTTGGACGTGCTGGCGGAGATGCCGGAGATCCGGCTAGTCCTGTCGGATATCAACATGCCCGTGATGGATGGGCTCACGCTGTTGAGCCAGTTGGAGGAGATCGAGGCCAACATCTCCGCCGTTGTCGTATCCGCCTATGGCGACATGGCCAACATCCGTACCGCCATGAACCGGGGCGCTTTCGACTTCGTCACCAAGCCCATCGATTTCAATGACCTTCAGGTCACCGTCGAAAAGACCCTGCGCCACATCCAGGTTCTAGAGGATGCGTTGGCGTCCCGGGACCGGCTTGTGGCCTTGAGGCAGGAACTGGTCGTGGCAAGCCAGGTGCAGACATCCGTGTTGCCGGCGGCGTTGCCGGTGACGGAACACTTCGACGTGCAGGCGGAGATGATACCCGCGCGCGAGATAGGAGGCGACTTCTACGACTTCTTCAGCGTCGACGAATACCGGATGGGGCTGGTGATCGCCGACGTTTCGGACAAGGGCATACCCGCGGCGCTATTCACCATGGTGAGCCGGGCGCTCCTCAAGGCGGCGGCCCGCAACCACGAGTCTCCGTCTGCCTGTCTGTACGAGGTCAACCAACTGGTCAGCCAGGACAACGACGCCTGCATGTTCGTCACCTTGTTCTATGCCGTACTCGACCTCCGCGATGGCCGCTTGCGGTACTGCAACGGCGGGCACAACCCGCCGCGGTTGATCTGCCAAGGCGAGGTGCAGGAGGTTCCGTCGAGCGATGACATCGCCCTTGGTATCTTCATGGAGCACGAATTCCATGACAACGAACTCGTGCTGGGCGTCGGCGATGCGTTGTTCCTCTATACGGACGGTATCACCGAGGCGTGCAATGCCTCGGAAGAGGAGTTCGGTGAAGGGCGTCTCGACGAGCTCCTCGCACGACGGGCGGATGCCGACATACCCGACCTGATCGCGGAGGTCGTCGGTGCGGTCGAGGAATTCGCGGGAGGCGTGGCCCAGTTCGACGACATGACCTGCTTGGCGCTGCGCATGAACAGCAACAAGCCGGCTTGACCGATATTCGGCAACCATCCTGATGCGGCGTTCGCTGCTATCGGCCTTGGCCGTTCTGGTCTGGCTCCTTCGATCCCCGGCAGACGCTGAAGAAGCGGGGGGCGATCCGCCTTCTGAAGCGGTGCCACGCGAGGTGGTGTTCGGTCAGTCCGCCGCGTTGAGCGGTCCGGCCAGTGAACTCGGCACGGGCATGCGTCTGGGACTCGAGTCCGCGTTCGCCGAAGTCAATGCGGCCGGCGGCATCGGGGGCCACCGGCTTGCCCTTGTCTCCCTGGACGACATGTACGAGCCGGAGGCGGCGGTGGCGAACACCCGCGAACTGATCGGGAAGCACGACGTCTTCGCCCTAGTCGGTGCGGTCGGCACGCCCACGTCCCGGGCCGCCCAACCGGTTACCAGCGATGCCGCCGTGCCCTACATCGCGCCGTTCACCGGCGCGGAGTTTCTCCGCGACGTGAAGGAACGGTCGAACGTGGTCAACGTCCGGGCTTCGTACTTCCAGGAGACTGCGGAGATCGTCGCCCGGCTGACGGACGATCTCGGCATCGAGAAGATCGGCATCCTCTACCAGGATGACTCGTACGGACGAGCTGGGCTGGCCGGATTGCGGCGCGCGCTGGATGCCCACGAGCTGCCCCTGGTCGCGGAAGCCAACTACCCGCGCAACACCGAGATCGTCAAGAGCGCCCTTCTCGATCTGCGTCGCTACGACCCGGACGCCGTGGTCATCATCGGTGCATACAAACCCGCCGCGACGCTGATCAGGTGGGCGCGGCGGCTCGGTTTCCGGCCGGTGTTCGTCAATATCTCCTTCGTGGGAACCTCGGCGCTCGCCGAGGAACTGGGTGCCGACGGTGTCGGCGTGTACATCACCCAGGTCGTGCCGTTTCCGTTGGAAAAGGGGGTTGCCGTCGTCGATCGCTACCAGGAGGCCCTGGCGGCGTTTGCGCCCGATGCGGAGCCCGGGTTCGTATCCCTCGAGGGCTACCTCGCAGGGCGCCTGGTCGCGGAAGGCCTACGCCTGGCGGGGCCCGGGGCGTCGCGGGCGCAGTTTCTCGAGGCGCTGCGCAACGCACCGCCGATTGATCTCGGCGGTTTCGAGCTGGAATACGGCGTTGAGGACAATCAGGGTTCCGACCGCGTCTACCTGACCGTGATCGATGCCAACGGCGAGGTCAGGCCCGCGCGACGGATGGTCAGGTGAGCGACTCGTCGGCCGCTGCGGCGGCGGCAAGCCGGCCGGAGGGTGCCGCCCCAGACGCAGGCGCGGTTCCGGGTGAACACACCACGGGCCGGCGCATCGGCATCCGCCTGCAAACCTACGTGGGGCTGTTTGGCAGCGTGCTCCTGGTCACCATGGCGAGCGTCGTCGCGTACGTTTTCCTGAACCAGATCGTCCAGTACCAATCGCGGTTGGCCGAGGACAGCATTCCCAATTTGAGCCGAGCCGTGGAGGTGGCGCGGCAGAGCACCAACCTGGTGCAGAGCGTTGTGCGCATGGTGTCGGCTTCGACGCCCGCGGAGCACCAGAGCGTCGCCGACGAAGTGTCGCAGGGGCGGCGGGAACTCATCGAGATGGTCGAGGCCATCGGCGCGATGGAGATCTTCAGCGAACAGGCGCACCAGCTGTCGTTGCGCCTCGATACCCTGGAGGCCCTGCTGAACGAGATCGAGGAGTCGTCCGGGCGTCGGCTGGACATCCGGGCGCTTCTCGAGGTGCTGGTAAGCGAACTTGGCGTGATCAACAAGAACCTCGAGCGCAGCACCGGCGCGGCGATCGACGACCAGGGGTTTTTCCTGGCGACGGGATTGCGCAATCTCGACGACGTGGCTGAGCCCTTGTCGGAACGCGATTGGGACATCGAGCTAGCCCACTACCGGGACCTGATCGAGATCAACGACCAGACCACGATCGGGGGCTTGCTGCTCGGCGAAGCCCTGGTATTGGCGGACCGGGATCTCTTGGGACCCATCGAGGAGCGATTCCAGAGCGCCGCCCAGAGCATCATGCGGGTCAGTGCGAGGCTGGCGCCGCGCCCGGACCAGGCCGGGTTGGTGGCGGATGCGCGCCGGCTCGTCGAGATCGGCAGCGCGGCCGACGGCGTACTGGCACTTCGGCGCGAGACGCTTGAACGACTGGAGCGCGAAACCGAGGCTTTGGACAACGGCCGTGAAGCGTCGACGCTGCTGCTCGCGGACATGGAAGCGTTGGTGGCGGAGATCAACCGTCAGGCGGTCGCCGTGAACACCCAATCCCAGGAGGCGGCGACCACCGGCATGGTTCTGCTCGTGGCACTGACCTTGGTGAGCGTGGTCGGCGCGGTCCTGATCGGTTGGCTGTTCGTGGGCAGGCACCTGATTCGCCGGTTGGTCGAGCTTGCCGGCAACATGCGCGACATGGCCGGAGGCGACTTGGAGGTTCCGGTCGCGGTGACCGGAAACGACGAGGTCACCGACATGGCCAATGCACTGGAGGTCTTCCGACGCTATGCACTGGAGGTCCAGCGGTTGAACCTGGTCGAGAAGCTCGCGCAGGAACTCGACGAGAAGAACCAGGACCTCGAACAGGCTCTCGAGCGACTGCGCAAAGCGCAGGAGCAGATCGTCGCCGAAGAGAAGCTGGCATCGCTCGGCCAGCTGACGGCGGGCGTGGCGCACGAGATCAAGAATCCGCTCAATTTCGTGAACAACTTCTCCGAGGTCTCCCGGGAGCTTGTCGACGAGATCAGCGAGATCCTCGAAGAAGCGGGCGACGATCAATCCGACACGGTCGAGGAAGTCGAAGAGGTGCTCGACGATCTGCGCGTCAACCTGGAGAAGATCCGGGAGCACAGCGGGCGCGCCGACGGCATCGTGCACAATATGCTCGAGCACTCCCGGGCCGAACCGGGCGACTGGCGCGAGACGGATCTCAACGCCCTGGTCAAGCAGTACCGGGACTTGGCCTACCACGCCATCAGGGCCGAAAACAACGAATTAAACGTCACCATGATGGACGACCTCGACGACAAGGTCGGCATGGTCGAGGTCGTACCCCAGGACATCAGCCGAGCATTCCTGAACATCCTGACCAACGCCTGCCAGGCAATCGAGGAGAAGTGTGCCGAGCTCGGTGCCGACTACGACCCGGAGCTCGGCATTTCGAGTCGGCGCCTGGACGATGCGGTCGAGTTCACCATCCGGGACAACGGCCCCGGCATCCCCCCGGAGCTGCGCCAGCGCATGTTCGAACCCTTCGTGACCACCAAGGACACCGGCAAAGGCACCGGCCTTGGGCTTTCGTTGACCGCGGACATCATTACCCGGCACGGCGGCCACATTGACGTCGACTCGGAGGTGGGGGTGTTCACGGAATTCCGTATCCGCCTGCCGCTCGAGCCGACTCGAGCCGAAAGCGCTTCTTAAACTGCGACACCGCCGGTGCTTTTGCACGGATGCCGCAGGTCGTATCATCGGGTCGCGTCAATCGCTCGTCGGGGGGGGGGCCATGTTCTGCGCGAATAGCAAGGTTTTTTCCATCCGGTCGCTGGGGAAGTGGTTTGCGACCACGCTCCTGCTGCTGGCGGCACCGGCGTCCGCCGCCGTCGAGCAGGAATCCCAGTTCGTCTTCAACACCTTCTCGTTCCTGATTTGGGGCGCGTTGGTGATGTGGATGTGCGCCGGGTTCACCATGCTCGAATCCGGTTCGGTGCGCACCAAGAACGCTTCGGTGATCTGCCTGAAGAACATCGGGCTGTATTCCATCGCCGGGCTGATGTATTTCTTCATCGGCTTCAATCTCATGTACACGGACGTGGGATCGTGGTTCGGTTCGTTCGATCTGTTCTACGGGCCGTCTGCCGAGGAAGTCGCCCTGCTCGGAGGCGAGGCCGGCGCCCAGGATGCCGTTGTTGGAAACGGCTATTCGAAGATGTCCGAGTGGTTCTTCCAGATGGTGTTCGTGGCCACGACCGCGTCCATCGTCTCGGGAACGTTGGCGGAGCGGGTTCGGCTTTGGTCGTTTTTCGTATTCGCCGCGGTATTGGCAGGGTTCATCTATCCGGTGATCGGCGCCTGGACGTGGGGAACCGGCTGGCTTGGCGGTGAAGAAGGTCTGCTCGCCAAGTGGACGGGCGCCGCGTTCAAGGACTTCGCGGGATCGACCATCGTGCACTCCACCGGTGGATGGGCGGCCCTTGCCGGCGCCCTGATCGTCGGGCCGAGGCTCGGCAAGTTCCGCGCCGACGGCACCGTCAAACCGACCGTGCCTTCGAACATTCCCATCGTGACCCTGGGCGTATTCATCCTCTGGCTCGGCTGGTTCGGGTTCAACGGCGGTTCGCAGCTGGCCCTCGGCGGCGCAGCGGACGCCGTGGCCATGAGCAACATCCTCGTTAACACCAACCTTGCTGCAGCGGCGGGGGTCATGGCGGCCATCGCCGTGTCGCGACCCCTGCTTGGCCGGGTCGACCTGCTTGCCGGTCTGAACGGCGCGATTGCCGGTCTGGTGTCGATTACCGCCGCGCCGGACATACTCGACCACCGATGGGCCGTACTCATCGGCTTCGTGGGCGGCGTGATCTGCACGGCCGGTATCCGGTTCCTGGAGCAGATGAAGGTCGACGACGTCGTGGGTGCCGTGCCCGCCCACCTTTTCGCCGGCGTCTGGGGAACCCTTGCCGCATGCATCGCCGGCGGGGCGAACTTCGTTTCCCAGTTGGTCGGCATACTGGCCATCGGCGTCTTCGTGTTCGGGGTCTCGTACCTAGTCTGGTTCATCATCGAGAAGACGTTGGGCGCCAGGGTGTCGCGCGACGTGGAGGAAGTCGGCCAGGACGCCGGCGAGTTGGGCATCGAGGCCTATCCGGAATTCATGCTGATGCCGGACCCGGATCTCCTGCCGGTGCCTCCCGAGGAAACCGAGGAAACGCAGGACGACTAGGAAAACGGCTTGCGGGCGCGCGCGGTGACGCCGCGCCCGCGTCGTTTCTCGCCCGGTGCCGCTGGTCACTCCGGTCCCCCTGACGTATGTTTCGCGCAAACGACGCGGGCGAGGCAAGGCTAGCGCATGGAAAACAACATCGGGTGGTGGCTGACCAAGCGGGCGTTCCTGACGCCCGACCGGGAGGCATACGTCGACGGCGGCGGCGGTGAACGGTTGACGTTCAGCGCCCTCAACGCCCGCTGCAACCAGACCGCCAATGCGTTCCTGGAGGCCGGCGTCCAAAAGGGCGAGCGGGTCGGGCTGCTGCTGATGAACAGCGCCGAATTCGTGGAAGCCTACTTCGCCTTGGCCAAGATCGGTGCCGTCGTGGTGCCGCTGAACTGGCGGCTGGTTGCCGACGAACTGGAATTCATCCTCAAGGACAGCGGCGCGACGCGTCTCCTCTTCGACGACGACTTTGTCGACACGGTGGCCGATCTGCACTCGCGTGGCGACAAGACCGACATCGGTCAGTGGCTACAGGTGGCCAACGGCGATGTCGCCTACTTCGCGGAGGACTACCGCGCATTCCGGGACGCGACGGACTCGTCCGAACCGGCGATCGGCGCCCGCGACGACGACATGCTCTACATCATGTACACGTCGGGCACGACGGGATTGCCCAAGGGCGTCGTGCACACTCACAACACCAGCGTTTGGGCGTGCATCACCATCGCCGCGACGACCTACTTCCAGGATGGCGACCGCTTCCTGTCGCCGCTGCCCATGTTCCACGTCGGCGCGCTGACCCCGTTGACGATGTGCGTATACCGCGGCGTGACCAGCGTCGTTATGCGTGCCTTCGACCCGGTGTCGGCATGGCAGATCGTCGATGCGGAACGGGTTACGGTGGGTTTGGCGGTTCCGGCGATGCTGAACTTCATGCTGCAGGTTCCGAACCTCGAAAACTTCGACTACTCCCGCTGGCGCTGGTGCATGTCCGGGGCGGCACCCGTACCCGAGGCACTCATCGAGGCCTACGAGAAAATCGGACTTGAGATCCACCAGGTCTACGGACTGACCGAGTCGTGCGGTCCGGCAGCGCTCATAGATGCCGAGAACGCGCTCAAGCGGATCGGCTCGACCGGCAAGGCCTTCTATCACACCGATGTGCGGATCGTTGATCCAGACGGCAACGATTGCCCATCCGGCGAACCGGGCGAGGTGCTGGTGGCGGGGCCGCACATCATGCGCGAGTACTGGAACCGACCGGAAGCGACGGCAGAAACGCTCGTCGACGGCTGGCTGCACACCGGCGACGTCGCCCGCATGGACGCCGACGGGTTCATCTACATCGAGGACCGCATCAAGGACATGATCATCTCGGGCGGCGAGAACGTCTACCCGGCGGAGATCGAGAAGGTTCTGCAGACCCATCCGGGGCTCAGCGAAGCCGGCGTGATCGGCCAACCCAGCGAACGCTGGGGCGAGTCGCCCTTCGTCGTGGCGGTCAAGAGCGATGACGCGTTGACGGAAGGCGAGGTGCTCGAGTTCTGCCGCGGCAAACTCGCTGGCTACAAGCAACCCAAGGGTGCGGCCTTCGTCGACGTGTTGCCGCGCAATCCCTCCGGCAAGATCCTAAAGCGCCTGTTGCGAGAACGGTTCCCGGGGCCGGCACCGGTATAGCTCACTCCCCGTGCGCGTCGAGGAGCTCGCAGATCGGTTGATCCCGTTTTGCCGCGCCAAGTACGGCAGCGACGTTCGGGTGTTCGACGTGCACACGATGCCCGGCCACGCGGGATTCTCCTACGGGTTCAGCGTTGCCACGGCAACGGGCGCTACCGAGTCCTGGTTCATCCGCCTGCCGCCGCCCAACGTCAACTGGCGCGGCACCGCCGACGTGCTTCGTCAGGTGGCTGCGTTGAATGCACTGGAAGGAACCGACGTGCCCCACTGCCGCGTGCGCTGGTCCGGCGACGATCTCGAATGGTTCGGCTGTCCGTATTTCGTGGTGCCGAAGCTCGACGGCGACGTGCTCCGCCTAGGGCGGGGGGAATGGGCGTCGGCCCTGGACGAAGAGGTCCTGCTGGACATGGGACGCCAGGTCATGACGGCCCTCGCGGGCATCCACAAGGTCGACTCCTCCCGCGCCCCGTACCTGGGCGATCCGGTGCCGTTCAATGAAGACGTCGAGCGCTGGGACCGATTCTACGAACGGGCCGCGGACCCCGAGTGTTTGACCCGCGTACCGGATTGTCGGCGCCGCCTACTCGAAACGCTCCCGTCCGACGCACCGGTCGGCATCTTCCACGGCGACTTCCAGACCTCGAACCTATTCTTTTCGATGCCGACGGCAGAACGTCCGCCCGAACTGCTTGCCGTCATCGACTGGGAACTGACCGGTATCGGCGCGACGCTCAACGACGTCGGCTGGATCTGCACGTTCAGTGACCGCGACGCCTGGGCGAAGGCAACCGTCGAGCGCCCCATGTTCCTCGATCCCGACACACTGATGGCGCTCTACGCCGAAGCCCACGGCGAAGTGCTGCCCGACCAGAACTGGTTCCGGGCGCTGGCGGCCTACAAGTTCGCCATCATCACCGGCTTCAATCTGAGCCTGCACCGCCGGGGCAAGCGCGTGGATCCCTCGTGGGAGGTCACGAAGAACTCGATGACACCCCTCATCGATCAAGCGTTGGATCTATTGGGGTAACGGTTTGCGCCTCGTCGGGGCAGTCGCCCCGCTCCACTTCGATGGTGGAATGGTCGATGCCGAAGCTCGTGCGTAGCACCGCCTTGAGGCGGCTGACGGCGGACTGTTCGTCGGCGTCCTCAGCGATCCGGGCGTGCAGGGTCAACATGGGCCTATCGCCGGTCAGCGCCCAAACGTGGAGGTGGTGGATGTCGAGCACGCCGGTGACCTGCGTCAATGCATCTCGCACAGCGTTGATGTCGACGCCCTGGGGCGCCGCTTCCAATAGGATCCTCGCGGCATCCCGTAGCACCCGCCACGCACCCCGAACCAGAATGGCCACCACGACCAGAGCGAGGATCGGATCGGCGTAGCGCCACCCGAACCACAATACGGTCAACGCGGAGACGATGGCGGCCACCGAGCCCAACAGGTCGCCGAGCACGTGCAGAGCGGCGCCCTGCACGTTGAGATTGTCGGATCGGTGCAGCATGCGATACGCGACGAGGTTGACGAAGAGACCGACGACGGCGACGGCGAGTACCGGCAGCGGAGCGATTGCTTCGGGGGCGCGAAGGCGTCCGACAGCCTCGATGAGGATCCACGCGCAAAGGCCGAACAGCGCCAGCGCATTGACGAACGCGGCGAGTACCTGGAAGCGGTGATAGCCGTAGGTCAGCCGGTCGTCTGGGGAACGCCGGGACAGGCGAATCGCGAACCAGGCCAAACCCAGCGCCGAGGCATCCAGGAACATGTGGCCAGCGTCCGCCGCAAGGGTCAGGGAGTTGCCGATCCAGGCGCCGACTACCTCGACGAGCATGAATCCCGCAATCAGCGCGAAGGCGCGGGCCAGCATGCGTTGGTGGTCGCGGTCGTCGGCGTGCCTGTGGACGGCACACCCCTCGGTGGTCTCGGTTGCTGGCTTCGGGTGGTGCACGGGATATCCCTTAAGACAGGTCGTTGAGGACACTACAGTGCCGGCTCGCGACTCGGGATGGAGTATAGCCCTCGTGCGGGTGTTGTACGCTGTGCGCCCCCGCGCGCGACGACGATGACGAAGCGAAACAAGCCACTCGACCGGGCGTTCTACGCCCGTGATCCTCGACTCGTGGCACCCGGGCTGCTGGGCGCGATGCTGGTACACGGCCGGACAGCGGGGCGCATCGTCGAGACCGAGGCCTATCTCGCGGCCGACGACCCGGCGGCCCATGCCTATCGTGGTCGTACCAAGCGTACGGAGGTGCTGTTCGGTCGCCCCGGTCATGCCTACGTCTATCGGACCCGGCAGCACCACTGTCTCAACGTCGTCGTGCAGGAACAAGGAGTGCCGGGATGTGTGCTCGTCCGGGCGGTCGAACCGGTAGCGGGAGTCGCCCTGATGCGTTGCCGGCGGGGGGACGTGCCCGATTCGCGTCTCGCGGACGGTCCAGCGAAACTGTGCCAGGCCTTGGCCATAGACATGCAGCACTACGGCGAGGATCTTTGCGGCGAGGGCACCGTTACGATCTTCGCGAGCGAGCGGGAACCCACTGAGATATTGACCACGCCGCGAATCGGCATCAGCCGTGCCATTGCCTGGCCCTTCCGCTATCTGCTGGCCACCTGACGTTGCTTAAGCGGTCGACAGATGTGGTTGCCGCTCGATGCCAATTCGGACAGACTCCGGTTCCGTTCGCGCTAAACGCTTGAGGAGGTGCCATGTTCGGCCCCAAGGAACTGGTCGTCGTCCTGGTGGTCCTGTTGATCGTGTTGGTTGTGTTCGGGCCCAAACGCATCAAGAGCCTGGGCTCCGAACTCGGCAACGCCATCAAGGGGTTCCGCAAGGCCGTCCGCGAGAACGAAGGCGGTGCCGAGGCCAAGACTCTGGAGCACGAAGGCCAGGAGGCATCGGCGAGTCCGGGTGCGACGCGCACCGAATAACACCGCACAATGTTCGACTTCTCCTTTCCGGAGTTTTTCCTTGCGGCGGTGGTGGCGCTCGTCATCCTGGGACCGTCGCGGCTGCCGGGAGCCCTGCGGACGCTCGGACTATGGATCGGCCGGCTGCGGCGCAACTACTACAACGTCAAGACCGAAATCGAGCGCGAGATCGGCATGGACGAGGTCCGCAGGCAACTTCACAACGAACAGGTCATGGCCGACGTGAAACGCGTCGAGCGCGAGGTCCAGGCCATGGGCGAGGAAATCAACCGCATTGAAGAACCGATGGCGCAAGCTGCTGACCGGCCGGTGGCGAAGCGCGACGAAAACGGAGACGCCGACGACGCAAAGCCCAGCTAGGGGCCTGTCGCGCTTTTGGCGGCGGAAGTCGTCGCAAGGCGCGCAGCAGGCGCTGGCGGATGGAACCGCCGTCGCGGCCGGGTCCGACACCGAGACCGATCGCGAACGTGCCCACGACGAACGGGTGGACGCGGACGAGCAGCCGTTCCTGTCCCACCTCCTGGAACTGCGCACCCGTATCCTGCGGAGCCTTCTGGTCGTGTTCGTGTCGTTCTTCCCGGTCTACTACTTCAGCGACGAGATATTCGACTTCGTCACGGGGCCGATGCGCGACGCCCTGCCCGGGGACATGATCGCGACGCAGGTGGCATCGCCTTTCCTGACGCCGTTGAAGCTCTGTCTCTACGCGACGGTGTTCATCACCATCCCCTACGTCCTGCACCAGATCTGGGGTTTCGTCAGGCCCGGCCTGTATCTGCGCGAGAAGCTCTTCGCCGTCCCGCTGCTGGTGTCGAGCACGGCGCTGTTCTACTTGGGCATGGCCTTCGCCTACTACGCCGTATTCCCCCTGGCGTTCGCCTTCTTCGCCGGACAGGGGCTGACCGGCGTCACCCCGACCACCGACATCAACCAGTACCTCGACTTCGTGCTGAAGCTGTTCTTCGCGTTCGGCGTCGCGTTCGAGATACCCGTCGCCACGGTGCTGCTGGCCAAGACCGGATTGGCTTCCTCGCGCAGCATGGCGCGCAAGCGACCGTACGTGATCGTCGGCTGCTTCGTGGTTGGCATGCTGCTGACGCCGCCGGACATCATCAGCCAGATCATGCTGGCATTGCCGGCTTGGGTGCTGTTCGAATTCGGGATCATTCTCGCCCGGATGGTGGAGAAGCCACGAAACGAGGACGAGGAAGACGAGGAAGAAAAGGAGGCACCGCCCACATGATGGCCGACCCCGTATTGCGATTGCGCCAAATCTGCCTGCTCGCTCGGGATCTGGAGTGGACGTCCAACCTGCTGTGCACGGCGTTCAATGCACCCGTGGTGTTTCGCGATCCGCGAATGGCCGCCGGCGGGAACCTCAACAACACCCACATCCGCTTGGGCGACTCGTTTCTGGAAACCGTCTGCCCAACGGACCTCGCCTGGGAACGATCCACGACCCAGACCCGGCTCCTCGAACGCAACGGGGACTGCGGGTACATGGCAATCGTGCAGGTTCCCGACGTTTCGGCGGCCTCCCGCACGATGTCGGCCCAGGGCGAGAGCATCGGAATCGTTTCCGGTAGTTGGAATGTCTGTCCCGGCTCGCCGGGCTCGGGCCTAGCCGGTGTCGAGGCGGGCCCCTACGTGCTGGGCGAACCCCTGCCCAAGGATCCCGGCACCGTGTCCGGCGTCAACGTGCAGTTTCATCCGAGGGATTTCGGCACGCTTGCCGAGATCCAGGAGAACTGGCCTGGCCACGGTGAGTTCCCAAGAAACAAGGGAGCGTATTTCCCGGCCGGAAACACTTGGCAAGACGGGGTAGACGCCCGGCCCCACGGCGGTGTGACGACCGGATTTGCGGCAGTCGAGATCGCGCCACGGAACGTTGATCCCGAGGAGATGTGCCAGCGTTGGATGCGGGGCCTCGGGGCGGGGTGTTCGATCGACCCAGACGAGCCCGCGACGTTGAGACTAGCGGCCGGGCAAACCATGCGGTTCGTCGAGTCGGAGCCTGGCGATCGTACCGGCGTGGTCGCTGTGGACCTGTGGGCGGTCCCCGGCGTCGAGAAGCGATTCGATGAACTGTTCATCTGCGGCGTGAAGTGGACGCTCGTGGAGCCGTCGCTATAGAGGCGTCGGCTCAGGGAACGGCGAGCAGAATCGTTACCGGCCCGTCGTTCGCCAGATGCACCAGCGCCGGTCGTTTGGCAGAGAACCAAGCAACAAACCCGGTTGCACGAAATGTAGACTGATTGAGTCTGTGTGTCCGCGTGTTCTCCAACAAAATAGGTAGAATAACTCGCGTTATTCGAAGTTAGCACCACTGTTTCGCGGATTGCAAGCGCTTTCTGCAACTTTCTTCTCGCTGCGCTCATCCGCTTGGCCGGCACCGTCCCGCAGCCGAGCCAGCGCGCCCCGCGACGCCTCCTGGTTGCGCACGTAGTAGGCCGGCATCGAGAACGACTTCCAGCGCCCCTCCCGCTGCATCTCGGCCACCGACGCGTTGCGCTCCGCCAGCGACAGCGCCGCGCCGACGCGCAGCGAGTGCCCGGACACGCGCCGCGTGATGCCGGCCTGCTTCGCCCGGCGCTTGATGACACCGCAGATCGCCGCCGGGCCCAGCCGGCCTTCCCCGATGCGGCCGGGCACGGGGCGGAACAGCGGCCCGGACTGGATCCCGGAGGTGTCCGTCCATTCCCGCAGCCGCGCCGCCGCCGCACGGGTAACGTAGCCCACCGCGCCGTCCCCGTGCTGGTCCGTTTTACTGCGGCGGATCTCGATGTGCGCCGAGCCGTCGGCCAGGAACGACACGTCCCCGGCGTCGAGCGCCGACGCCTCGGCGACGCGCAGCAGGGCGCTCGACATCACGCCGATCAGCGCCGCGTCGCGGATCCCGCGCGGATCGTCGTCGGCCTCGGCGCATTCGCACATCTTGTCGGCGTCCTCCCAGCGCAGCGGGCCGGCCTGGCCGCGTCCGCGACCGGTGCCCTCGCGGCGGAACCGCTCCAGCCGCTGCGCCGCCAGGTCTCCCGCGGGAGGCCCGGCGATCTCGTACCCGGCTCGGGCCAACTCCAGGGCGGCGCGTTTGACGGCGGCCTCGGCCGTCACGCCGTTTTGGGGCGCCAGGCCGTTGTCGTACATCACGCCTAGGTACTCCGCGAGCACGCGGTCGGTGGGAGGCCGTCCGTCCAGCCACGACCGGTAGCGCCGGAGCACGCCGGCGTACGCCTTGCGGGTGTTCCCGGACGGCAGGTCGTCGAACAGGGGGATTGCCAGGTCGAAGTCCAGGTGCGGCAGGACCTTGTCCGATGTCGCCTCGGCCTCCGGCACCGCCTCGGCCTCCGGGGCCGGTCGGCTTCGCGCGTTCGGGTCGTTTCGGCAACGACGAAGACCAGGATGATCGGGCGTTCTGGGCGTTCGGCGGGCGTGCCGGCTTCGGGCATGCGGTGCAGGCGTCGGGACATGGCTTTCATCGGGGGTTCTCCACTTCGGCACTTCGGATAACGCGAGTTATGCGAATTGAACCACAGCCCGGAGCCCGGCCAGCGAGCCGCCGCGTCCGGGGTTTGTTGACTCACTCAGCTAAGGGGGAGGACCACAATGGGACTCAAACATCTACGGGGGGCCGTATGGGTGCTCATGGTCGCAGTTACCATAGGGGCACACGCCTACGGCACGATCGAGGAAGTAACGGTAGTTGGTGTCAACGATGATGGTGTCATCGAATGGTACGAACAGACTCTCGGGGAATTCTGTCTTGCGAACCCGAATCACGAGTTGTGCGTCGCCTTGAACGCAGAAGGGAGCCTCGGGGTGGGTATGCCCGCGTATGGCACCACGGAACCCCCGTGCAGCCAAGCCCCCTCTAATCCGAAGTGCCGGTGCCACGGGCAAAACGAAAAGGTCTTCAACAAGACAAGTGGTGGTTTCGAGTGCCATCGCCGCCCCCTCCATTGCACGAACGGCCAAGTGAACATCGGGGGCGTATGCCGGTGTCCGGCGGGAACCTATTGGCATTGGAACGCGCCGGGCGGTGCGCACTGCATGACGTTGCCGCCCGCGCCGTCCTGTGCTTGCGGTCCTGCCGTCGCGTTGGACGAGGCTTGGGACAATTCACCTTGGATGTGCAAGCCCGAGGTCTGGTGTCACTTCAAGGACGGCGTCAACTTCGTTGCGCCTGCGGCTTGTCAGGCGACACTTGCAGGGATGGCTGGCGTTATCTGTGCAGCGGGTGCCGCAGGCGGCACGGCGACGGCGATTCCATCTGCGGGGGCCAGTATCTTGGTGACTGGTGCCATCTGTAGTGCTACCTTTGCGGCGTTCGTTGAACTAAC
>JAPPND010000128.1 GCA_028818795.1 Gammaproteobacteria bacterium | reverse complement strand
ACAGCCGCGCGATCGGCGTTGACTGCCCCGGCGGCCCGCAGGCCGCTCACGGCGTCGAGCGGTTGAAAATCCACCGGCTCGTTCGCCTCCACGAAGGCGGCAACCTGCGGGGACCCGGGCGCACCGCATGACGGCCGATCATGGATCGGGGCACAGACCCGGAACCCAGCCCGGGTCCGATAGCCCGGCCCCGATGCAATCGCCAACCACGCAACGCCCGGACGTGGCGGTCGCCTGGCTGGCGCTGGACCGAACCGACGCCCCCGACGTTCTGAACACCTACATCGCCTTTGCCTGCGCCTGCGCCGGTCTGACCGTCCGCGACGCGCGCGGGAAGCCGGACGACCATGCCGCGGACCGGATCGCGATGGTGGCGCGCGAGGTTCAGTCGCAGGGCCGGCCGTTCGTGATAGCCCTCGACGATGTCGACGAGTTGATGGATCCTTCGTGCGTGTCGCTGGTCGACCTCCTGCTCCGGCGGGGGCCGTCGAATCTTCACCTCGCCTTGTCGGGTCGGCGTATTCCGGTCGGCCTGAACGTGGCCGGTCCGGCGCTGGAGGGTCGTGCCGAGATTCTCGGAACCGAGGATCTTCGCTTCTCGCGGCAGGACATCTCCGCGTTTTTCGAAAACGGCCTGTCGCGGCGCGCGCTGGTGCGGGAAGCATCCCGTTCCGCCGGTTGGCCGCTCGCTCTCCGCGTGTCCCGCAACGGCGGCAAGGCGGGCGCCGGGAGCGACGGCGACCCGGACGGCATGCTGGGGAACTGGATCGAGTCGCGCCTGCTCGCCCGTCTGCGGGCAGACGAACGCGATGCCGTTCTGGACCTGGGACTGTTCGGTTGGATGGACGATGAGCTGCTGGAGCAGGCGCTGCCGTCCGCGTCGGGGGACGCGTTGCGCCGGGTACGGTCGCGCGGCGCACTGGACGGTCTGCTCGAACCCGTGCGCGCCGGCGGCACGCGCAGCTACCGGCTGCATGCGCTGGTGCGGGAGCACTGCGCCGCGCAACGGTTCTTCGAGGACGCCGAACGCGCCCGGACGATCCACCGGCGCATCGCGGACCCCCTCGCACGGCGCGGCAAGATCGTCGCGGCCATGCGCCATGCCGTGGCGGCCGGTGATCCGGGCCTTGCGGGAGAGATCTTCGAGACCGCCGGCGGCGTGCGCCTGTGGGTGCGCCACGGGAACGCCCAGTACGGCGACGCCAACAACCTGCTGCCGGACTCCGTCGTGTCGGCGTCGCCGCGCCTGGGACTCGCCCGTTGCATCCACCTGATGCTGTCCGGGCGGCTCGGCGAGGCGCGGGCGCTCTACGCGGCGTGTTCCCCATGCGGGCCGGCCGGCATGGACGAGGACGAAATGCGCGGCGAGCACGGCGACCGCCAGATCGACGATTGCATCGTGCGCGGCGCGATGGGGCTCTACGGCGGGGAGTCGGTCGGCTCGCCGTGGATGCGGGAGCACTTTGACGCCACCGCCCGGCTCCTCCGGTCGCGCCGGCTTGACGCGCCCACGCGCGGCCACTTCGAATACGCGCTCAGCGTGCTGCATTTCATCGGCGCCGAGTTCACCCCGGCCCTCGAAAGGCTCTCTGCGGCCAGGGAGCTTCTTGGCGGAAGCTCCTACATCCGGTTCTACGCCGATCTGCTGCACGGTCAGATCCATTTCTGGCGCGGCCAGGTGCGCGATGCCCAAGCCCTTTTCCGGCGGGCCCGGCGGGTGGCCAACAAGCATCTGCTGCTCGATCCGGTCGCGGTGCTTTCCAGCGAGGTGGCCGCAAGGGAACTTGCTCTGGAACGCTATCCGGCGACCGCCGCCGAGCCGGGCGGGCTGCACAGGGTGCTTACCGGGGAAGGCGTGCCGTTCTCGTCGTTCGCAACCGCTTTAAGCGTTTTCGTCCAGATCGGGCTGGTGTCCGGGCGCGCCGAGGAAGTCGCGGAGTTCGCCGGGAAGGTGCTGGTTCGCGCCTACGCCGGCGACATGCCGGCGTACGCGAGGCTGTTGGCGACCGCCCGGGTATCGGCGCTGGTGATCGCCGGGCGGCTCGGCGAAGCCGAGCGCACATGGCAGCGGGCGTCGCTCCCGACGACCACCGCTTCGTGCGTCGATACAAAACGGCAGAGCCTGAGGGAGGTCGAGAGCGTGTCGGAAGCGCGTGCGCGGCTGCTCGTCGCTCGCGGACGTTTCGCCGAGGCGCGGGAGCTCGTACTCGGCTATCACGCCGTTGCCCGGCAGCGCGCCTTGGTCCGCACGCAGCTGCGGGCGTTGGCGCTGGCGATCGGGCTGGAACATCGGGCGGGCGACCGGGAACGCGCCCAGCGTTGCGTGATGCGCTACGTTCGCCTGTTCGCGCAGTCGCCCTACGCGCTAGCCATGGTTCTGGAGGGAACGGCCTGCGAAGAACCGCTGCGTTGGTTTCTTCTCCATGCGGGTCCAGACGCGACCGAGAGCGAAAGCGCAAAGCTGCTCTTGGCCCAGATGCGGCGCGCCGAAGACCGCACCGGGCCGTCGCTCACCAACCGCGAACGCGAGATTCTGCGCCTGCTGCCGGGCAACACGGTCAAGTCCATCGCGGCCCCCCTCGGGCTCAGCGTGCACGGCGTGCGCTACCACCTGCGCCGTCTCTTCGCGAAGTTCGACGTGTCCCGCCGGGCGGAACTTCTCGAACGCGCGAGAGAAATGGGGCTCGTTCGCGATCACCAGTGACCGGCTACACGTTTCAGTTGCCACTGCACGCCGTAGATTCCGCTAGGGTTTGCGTTTGGTCGTTCAAAACGCCGGCAAGGTGAAGCTCGTGCCGCAACGTCCCGGTTCCGCAAGCGACGAAGCCGGCCGTCGCCGACCAGGGTTGGTGTTCGCGGCAGGGACTCTTGCGGCGGCGGCGGTTGGGACGGCGGCCGTCGTGCTCCACTCCTGGCAGGCGGGTTCGCACACACCCGTCGACCGGACGCCGGCCGACGAGTCCGTTTCCGGACCCGTCGGGTCCACGCTGGCCCGGATCGCGGCGGAAAGCCGGAACCCCGAGACGTCCCCGCCGGCCGTGCGGGCGGCACCGGTTGCGCAGCACTCGCTGCCGGACAGCGGGACGGGCGGAGAACAGGTATCCGCCCGGCTCCCGGAAGGCTATTCGTTCGTCGGCTTCCACGGCGAGATGGCGAAAGCGGGGCTCGGCGTCCGGACGGACGCGGTGCAGGCGCAGGACGGCCCTGACTGGCTGGGCGGGCCGGAGGCTGCGGAGACGCTGGCGGCGCAGGCCCGGGCCCACCGGCGCGAGTGGACGTTCGGCTGGATCCGCCTTGCGCCGGGCGCGCGCGAAGGCGATCTGGCGCCGCAACTCGCGAGTGCGGGCGCGGCGATCGTCGGTTCCTCGGGAAGACTGCTCCGGGCAAGGCTGCCCGGCGACGAGGCGGGCCTCACGGCGATCGCCCGCCTGCCGGCGGTAGACGCCCTGGGCGCCATGCCGGTCGAAGCGCGGCTGCGCGCGTTCGACCGCCATCAACCGCCGAACCACGAACCCCTGCCGGTTTTCGTGACGCTGATGGAAGCCGATCCGAACGGTCGCTGGCGGCGCGAACTGGCCGCCCTCGGCGCCGTGGTCGGGCGCTACGATCCGGATCTGCGCGTCTACGAGGCGAGCGTGGTACGCAGCGTGCTGGACGTGCTCGGGGCGACCGACTTCGTGCTCGCCGTGGAGCCCGTCGGCACCGTCGAGGCCGCCCACGACACGGCGGTTCCCGCGATGGGCGCCGACGCCCTGCGCGCCTGGGAGGGTTCTGCCGGAATCTTCTCCGGCGTGGGCGGCGCGTCCGTACCGATCGCCGTCATGGATACCGGGCTCAACGTCAGGCATCCGGACATCTCGTCGAACCGGAGCAGCATCTGCGGGGCCAACTTCGTGTACTTCGACCCGCTCGTCGACGACGACGACCTCTGGGTGGACGCCGGCGGACACGGCACGCACGTGACCGGCACGATCGTCGGCAACGGCGCGGTGCTGCCGCGCTATGCGGGGATGGCGCCCCGGGTGCAGCACGTTCGCTTCGCCAAGGTGCTCAGTCACGCCGGCCGCGGAGACAACGTCTTCATCCTTCGCGGGATGGACTTCCTCGGGCGGTCGAGCGCGTGTCCGGATGCGGGCTGGTCGTCCGACGCGGTCAAGCCGCTGGTCGTCAACATGAGCCTGTCTTCGGTTTCGCTCGACTGGGAAGGCAGGACGGTAGACGAGCGCAAGCTCGATTCCGTCGTCTGGGACCGGCGGCAGCTCTATGTCGTCGCCGCGTCCAATAGCGGCAACCGAGGTTTCTCGGATTATGCGGCGGCCAAGAACTCGCTGGCGGTGGGCGCGGCGCTCGACAGCGGCAGCCTGGCGGGATTCAGCAGCCACGGTCCCACGGCCGACGGGCGGCTCGCGCCGCAGATCGTCGGCACGGGCGTCGATGTCCATTCGGCTGCGGGCGACGGCAGCCGCGAGGGCTACCACATATCCAGCGGCACGAGCATGGCGTCCCCTGCGGTGGCCGGCCTGGCGGCGTTGCTCATGGACGCGGTTCCGGCGCACCGGGAACGCCCGGCGCTGACGAGGGCGCGGCTGATGGCGAGCGCGATCCGGCCGGATGTCTGGCTCGAGGATCCCGCGGCGTTTCCGGCCGAGAACTCGCACGGGCCGGGTCGCTTGCAGACGCGGTACGGGCTCGGCAAGGCGTCGGCGCGCACCAGCGTCCTCGACCGGGACCGGCCCGACGGCTGGCGGAGCGGCGGCGCGGTATCGGAACTGGAGGACGGCGAGTACGCCTGGGTGGACATCGACGTGCCCGACGGTGCGAGCCGTCTGGACGTGGTGCTGACCTGGGACGAACCGCCCGCCGACTCCATATCCGGCGCGGTGCTGAACGATCTCGACCTGTGGCTCGACCACGGCGCCGACTGCGCGGCCGAACCCTGCGGCGAGCGCGCGTCCACCTCGCGGGTGGACAACGTCGAATGGATATTCGTCCGGAATCCGGCGCCCGGGACGCATCGGGCGAAGGTCGCGGCATGGCGCGTCTACACCGAGGCGCCCCGCGCCGCGCTGGCGTGGACCGTCGTGCGGGGCTCCGCGACCCCCAATCTCGAATTGTCGCTGGACAAGGACCTGCTCGAAGTCGAGAGCGGCGGGCAGGGGCAGCTGGAGCTCGAGCTGACGGCGGACGCGTACGTTGCCGCCGGGACGCGACTGCGCCTCGACTGCCGCCCGGCCGGCGGCGCCCGCTGCACCGAAGCTCCCCACATCTCGGCCGAGCGCGAGGATGGCGTCGCCACCGCGCGGATTCTGCCGTTCGGTGCGGCCATGGAACTTGGCGAGCTCGGGGCGGGCGAGACCTTCGAGGCGACGATCACCTTCCCCGAAGTCACGGGGGAAGCCGCCGATGCGTTCCGCGTCTACTTCAACGCCGACGCCTGGAACGCGAACGCGGCGTCAGCGTCCGTGCTGGTGCGTACCGGGGACGCCGGCGACACCGACGTGCCCGAGGCGGCCGCGCCGGCGAACGGCGCATTCGCGGACGCGATGCGCATCGACGGCGTCGAGGGCTCCGTGCCGGTCGACCCCGTTCGCGCCACCACGGAACCGGGAGAACCCGTGTTCGCGGTCGGCGCCTACGGGCGACCCGCAGGTTCCGTCTGGCATTCATGGACGGCGCATTCGAACGGCAGAGTCTCGTTCCGCGCAACGCCGGAGGCTGCCACCGTGCAGGACGACCGGGTGGGGGTGAGTGTTTTTCGAGGCGACCGGATCGCGGGCCTCGACCCGGCCGGTTCGGGCGAGTGGGGAGTCGGCTTGTTCGCCGAGGCGGGGCAGACCTATCTGATCAGGGCGGCCAACGTCGGCCGGGCGGTGCCTTTCGCGCTGAACTGGTCGGCGGGGCCGCGCCCGGCCAACGACGACTTCGCGGCCGCCGCATTGCTGGAGGAGGCCGCCGGCAGCGTCGAGGGCACCAATGCCGGCGCCACCCTGGAGTCCGGCGAGTTCTTCGGCGAACTGGCGGCCACGGTCTGGTACCGGTGGACGGCGCCGGCCGACGGTTCCTGGAAATTCGAGTCCAGCAACGGCGATTCGCGCGTGCTTGCGTTCACGGGCGAGAGCGTTTCCGAGCTTCGGCTGGTGTCGGGGTTTCCGGGCGCGCAGGCGGTGTTTCCGGTGCGCGGCGGCGACGTCTACCGGGTCGCGGTCGCGGCCGCGGACGCCTATGCCAGCGGACAAGCGTACGAGCTGACATGGGCCAACCACGACCGCGCAACCACCAACGACGATTTCGCCGCCGCGGAGGAGATTGCGCCCGGGGATTCGTCCCAACCGGTGGACATCGACCGGGACGCGACGGTGGAGCCGGGGGAGCCTGTCGGGAGCGGCATCCGTACGAAATGGTGGGCATGGACTGCGTCTGCGGACGGCACCTGGGTGTGGCGGATCGACGAACTGACGCGGCCTTTCAACCGTCTGATGATGTCGGTGTTCGCCGGCGACAGCCTCGACGATCTCGAACTCGTGGCGACGAACGGCGAACGCATGGCCATAGACCTCGACTTCCGGGCCGAAGGCGCCAGGCGCTACTGGGTGTCCGCCGGCTTCCCGGCAGCCGACCTCGGGGCGTACGAGTTCCCGTCGGCCTCCGCGACGCTGGTCTGGGGCACGGCGCCGAAGAACGACGACGCGGCCGAAGCCGTCGCGATTTCCGGCGCTCGGGGGTCGGTCGCGGGCTCGAACGCCTTCGCGACAAGCGCGCACGGGGAGCGCCGCGTCGATGTCGGGCGCCAGACCGTCTGGTATGCCTTCGAGGCGCCGGCCTCCGGCTGGTTTCGGTTCGCGGCGGCGGGCGACGGAGGTCCTTGGGCATTGACGGTTTACCGCGACGCGGCGGACGGCGCCGGCCTCGAGACGGTGGCGTCCGGCGACGAGGGTGGAACGGCAGTGCGGTTCGAGACCGCTGCGGGAGTCCGCCACCTGATCGCCCTCGGCGTGCGGGGCGGCGGGCGCGGCGGCGAGTTCACGCTGCAGTGGGAGCTGCTCGATCCGAGCCCGGTGCGCTACGTCGGGCGGCTGGCGGACGGCGACCGAGACTCCCGGGACAATTGGGTGGCGATCAGTTCACCGAGAGGCCTGGCCATGCACCCGGACGGCAACGCACTCTATCTGCTGACCGGATCGGGGCTGCAGATATTCGAACGGGACCGGCGAACCGGCCGGCTCGACCACGCTCATCTGCTTGAGACAGACAACTCCGGGTGCGCCATTGCGGCGTGGGATGCCCGTCGCCAGCGTCTGCTCGTCGACGACTGGGGGCTGCACGCGTTCGCCTCCGTCGGCGCCGGACCGGAACTGCTGGAACTCGGGCGGGTACACCCGGGTGATTGCGCCAACGCCATGCTCATTGACAGCACCGGCTCGGACCTGTACCGAATCTCACGCTCCGGCTACACGCTCGAGCACTTCGTTCTCGACCCCGACGGCGCGATTCGAAGGGTCGCCGACCACGACCTTCTCGCAGAGTTCACACCGCACAAGGAAACGGCTGCGGCCGTGCTGTCCAACGACGGACACCACCTCTACGCGGCGGCGGCGGACATTCTGCAGGTGTTCGAACGGGATCCCGAGTCGGGCGAACTCGCGCGCGTGGACACCCAGGTGCGAATCGACGACTTGGGGCACCGCCTTTTCTTGCCGTTGGCGATCGCCGACGACGACGGCCACCTCTTCGTGGGCGAGGGCCGGAGCGCCGTCGCGGTGTTCTCCCTCGAGGACCCGTTGAATCCCCGCCGCCTGGGCGCGTCGGAGCGGTCCGGGGGCCGTTATTGCTCGCTTGCGGATGTCAGGGCCGAGTCCCCGACCGCCGATGTCTTCTGCAACACCTTTGGCTTTTCCGTGCGGTGGGATTCCCAGGACGGGGAGCTTGAAAGCACGGATTGGTTTCTCCCATCCGCATCCGAGGCTTTGCTGTTCCATGAGGTGCGGGGACTCGCGGTCAGTCCCGACAAGCGTCACCTGTATGTCTCGGCGTTTCCGCCCACATGGGAGGGCGGAAGCATCGCGATCTTCGCCCGTCCTCGGTACTGCCGCGACGGCGACGAAGTCGAGTCCGGAACCGGTTGCGGCATCCACGACACGCCGCTGCACTTCGCTGTGGATGCCGACTCCACCGGCTGTCTGCGGGGAAGCGGGACCGAGCTCTGCGAAGATGCCGCGCACGAACAGCGGGATGCCGAGATCGCCGGGGTCGCGTTGACGTTCGTGGCCGTGAAAAACGAAGACGGGAGCTGGACGATCAAGGACGTCGAACCGGATTCCGGCGCACCCGACCTTGTCGTCGACGCGCCAGCGGTCGACTCGAACCCCGAACCGGGCGCGTCGTTCTCCCTGAGCGTCGTCGTCCGCAACGGCGGCATGGCCGAGGCTCCCGCAGCGGAACTGCGCTACTACCGGTCGGACAACGCGCGGATCTCGGCAGCGGACGCGGAAGTCGGCGCCGGCGCCGTGGAGGCCCTGGCGGCGGGCGGCGACATCGACACCTCGATCGAGCTCACCGCCCCTTCAACGCCGGGAACCCACTTCTACGGCGCCTGCGTCGACCGCGTTCCCGGCGAGTTCGCCACCGGAAACAACTGCTCCTACGGCGTTAGTGTAGATGTAGATACCCCGGACGATCACGGCGACTGGCCGGCCGATGCGACGCCCGTGGCGGTTCCCTCCGCGACAGCGGGCGATCTCGAGACAGTCGGCGACAGGGACTACTTCCGGGTCGAGATCGCCGAGACGACAACCCTGACGATTGAGACGACCGGCGACACGGATACCTTCGGAACGCTCTTCGACGGCGACGGCGCAACATCGCTCGGCACCGACGACGACGGCGGCGCCCAGCGAAACTTCCGCATCGAAAGGAATCTGACGGCGGGCACCTACTACGTCCAGGTGCGAGGCTTTAGTGCGAAGACCACGGGACCCTACACCCTGAACGTCGACGGCGACTAAAGGCGAACGAGAAGCGCAGATCCAATCGATACAGATATCGGAGACAAAGATGAACGAAGCACGGGCGGGCCAACCGATCGATCAAAGCGCGGCGGCACGCGCGGGCGTCTCGTCGGCCCGAAGGCATGGAAGGCAGGCCTCGTGGTGGTCGGCAGCCGGGTTTCTGGCGGCGGTTGGTCTTGCTGCCGTCGTCTTGAGATCGCCGGAGGAGCCGACGCCCTCCACCGATGGCGCGACGGAACGGGACGCGGCGTCGCGTACCATCGCGTCGGCGGCAGCCCGCATAGCCGAGGAGAGCGCGGATCGGGTGCGGCGGCCGGTCGTGCAGGCGGCGCCGCTGCCTGCCGCCGCCGACCCGCTGCGCCGCGACGAGGCCGGCGCGCAAGGGGAGCTGCCCGCACCGTACGCCGTCGTCGGCTTCGCCGGCGAGATGGCCCGGGCGCCCATGGTCGATTCGGGCCGTGCGGGCGAGCCCGGGGACGCCGGGCTGGACTGGCTCGAATCGGCGACCCCGGTCGACGATCTGGCGGCGCAGGCTCTGGCCGCCGGACGCGGCTGGACATTCGGCTGGCTGCGGCTCGGGGCCGACGCGCGGGCGACCGACCTGGCCGCGCCGCTGCAGGAACTCGATGCGGAGATCGTGGGCGCGGCGGGCCACCTGCTGCGCGTCCGGCTGCCGGCCGACGAAGCGCGCCTGGCGGCCGTTGCGGGCCTGCCGGGCGTCGACGGTCTGGGCGCCATGCCGGTCGGTGCGAAACTCGGCGCGTTCGACGATCCGCACAGCGAACAGCGTCTCGATCCGGTGCCGGTCTTCGTCACCTTGATGGAGGACGACGCCGACGGCCGGTGGAGGCGCGAACTGACGGCGCGGGGCGCTGTCCTCGGCCGGTACGACGCCGACATCCGGGTCTACGCGGCCGCCGTCGCCCGCGCCGGCCTCGAGGCCCTCGCCGCCCTGGACTTCGTGCTTGCCGTCGAGCCGATCGGGATCGTGCGCCCCGCCCACGACACCGCCGTGCCCGCCATGGGCGCCGACGCGTTGCGGATGCACGGCGGTGCGCCGGGCGTCTTCACCGGCATCGGCGGCGCCGGGGTGCCGGTCGGCGTCATGGACACCGGGCTGAACGTCAACCATCCGGACATCGCCGAGCACCGCAGGAGCATCTGCGGAACGAATTTCGTGTGGAGGTCGCCGGGCCTCAACGACGCGGATCTCTGGACGGATGGGCGCGGCCACGGCACGCATGTCACCGGAACGCTCGCGGGCAACGGCTATCTTGCGCCCCGCTTCGCCGGCACGGCGCCGGCCGTCCGGGACATCCGGGTCGCCAAGGTGCTTGGCCCGGACGGCATTGGAGACGTGGACTCCGTACTCCGCGGGACGGAATTCCTGGCCGAAGCGTCGGGTTGCGGCGGATCGGAGACGGTCCGTCCGCTGATCGTCAACATGAGCTTGTCCGCCAGTTCCCGGTTTTTCGATGGCCGGGACGTCCCCGCCCGCAAGCTCGACGCCACTGTGTGGCGGCACCGGCAACTCTACGTCGTCGCGCAGGCGAACGAAGGCGAGAGGGGTTTCTCGAACTACGCGGCCGCCAAGAACTCCCTGTCCGTCGGTGCCGTCCACGACGACGGCCACGTGGCGGCGTTCAGCAGCTGGGGACCCACCTACGACGGAAGACTCGCGCCGCATGTCGTGGGCGCCGGCGTCGACGTCTGCTCGGCGGAGGGCGACGGCAAGGGCGCCGGGTACGTCTGTGCGTCGGGCACCAGCACCGCCGCTCCCGCCGTCGCCGGCGTCGCGGCGCTGCTCATCGATGCCCGTGCCGACCACGGCGGCCGGCCCGCCCTGGCGCGGGCGCGGCTCATGGCAAGCGCCGTCCGCCCCGACGCGTGGCTTGCGAACGCCGAGGCGTTCCCGTCGACCAACAGCGCAGGCCCCGGGAGTTTGCAGGCGCGATACGGCCTGGGCAGGGTCTCGGCGCGCATCGCGGCACTCGACCGAGACCGGCCCGACGGCTGGCGGGGCGGGGCAGCGCTCGCCGATGTCGCCGACGAGAGCGAATACGCCTACGCGGACATCGTCGTGCCCGAGGGCGCCAGCCGCCTCGACGTGGTCATGACCTGGGACGAACCGCCGACGGAGGCGATCGCCACCCCGGTGCTGAACGATCTCGACCTGTGGCTCGACCGGAACGCCGACTGCGCCGACGGTCCCTGCGGCGAGGAGTCGTCGGTATCGCGCATCGACAACGTCGAGTGGATCGTCCTGCGCGATCCCGAACCCGGCACCTACCGCGCCAAGGTGGTGCCGCGGCGGATCTACACCGCCGCGCCGAGGGCGGCCGTGGCGTGGACGGTCATACGCGGATCGTCTACGCCGGAGCTGACGATGACGGTCGAGGACACGCTGCTGGAGGAGAGCGGCGGCGAACGCTCCTCGGAGGTCGGCGTGAAGATTTCCGCCGACGCCTACGTGGCCGCCGGCGTGCGGCTGCATCTCGAGTGCCGGGGCGAGGACGCCGACTGCGGCGCGCTCACGGTGGCGGGCGCGACCGCCGCACGGGAGGATGGCCTCTCCGCGCCCGTCAGCGAGGTCGGCCTATCGCGGCGCAACGAACGGCGCAGTCCGATCCGCATGGCGAGGGGGATATCGCTCGGCGAGGTCGCGGTGGACGAAACCCAGGCCGTCGCCCTCGACGTCGTCTACGCGGGATCGAATCCCGTGCACCTGTACCTGACGGCGAGCGCCTGGAACGGCCGCGGCGTCTCGCGGGCGATCGCCATCGCGCCCCCCGGCGCCGGCACGGACGACAATGCCGGCGATCCCGCCGACATGCCCGCCAACGACGGCTTCGCCGACGCGGAACCCCTGGCGGCCGGCGAGGGCTCGCTGCCGGTCGATCCGGTTGGTTCCACGTCGGAGGCCGGGGAACCGGCGTTCGGTCCCGGCGACGAGCGTCCGCTCGGCTCGCTCTGGTACCAATGGACCGCGCCCGCGACCGACCTGGTGCGGTTCGGCGTCGATTCGCCGGTCGACGCCCCGGTCGCGCATCTCGATGTCTACCGGGGCGGGCGCGTTGCGGCGCTGGACCACATCGCCCGGAACCGCGTCCGCGAGCTGGTCCGTGTCACCTCCGAGGGTCCCGTCTACCGGACGGTCTTCACCGACGCCGTGTTCTTCGCCGAAGAGGGCGAGACGTTCCGCATCCGCGTCGCCCACGGCCCCGGCGAAACCTCGGCCCCGACGGTCCTGCGCTGGCGCCAGGGTCCCCGGCCGGACAACGACGACTTCGCGGACGCCGCGGTCCTCGAAGGTCCCGACGGAAGCATCGACGGCACCAACCTCGGCGCCACGCTGGAATCGGGCGAGTCCTTCGGTTCGGCGGCGTCGACCACCTGGTACCGTTGGACCGCGCCCGGGGACGGCGCCTGGCGCTTCGAGGTCGACTCGCGCCACCTGCTGCGCGTGGCGGCGTTCACGGGCAGCGGCGTCGGCGGACTCCGCCTTGTTTCCGGAGGTCCCTCCTCGGCCGCGACCTTCAAGGCCCGCAGCGGCGGAGAATACCGGATCGCGGTGGCGTCCCGCGACGCCAACGTGTCCAGCGGTCCCTACGATCTGTCCTGGGAACGGGCGCCGTCATGGTCGCCGCCCGCCGGCGACGACTTCGCGACCGCGGGAACCATTACGCACAGCACCGGGAACGTCGTGCGCCGCTTCGAACTGACCGGGCACACCGTGGAACCCGGCGAACCCGAAGCGTCCGGCGTCCGCACCCGCTGGTATGCCTGGACCGCGCCGGAAACGGCGCGGTTCACCTGGAAGCTCGATTCCGTATATACGGAACTGACGGTCGCCGCGTTCGCGGGAGATGCCCTGGGGAGCCTGGAACTCGTGGCGAGCACGGGCGCCGACGTGACCTCGCGCGAGTTCACGCTGGACGCCGAGGAAGGCGAGCGCTACCGGATATCGGTCGGATGGCCTGCCGGAGACGTCGGCGCCTATGTCTCCTCAGGCGCATCCGGGCGGCTCCGGGCGGGTCCGACGCCGCGCAACGACGAATTCGCCGGCGCCATCGCCCTGGGAAGCACGCGCGGACTGACGACGGCGGGGAACCTAAACGCCACCACCGCGCCGGGGGAACTCGCCGACCAGCTCGGCCACTCGACGCTGTGGTGGACCTACGAGGCGCCGACGCCCGGCTGGTACGAGTTCTACACCACGGGCGACGAACCCGCTCTCGCCGTCTTGGAGGTCGGCGCGACGGGCGCGATGCGGGAGATAGCCCGGGACCGCGACGGACGGTTGGTGTTCCGCGCCGAGACCGGCAGGCGCTACGCCATACGGGCCAGCACCCCCGACTCGAACTCGGGGGGCCCGATGGGGCTCTACTGGCGGCCGGTCGCGGCGCCGGCCTGGCTTCGCTACCTGGGCTCGTTCGCCGAGTCGGAGGACGCCGGAGGAACGGCGATCGAACTGATCGATGCCGCCGACCTGGCGTTCGACGCCAGCGGCGGCGCACTCTACGCGGTCTCGGCGGACGGGCTGACCGCATTCGAGCGCGATCCCGACAGCGGCACGCTCGCGGTCGGCAAGACGATCGACGACGACATCGCGGGAAGTCTGCTGATCCACGACGCGCAGCGCGACCGGGTGCTCGCCGACCGCTGCGGCGTCTGGCGGGTCTACACCGGGCTCGGCGATGCCGACGGGATCGAAGGCACCGATCTCGCGGCCGAAGGGGATCCCGCGAACTGCGGGCGGCGTCTGTTCCTGGCGCCCGAAGGGGGTTTTCTCTACCGGGTCGTTCGCGACCGGGGCATCGATGTCTTCGAGGTGGCGGACGGTGCGCTGACGTACCGGGAGACAGCGGCTGTGGGCGGATTGCGGGATGCCGTGATCGCGCCCGCCGGGGACTACGTGTATGCCGCGCAGTTGGAGTTCAGCAGGTCCCGCCTCCGAACCTTGCGGCGGGAAGCGGAGAGCGGGTCGCTGACGATTCAGACACGTGATTATCGGTCTCACTTCACTGACCTTGACACGTTGGCAATCGCCGACGGGGAGCGCCTGTTCGCTACGAGACTGTCTACCGGATTTACTGGTGTGTTCGAAGCGTCGCGAGGCGTCCTGCGCAGGACAGGAACAGCTTCGCTATTGTCGGAAGCCGACTTGTCCGCTCCACTGGCGCGCCCCTTCGAGTTTAGCGGGGCACGCCCGGGCACCGATGCCGTGGACGTGTTCGCCGCCGACGTGGCCGTCGGAATCGAGGTCGGGCAGGGCGAGGTCGATCTTCTGGGCAACGGCCAGACCGACCGGTTCGGCAACCGCCTGCCGTTGTTCGGCAGGCCGAACGGACTGGCGGCCAGCCCCGACGGCCGCCATGTCTACATCGCCAGCTACCAGCACGGGATCGTCGGCTTCGAGCGGGTGGGCGCGGGCGTCGAACCGGCGGATCCCCATGTTCGCCTCGACATTCTCGAAGTCTCGCCGGGTTCGATCTCCTTCGCCGCGGAGAAGGACAGCGACGGCTGCATCGCCGTCGACGACCTGGATCACGACGGAGTCGCCTACACCGTTCAAAGCTCGAAGTGGCAGTGGCGCCCCAACGCCGACTGGCCGTGGACGGACGTGGCGGGCACCCGGGCGACCGGCGAGTTCTGCCCGCACACGCCCGCCGAGCCCGGCCACTACCGGCTCGTTGCCGAGGTGTCGGTGGACGGGGAGGCCCGACGGCACACGAGCAACACTCTGATCCACGACGACCACGGCGACTCGATCGACGACGCCACGTCGGTCGGCGTGCCGTCGGCGACCGGGGGCTGGCTCGAATCCGGCGACCAGGACTACTTCCGCATCGAACTCGACCAGTCCGGCGAGCTCACGGTTCACTCGGCGGGGTGGATCAATGCCGAGGGACGTCTCCTCGACGAGGACGGCGACCTGATCGCTAGCGACAGCGACTCCGATGCGGACTACAACTTCCGAATCGTCCGGGACCTTGATGCCGGTACGTACTTCGTGCGGGTGCACGAGCGGTTCCGTCGACCCGGGGCGTACGCCGTGCACATCGACTTCGAGGCGAAAACGCCCGATCTGGCGGTCGAGGGCGCCTCGGTGGACGACGCCGCGCCCGGGCCCGGCGCTTCGTTCACCCTAAACGCCACCGTTCGCAACCGGGGCGACGCCCAGGCGCCGGCGACGACCCTGCGCTACTACCGCTCGACGGACTCCACGATCTCCGACGCGGATACGGAAGAGGGCACCGATCCGATCGGCGTTCTCGAGGCCGGCGCGACCAGCGAACAGTCGGTCTCGCTGACCGCGCCGTCGAGCGCCGGCACGTACTACTACGGCGCCTGCGCGGACGCCGTGGCGCACGAAGCCGACACCGGCAACAACTGCTCCGACGGGGTGGAGGTGACAGTCTCCGGCAGCAGCGGCGCGCCCGACCTGACCGTGGAGTCTGCCGCCGTGGACGACGCCGCGCCCGATGCCGGGGCGTCCTTCACCTTCAGCGCGACGGTGCGCAACCGGGGCGGCGCCCAGGCGGCGGCGACGACCCTGCGCTACTACCGCTCGGCGAACTCCACGATCTCCGACGCGGACATCGAAGAGGGCACCGATCCGGTCGGCGTTCTCGCGACCGGCGCGACCAGCGCTCAGTCGGTCTCGCTGACCGCTCCGTCGAGCACAGGCACCTACTACTACGGCGCCTGCGTGGACGCCGGGACAGACGAGTCCGACACCGGCAACAACTGCTCCGACGGGGTGGAGGTCGTAGTCGCCGACGACGGAAGCGGCACCGGGGACGACGACCACGGGGACGACATCGGGTCCGCCACGTCCGTGTCGATCCCTTCGACCACGGACGGGGAACTCGAGGAAAGCGGAGACAAGGACTACTTCCGGCTCTCGGTGTCCGAACAAACCACCCTCACCGTCGAGACCACGGGAAGAACGGACACTTACGGAACGCTGTTCGACGCGGACGGATCGTCTCTGGAGACGGACGACGACGACGGAACCGGAACCAACTTCGAGATCGAGAGGGAGGTCGATGCCGGAACGTACTACGTCGAAGTGCGGGGATTCCGTTCGTCGACTACTGGCTCGTATGTGTTGAACGTTGACGATTCCGCCGACGGCACCGACACCTACTGCCGCGACGACGACAAGATCGATCCCGGCGACCGGTGCGACATCTACAACACGACCCGGCATTTCGAGGTGGAGACGTCGGGCCGCGGTTGCCTGTGGGGCGGCCTTATTATCTGCGCGAGCACACGCATCAGTTTGCGCACATCGGGCCTTACGTTCGTCGCATCGCGCAACGTCGACCGCAGCTGGACCATCGACGATGTCGAGCCCGAGCCCGACTAGGTTGCATTTGTTCACAGACTCTGGGGACGGCGGGCCTGCAGTTCCGGGTCAAGATTGCCGCGGTCAGATGCGAACAACAGCCTGTAGCCGAAGTGATCGCCTTGCCGCGGAAGCCGTACACTCCTTCCAGCAGTGTCGAACGGAGCGCACAATCGGACTGTCGCACATCCAACCACGGTCATCGCCGTACCGACGACCTCCTCAGTGTCGTCCCCCTTGTGTCCCCGCTCCTTCAAGCGTCTCGATGTTTGCGGCAATCATCCTTCAACTCTGTTGTGTCCTCGCGGGACGAATGCACTATGAGTCCAACATCCCGAAAGGTCAACGGATTGCCGGATTGCCGGTTCCGGCGGTCAAATCCTCGTCCTCGGCCGAGGGCAATCCGGCCCATGGTCGGCGCCGAGGCACGGATCGCGGAACACCATGTGCCCCTCCTCGATCTCCCTCCGGAACCGCTCCGGCAAGCGCGACCAGTCCCGCGCCTCGACGAGAAACGGAATCGTGGAATCGCGCACCGCGTTTCCGAAATCGGCCAACCGGTCGGCGCATATCGTCGAGACTCCCGGCGCGCGCAACGCCAGATCGAGATCGCTGCCGTCGTGGCTGCGACCGTTCACTCGGCTGCCGTAGGCCCAGGCCTCGACGTCGGGGAGGTGTTCACGCAACAGCGCGACGAGAACCGTCCTGTGGCGCGGCGAAAGGTGCAGCCGGTCTGGCATCGTCGGTTTGTTCGATCATGTTGGCCAGCGATCCGGCGCATCGATGAAAACCGGCAGCAGCGCCACATCCGGTCCCAATGCGAGGCCGGGTGGCACGACGCCGTCCGGGATCACGCGGCGCGCGTGTGCCGGGAATTTCGCCGGCATCCTTCGCAAGCTGCGGCCCCGGTCGGTTCGGCAGCGGTTCGTCGACCAGGTAGCCCGTCGCATGCGGGCCGGCGGCCCAATGTCCGGCGGCGACGATGCGCAGTCCTTCGAGGGGGAGCGTCATATCCGGTTCCTGGCCACAAGCTGCCGGGCGATGATGATTCGCTGCATCTCGTTGGTGCCCTCGCCGATGCACA
>JAPPND010000034.1 GCA_028818795.1 Gammaproteobacteria bacterium | reverse complement strand
AAGGGCCGGTCGCCGCCGCGGCTGGGCAAGTACGCGGACGCGTTCCGGCGGTGCGAGGTGGCGGAGGCGCGGACGTGGCTGCTGGTGACGGGCTGGCGGCGGGTCGGGCTGGTCGATCCGGCGGAGGTGCCGGGCCGGTGGCCGCGGCGGCGGGCGGCGGCAGCGGCCTAGTCCCGGCTCGGCAAGGGCACGGCGGCTGGCGGAGTTGTCCACGCTTCGTCCACGGCGCCGGTCCCCAGGAAAACCGGAGGCGCCGTGGGCGAAGGGTGGGCAACTCCTGTCGAGATACTCAGTCCGACGTCCGATGGAACAATCGCGCCCGTTCGCTTACGCTCGCGTTCGCGTTTGGTCCATGGAAGGCAACCGTGCCGTACATCGTTTTCGTCCACCCGGACGGGTCGCGCGAAACCCACGCCGGCGAACCCGGGCGCAGCATCATGGATTGCGCGGTGGACAACGGGGTGCCGGGCATTCGGGCGCAGTGCGGCGGCGGCTGCACCTGTTCGACATGCCACGGCTTCGTCGACGAGGTCTGGTTCGACCGGGTTGGTGCGCCCGTCGAGGACGAAGCCGACATCCTGGACTTCGTGCCCGGACGCAGGGTCACCAGCCGTTTGACCTGCCAGATCGTGATCCGCGACGACTTGGACGGCATCGTGATCCACGTGCCCCCGCCCGAGTAGACCCTGATCCAGGCGGAACCATGCCCGATCCCGAGTTCCCCGAACGGTTCTTCGAACGCGAAGACGAGGCGCCGGACTCGCTCTTCTACGGCGAACCGCGATTCGTCGCCCATATTGACGACGACACCATCACGGCGCTCACTGCGCATTACCGGGAGTTCCTCAAGTCAGGGTCCAGGGTGCTCGACCTGATGTCGTCTTGGATCTCTCATCTGCCGGATGTCAACTATGCGCGCGTTTCCGGCCTCGGGATGAACGAACGCGAACTTGCCGCGAATCCGCGCCTGACCGATGCCGTCGTGCATGACCTGAACGTCGATCCGCGACTGCCCTACGAAGACGCCGCCTTCGACCGGGCGGTGATCGCGGTATCGATCCAATACCTGGTCCGACCATTGGAGGTGTTCCGGGACTTGGGCCGCGTTCTGACGCCTGGCGGCCGTGTCGCGGTCTCCATATCCCATCGCTGTTTCCCAACTAAGGCGATCCTGGCCTTCCGTGCGCTGGGTCCGGAAGACCGCGTCCGCCTGGTGTCGACCTATCTGCACCACGCCGGTTTCGTCGACATCGCCTTCGAGGATCGTTCGCCGCCGGGTGCCGACCCCCTCTGGATCGTCGTCGGCACGCGGCCACTGCCGACCCCTCGAGACACCCGTTGAAAACTGTCTATTCGTACAGTATGTTGCGGGAATGGACCCTTGGCCCCGAATCGTCGTGCACGCCGACATGGATGCGTTCTATGCCGCCGTGGAGCAGCTCGACGATCCGAGTCTGCGCGGCAAACCGGTGCTGGTCGGGCCGAAGAGCGGGCGCGGCGTCGTTCTGACCGCGAGCTACGAGGCGCGTCCCTACGGCGTCGGCAGCGCCATGCCGATGGGCACCGCACTACGCCGGTGCCCGGACGCGATCGTCGTCGGCCCCCGCTTCGACCGCTACCAGGAGATCTCGTCCCAGGTCATGGGCATCCTGGCGGACTTCTCGCCTCGGGTGGAGGCCTTGTCCATGGACGAAGCGTTCGTCGACATGACGGGCGCGGAACGCCTGTTCGGGACGCCGCGCGAAATGGGCTTGAGGATCAAGCAGGCGGTCAGGGAGGCGACCTCTCTGGACATCTCCGTCGGCGTCGCGAGCACCAAGTACGTGGCGAAGGTCGCGAGCGCCGAGGACAAGCCAGACGGACTGACGGTCGTTCCCGCGGACCGGGCGAAGGCCTGGCTGGCGCCGCTGCCGGTATCGCGTCTGTGGGGTGCGGGCCGAAAGACCGTGCCGCGCTTGCAGGCATTGGGACTGTCGACGATCGGGGATGTGGCGGCCGCCGACGCGACGGCCCTTGCGCGCTTGGGGGGCGTCGGCGCGCACTTCCACGCCCTGGCGAATGCCCGGGATCCTCGAGGCGTGCGACGCACCCGCGTCGCCAAGAGCATCGGATCGGACCGTACCTTGGTCGCGGACACCTCCTGCCGCGAGGACATCGAACTGCACCTGCGCCGCGCTGCGGAACGGATCGGACGCCGGCTGCGCGCCAAGCGCTACGTGGCGCGCGGCGTCCGGGTCCGGTTGAAGACGCAACGGTTCCAGATGCTGACGCGCCAACGGAAGCTCAAGAAGCCGGTCGACCTAGGTGCGGAGTTGATGGCGGCTGGGGAAAGTCTTCTCGGGCAGTTCGACCACCCGGGCCCGTTCCGATTGGTGGGCATGGCAGCGTTCGATCTGGCGGAGCGCAAAGGCGACAGGCAACTCGACCTGTTCGAAGACCACGCCGCCCGGGAGCTCGAGACCACGATAGACCGCCTGATGCATCGATTCGGTCGGGGCGTCCTGATGCGGGCGCGGGATCTCGCGGATTCGGGTACCGTTGCCGCCGACGGCGTGAATCTCGACTATCTCGACAACCCGACTTAGCCGTCGCTACGGTGCCACCGGAGATACCCAAATCCTTGCCGAGTTGCTGAAACGCAACATCGCGATCCTGCTCGTCGCGCAGATGGTCGCCATCACGGCGACGATCTCGTTGGTCACCTTGGGTGGCATCGTCGGTCACGACCTTGCGCCGACGGCGGCGCTGGCGACACTGCCGCTGTCCCTGTTCGTCGTCGGTACGGCCGTGGCCACGGTGCCGGCCGCCTGGTCGATGTCCAAGGTCGGTCGCGCCCGTGGCTTTGCCTGCGGCGCGGGACTGGGCTTGGGCGGCGCGTTGGTTTCCATGGCGGCGATGGCGGCGGCGAGTTTCCCGTTGTTCTGCCTAGGTGCCGTTTTCATCGGGTTCTCCACCGCGTTCTCCCAGCAGTACCGGTTTGCGGCGGCGGAGAGCGTGGCGGGGCGCTATGCGGCGCAGGCGGTGTCGGTGATCCTGCTGGGATCCATCGCCGGTGCATTGCTCGGACCGGAACTCGCCGTGCGCGGAGAGTCCTGGGTGGAAGGCGCCGCCTTCGCGGGCACCTTCGTGGGGGTCGCGGTGTGCTACCTGTTCGCCGGCGGGTTGTTGCTGATGCTGCGGGACGACCGGCCGCAGACTGCTGAGCCGACTGGTGGCGAGAGGCGGCCCTTGGGCCAGATGGTGGGCCGGTGGACATTTGTCGTGCCGGTGCTCGGCGCGGCCGTCGGCCAGGGCGTGATGGTGTTCGTGATGACCGCTGCACCGTTGGCGATGCATGTCGTCGACGGCCACTCCCTCGCGACCGCTGCGGCCGTGGTACAAGCCCACGTGCTCGCGATGTACATACCCTCCCTGTTCACGGGCACGTTGATCGGGAGGTTCGGGGCCGAGCGAGTCATGCTCGCGGGCACCGGCATCTTCTGTGCGATGGTCGCGGTCGGGTTCCTCGGCCGTGAGGTGCTCCACTACGGCGCGTCGATGGTGGCCCTCGGTGTCGGCTGGAACTTCCTGTTCATCGGCGGGACCACCCTACTGGCGAGCGCGCACCGACCGGCGGAGAGGTTCCGTGTCCAGGCCGTCAACGACTTCAGCGTGTTCGGCCTGTCGGCTGTCGGATCGCTTAGCGCGGGCGCGGTCATTCAGCTGTTCGGCTGGACTGCGGTGTTGTGGGCGTCGATACCGCCCGTCGTCCTGACAATGGCGGTGCTATTCTGCGTGGCAGGCTCGAACATACGTAATGACGGGCTTAGGGGAACTTGAGGCACACTAGAACCGCCCATGACGACAAGATCACCTTCTACCACGGTGTTCCGCACGGCCTATGGATTCGCCGTGTATCCGCTTGTGGCGCTCTCGGTCATGCAGGTGCTGTTGGCCGTGTTCGTTGTGCACGAACCTGGGTGGCAGGCGGTTGTGTTCCGCATAATCGCGGTGGTGTTGCCGTCGATCGCCGTCTTGCTAATGGTGACAACGAACTACCGAGTGATTGATGGGGTTCTTCACCTGCGCATGGCATTCTGGCGCAGGCGCATTCCGATCGAGACGATCACCTCGTTGTCCGAGTACGGCATCACGAAAGGCCGTGTCTACGGCCTCGGTACAGACATCCTCGCCATCGAATACGAAGGGGGGGTCTGTGGGCGTCACACCCAAGGACCTGGAGGGATTCGTCGAGGCGGTGGGTGTTCCGCTCACACGCCTCGGCGACGAAAAGGCACCGTCTTTGAACTGGCGCAGCTAGTCCGACCTGCCGGCGGCCGGAAGGCTGAAGAAGCCGGGCGGCTGCTATACTCGCCACAAACCGTGCGGCCCGTCGGCATGTTCCATCGTCAAACACTCCTCGCAGCGTGTGCCGTGTGTCTGGCGGCGACGGTTTCCGCCATGCAGGTCGGCAACTTCGCGCTCACCGACCAGTCCGGCGCGACCCACGAACTCTTCGACGCCGGGAACGCCAAGGTCGTCGTTCTGATGGTGCAGGGCAATGGCTGCCCCGTGGTGCGCAATGCGTTGATCGACCTAGCCGCCGTGCGCGAACGGTTCCGGGGCGAGCCCGTCCGCTTCCTGATGATCAACTCGAACCTGCAGGACGACGAGGTCTCCATTCGGGCGGAAGCGCGAGAGTGGGGCATCGACTTGCCCGTTTTGGTCGACGACACCCAGGAGGTCGGCGAGGCCCTTGGCTTCACCCGCACGGCCGAAGCCCTGGTCATCGACACGCAGTCCCGGTCGCTGGCCTATCGCGGACCCATCAACGACCGTCTGGTCTATGAACGCCAACGCAGCGAAGCCGACAATCACTACGTCATCGATGCGGTGGAGGCGGTTCTGGCGGGCGAACCGCCAGCCGTGAAAGCCATTGCACCCGTCGGTTGCCTGATCAACTTTCCCGAATGGGGCGATCGGCCCGCACCCCGCGAAACCCACCACCATTAGCCCACGTAGTACGCCGGCGGCTGTCGCTTGAGCGGTCGATGAAGTCCGATAACGCACCGCCGCTTCGCGACATCGTGCTGCTCGGCGGCGGACACGCCAACGTCCAGGTGCTGAAACGCTTCGGCATGCGTTTCGAACCCGGTGTGCGGCTCACGGTCGTGGCCAGGGAACCGCACTCGCCTTATACGGGGATGCTCCCCGGCTACGTGGCCGGAGCCTACGGCTGGGACGAAATCCACATCGATCTGGCGAAGCTAGCCCGGTTCGCCAATGCCCGGTTCATCGCCGCGGAGGCGTCGGGCATCGACACGCAGGAAAGGAGGGTCCTCTTTGCCGATCGCCCCCCGCTGCGCTACGACGTGCTGTCGATCAACACGGGCGGGGTTCCCGGGGAGCGTTTCGCATCCGACTTCGTCACGCCCGTCAAGCCCATCGGCCGTTTCCTGCCGATATGGGAGCAACTCACCGCCGACGACGGTCCGCCGGCGCGTTTGGGAATCGTCGGTGCCGGGCCGGGAGGCGTCGAACTGGCGTTGGCGATCAATCACCGCTATCCGGGTACGCGCTGCACGCTCCTGGACGCGGGCGGCGAAATCCTCGGCGGTTTAGCGGCCAAGGCGCGGCGGCGGCTGCAACGTGCGCTAAGAGAACGGGGCGTATCCGTGGTGACCGGGGCGCGGGTCACCGAAGCGTACGAAGGGCAACTCATCGCGGGAGACACGTCGATCACCGTCGACCACGCGCTTTGGACCACCGGCGTCGAGGCGCCAAAGTGGTTCGCCGAATCGGGGCTCGACACCGACGCGGCGGGTTTCGTCGCAGTCAACGAATACCTCCAGTCCCCGTCCCACGAGGAGATCTTCGCGACCGGGGATGTTTCTCACTCCGCGCACCAGCCGCGGCCCAAGTCGGGCGTCTACGCCGTGCGCCAAGGGCCGTTGCTCGCCGAGAACCTGCGCCGCTTTGTCACGGGTCGCCGGCTGCGCCGTTTCCGGGCGCAACGCCACGCCATGGCGATCGTGGGTTTGGGCATCGGCGATGCCGTGGCGAGCCGGGGAAGATTTCACGCCTCGGGGGCTTGGGTCTGGTTCGTCAAACGATGGATCGATCGTCGGTTCATGCGCAAATTCAGTAAGTTGCCGGCAATTCGTGAAGATGAACCTCATGTAGCTGCCGGACTCCGCAAGGGATTGCCGAGGCCGATGCGCTGCGGGGGTTGCGGCGCGAAACTCGGTGCCGACAGCCTGAACGCCGTGCTGAGTCGGCTCGACATCCCGGTATCGGCGTCAACCGTTTCGGGCATCGGCGACGACGCTGCCATCGTGCAGGTGCCCGCCGGCAGGCTCGCGATGAGCTGCGACGGCTTCCGGGCGATGATCGACGATACCTACCGGTTCGGCCGCATCGGCGCCCACCACGCCCTGAACGATCTGTTTGCGATGGGTGCCGACCCCAAGTTCGCCCTAGCCATCGCGACGGTGCCGCTGATGGCCGATCCGATGATGGAGGACGACCTTCTGCAAATGATGTCGGGTGCCCGCGATGTATTCGCCGCTCACGGCGTCGATCTCGTGGGCGGCCACTCCGCCGAAGGCGACGAACTGGGATTGGCGTTCAGCGTCACGGGTACGCTTGCCCGGGAACCGTTGAACAAGGCCGGACTTAGCCCGGGCGAGGCGCTCGTGCTTACGGGTGCCATCGGGACGGGAACCTTGCTTGCTGGTGCCATGCTGGGCCGCACGCGGGCAGAGCACCTGCTTACCGCCATCGATCACATGGATCGCTCTAACGCCGCCGCGGCGGACGTGTTGTGCGAACACGGCGCCCGGGGCTGCACGGACGTGACCGGGTTCGGACTCGCCGGGCACCTATCCGAGATGACCCGCGCGTCGGGCACCGGCGCATCGATACGGCTCGCGGACGTGCCGACATTGCCGGGAGCATTGGAACTGATCGGGTCTGGCGTCGAAAGCTCCTTGCAGCCGAACAACCAGCAGGCATTGGCCGACTACGAGATCAAGGGCGGCACACCCGACGCGCCAGGGCTGCGCCTGCTAGCCGATCCCCAGACATCGGGCGGTCTGCTGGCAGGCGTGCCTGCCCATGCTACCGACGATTGCGTGCAGGCCCTGCGCGGGAAGGGCTACGCGGCGGCAGCGGTGGTCGGCCTAGTCACCCAGCAGGGTCTGGCAATCGTCATTGGCAGCCGACCAGGCAGTGCGGGTTGAACTTGCGCGGCGGCAGTCAGATGGCGTCCGGCATCGGGGCGCTCGGATCCAACGGCTCGAGGAAGTAGCACAGGCAGTCGCGTCGGGCGCTTTCCAGGTCCCGGGTGTACATCGCGAGAATGGCCGGCCGGGTCAGGACGGCCATGCCGTCGACGACCGTGAAGTACTCGTCGCTGATGTCGGCGCCGTCGGCTGAACGCGCAACCAGCGGGCCACGTCGGGTGAGCCCTGTTCCGGCGGGCGCCCGGCGGAAGTTGAAACGCTGCATCGCGGGTTCGATCTCCGTTCGTTCGGCAACTAGCACCCGGGCCACGGTTTCGAACAACCGCAGTTCGTAGGGAGCGCGGGTGGTGGCAGGCGGCCGGGGGTAGCTGGCGAGAAGCTCCGCCACGTACTCGGCAGCGCGGGTCGTACTGTCCGGATCGTCCGGCGTACCCACCTCGATGGTGACTGCCGTGCAGAACCGCGTGAACCGACGGGTCTGGAATCCGCCGGGCTGGCTGGCCATGAGGGCGCGTTCCGCGAAGGCACCGGCGAACGCGAGGGTCTTGCGGTCGGTGCGGCAGACCACCGCATAGGGCGGGTTCCTGCCGGTGTTGTTGTGGATGTCGACGGCGACGTAGGGGTCGGCGTCGGCCACACGGGCAGTGACCTCCGCGGCTACCGCCGCCTCGCTGGTCTCGCCGCCTTCCCAGACGCGATTGAAGTCCTCCTGATTGGGTAGTGCGCGAACACCTTCCCTTGCCGCATCGAGGTTGGCGAGAAACAACAGCGAGGAGATGCTGCGAAACTCGTAAAGAAGCCCACGAACGGCATCCCAGCCGGAGACCTCGTTGCCGTGCAGCAGCACCGACACGACCAACGGTGGCGCCTTGGGCTTGCGCAGATCGAATAGCGTCGGGCCGCCCAGCTCGTCGGCGAGCGCCGTGGCCGGAACGTCGGCCAGCGAATCCGGCAGCGCCGAGGCGATGTTCAGGCGCATAGGCTTCCTTTGCACGAATCTCGGCACAAACCGGATCCCGGTTGTTTGCATGTCGGCCCTCTACCGGGCGAACGCGACCGCGGAGCGGCCGCGTTCACACGGGCCACTCGTGCACCGGTTCGCCGCTGTCCTGGGCGTCGGCGTAGGCGCGGGTCAGCGCTGCCCAGTCGGTGCCGTGCTTGGCGACCCAGGCACGCTGCCAACGCGCCCCCGTGCGGTTGCGTTCCACCCGGGTCTGCGCCGTGCCGACGTAGCGTTGGATCTCAGCATCGGGAATATCGAGCTTGCCCAGCGCATCGGCGGCGAGCGGCAGCAACTGGTCCGCAAGTAGCTCGCGCGCCGAGAGTTCGACGCCGTCCACCCAGTTGAGCGACGCGGCCAGCCCGTGCTTCGCGGCCTCGTAGAAGTTGTTCCTCGCGGTCTCGAAGCCGATCCGGGTCTCGATGGGATCGTCCCGGTCCACGAGGCCGCGGACCATGCCGAGCCAGGCGGCGGCGTTGGCGACGCAGTCGTGAATCGTGGGACCCGCGGGCACCACCCGATGCTCGATGCGCAGATGGGGTTGGCCATCGAAGTCGAAACCGAGCAGGGGCCGGTTCCAACGCCACACCGTGCCGTTCTGAAACCGAACATGGGCGTACTTGTGGGGCGGTTCGTCCGCTTGCACGAACGGCAGCAGAATGACGTGTTCGCTTTGGTTCTCGCGGAAGATCTCGACGAGGGACGATTGGGCATAGCCGGTGCCGAACGTGACCCGCGCCGGTGCCCGGGGACCCGCCGACACGGCTTGTTCGAACAGGGGAATTCGGGTCTCCTCCCATAGCGACCGGCCGAACAGGAACGGGGAGTTCGCAGCGAGGGCGACCATCGGCGCGGACGCCACGATGGCGGCGTTGAAGTCGCGCACCGCACGCTCGGGCTTGCATTGCAGGTGGATCTGGAAGGACGTGGTAGCCGCCTCGAGCATCACGTCGTCGTGCATCATGTCGAGACCGTCGCCGGTGGTGATGCGGATGTGCAACGGTGCACCGTCCCGCAACGCCAGAACGCGGTCGTTCAACGCCTGGTAGCGCACCATTGCCGACATGTAGTTGGAATTCAGTAGGTCGGGGCGGATCGTCGGCAGGATGCCGACGGTCACCAGCCGGCAGCCGAGGTCCGCGGCGCCCTGCCGGCACATGGCCCAGGTGGCACTCAGTTCGTCGTCGATCCGCGAGAAGACGTTGCCCGACAAAGCGGTCGGCGAGCCGTTCAGTTCGACGTTGAACGCGGCGAGTTCGGGAACGACAAGCGGATTGCCGACGTGTTCGATCAGTTGCTGGTTCTGGGCGTGGGGTTGGCCGTCTGCATCGACGATCCAGGCCTCGAGTTCGAAACCGACGATGTCACCACGTCGGCTGAGCCTGTTGTCGTGGAAGAGTTCCGCCACCAGGTCAGTCTCGGCATCCAGCCGGCGCCGGAACCGGCTGAAGTGCTCTGCATTGAAGTGGCGTTCGCGAATCTCGTCACCCATGGGGTGCCATGAGAAACGAAACCGGGGGCGATGACAAGCACGGCCGTGGCGGACCTGCCGTCGAGCTAGCGGTCGGACCCCTCGTATTCCTTGATCAGGCGCGGCGTCGCAACGCTGCGCCATGCCCGTTCGAGGATGTCGGGCATGGCGTCCCAGCGCACGGTCTCGAGGTTGATCAGCACCATCGGCCAGTCGGCGTAGTGATCCGTGATGTAGAACGTCTCGGGGGCCGCCTGCATCAGCATTTCCCGCTCCATGAAGTCGCAGACGATGGCGAGACCGCCTTCCGCCTCCGACCGCAGCCGGGCGAGGAGCTTGCGCTTGACCTTGATGGCGGGCGTGCCGTAGCTGCGGCTCTCTTCCACGCCGGGAAACCGCGACGCTATGGCCACGACGCGGGCGAAGCGTTCCGCGAGTGCCTCGTTCGGCGGAAACTTGATCGGTACTGGTTCTCTTGCCACTCGCCCCTCCCGGTTCGTGATCAGTGATCCCCGCCCGCCAGTGATTCGGCCCAGGTCGGCAGGACGCCCGGTTCGATACCGAACACGACGAGGCCCAGGGTGTAGACGATACTCGCAATCACGACGGCGCCGATCAGGTTCAGGATGATGCCGGCGCGGGCCATCTCCGCAATGGTCAACCGGTTGCTGCCGAACACGATGGCGTTCGGTGGCGTCGCCACCGGCATCATGAAGGCGCACGACGCGGACATCGTGGCCGGGATCATCAACATCAGCGGATGGGTGCCGGTGACCACGGCCACCGAGGCGAGAATCGGCAGGATCATCTCGGTCGTTGCGGTGTTGCTGGTGAGTTCGGTGAGGAAAGTCAGCGCGAGGCACACCACCAGGATCAGCACGAAGACCGGCAATGCGCCGGCTGCGGCGAACTGGCCGCCGATGAACTCGGCGAGCCCCGTTTGCTGAAATGCTTCCGCGAGGGCAAAGCCGCCGCCGATAAGCAGCACGACGTTCCACGGCAACCGGGGAATCACCTCCGTCCCCATGAGCCGTGTGCGCTCGCCGTCTGGGCCGCGTCCCGGTATGAAGAACAGCAACGACGCCATGGTGATCGCCACGGTGCCGTCGTCGACGAGTCCGGGCCAGGGCAGCAGGCGCGACCAGCCCGGAAGGGTGAACGTCCCAAGATTCAGGTCCACCCGAAACACCCACAGCAGCGCGGTGGCGGCGAATACCGCCAACACGGCCCGTTCCTCGAAGGTGACGGGGCCCAAGCGTTCGAGTTCGCGGTCGACCACCGCGGCTTCGACCTTGACCTCCGGCGGCGCCCGGTACAGCACGTGGGTGATGACGAACCACGCCGTCAGCACCATGATGACCCCTACGGGCAAGGCGACGATCATCCACTGGCCGAAGGCGATGCTCGGACCCTCGGGGAACATGATTTCGAAGATGCGCACCAGCGACAGGTTGGGCGGCGTCCCCACCAACGTCGTCATGCCGCCCACGGAACAGCCGTAGGCAATGCCGAGCATCAGCGCGACGGAGAACCGGTGCGCGGCGGGGCTGCCGGCCCCCAACCGTTCCTCCACCTGGAGGACGATGGCGAGACCCATGGGCACCATGGTCACTGCGGTTGCGGTGTTCGAGATCCACATCGACAGGAAGGCGGCGGCGATCATGAAGCCGAGCACGATGCGTGCCGGTCCGCCGCCGACCAGGCGGATGATGTTGAGCGCGATACGGCGGTGCAGGTTCCAGCGCTGCATCGTGAGCGCGATCATGAAACCGCCGATGAACAGCACGATGGTGCTGTTGATGTAGGCCGGGGCGGTCTCCTTTCCCGACATGACCCCGAGCAGCGGGAACAGCACCAACGGCAAGAGCGCGGTGGCGAAGAGCGGGATGGCCTCCGTCATCCACCAGATCGCCATCAGCGCGGCGATTGCGGCAAGCCGGCTGGCCGGATCGTTCCCCGGGTCGACGGGGAACACGGTCAGGGCCGTGAACGCGACAACGCCCAGCACGAGACCGACGGTGCGCGTCCTGTCCGACGTGTTGGGGCTTGACGGCCCGGTTGCTTGCATCTCCATTGTCGGTCCCGCGGGCCTCAGCCTCGGCAGCGAATCATACCTTTGCGCCGGGCCGTGTATGGTCGGGTCGGTGCCGAGCGGACAGCCGGCGGCTCACCATGTAGAAGGCGCCGCCGCTGGCGAGGATTGCCACGCCGGCGAGGCCCTCCAAGGGCCGCTGCACGAGGAGGTAGGTCAACGTCCATCCCATGAGTGCCAGAAAGACCATGGGCGGCAGCGGATATAGCGGGACGCCATATGGCCGTTCGAGTTTCGGGCGCCGCCAGCGGAGAATGAACAGACCGGCCACGGTGAACAGCGTGCTTGCGCCGAGGGTGAACCCGGCGAACACCAGGATGGATTCGAACGTGGCCGTCAGCACCAGCGTCACCGCCAGGGCCGCCTGCAAGGCCACGGCCACGACCGGGACGCCGTGGGCGTTGGTGCGGGCGAGGAAGCGAAGGGCGGCGAAGTCCTGCCCGATGACCAGCAGGACCCGCGGTCCGGCCAGGGCCATGGCGCTGACCGTGGAAACCAAGAGCAGCGCCAGCGCAAGGCCCATGATCGCGGCGCCGGTGTCGCCGAAGATGAACTGCGCCGCCACGTAGCCGATCTCCAGCTTGCCCGCCAGGGCGTCCATTGGCGCAACGTAGAGAAACGTGTAGTTCAACAACAGGTATAGCGCCATGACGACCGCCGTTCCGGTCAGCAAGATGCGGGATAGGGTTTCCCGCGGCCGGTCTAGTTCATCGATCACGTAGGTGGCTGCGTTCCAGCCGGTGTACGCGTAGTTGACGTAGATGAGCGCCACGGCAAAGGCACCGGACGCGACCAGGGCCCCGTCGCCGGCGGCTGGCAGGAACGTGATGTCCTGCGGTGCGTCGGTGAGGGTCCAGCCAAGCAGGCAGAATGCCGCGATGAGAACCACCTTCAGGTAGGTGAAGGCGCGCTGCGTGCCGCCGCTGGCACGTCGCGTCGTCGCATGTGTCGCCGCCAGAACGACGATCAGGGCCGTGGCAAGCCAGCGCGGCGACAGTGCCGGCACCACCGATGCCAGGTACGTTCCGAAAGTGATTGCCGCGAGGGCCGTGGGCGCGGCGAAGCCGATGGTCGCGGAGACCCAGCCGGCCACGAATCCGACGCCGGGGTGGTAGATCTCGGAGAGGAAGTTGTACTCGCCTCCCGACCGCGGCAGCGAGGCGCCGAGTTCGGCATAGCAGAGGGCGCCGCACAGGGCGGTGATGCCGCCGACGAACCAGAGCATCAGGATGACGAACCCCGACTGGATCTCGAGCAGTTGGAAGCCGAGGCTGGTGAACACCCCGGTGCCGATCATGTTGGCGATGACGACGGCGAGGGCCGTCCTCGCGCTGAACGGCGCGGAAATCTTTCGGTCAAGCGATCGGTGAATTGGGATAGAGTCGTGGCGTTTCCGGCGCGTGAATCGTAGCAGAGCGTTCCAGCGCCCAAGGCAACGACCCCGACGGCAGGCAATGGACATTCACCGCCTCTCCCTTTCGGACGTGACCCGGCATGCCAAGAGCGGCGCGTTGTCGGCTGGGCGAGTTGTCGAGACCATGCTGGAACGGATCGCCCGCCTCGATCTCGAATTCGGGGCCTACGTTCTCGTTCTGGCCGAGCATGCCCTCGAACGTGCCCACGACCTCGATGCCGCGATGTCTCGCGGCGAAGCGCCGGGGCCGCTGCAGGGTGCGCCGATCGCGCTGAAGGACCTGCTGTGTACGCGCGGTATTGCGACGTCCTGCGGTACGAAGGTACTCGAGAACTGGACACCTGACGAAGACGCCACCGTCGTGCAAAGGCTCGAGGCAGCGGGTGCGGTCGTGCTCGGCAAGGTCAAGCTCACCGAGGGCGCCTTCAGCGAACACCACCCCTCCGTTCAACCCCCGATCAACCCCTGGAGGCCCGACCGTTGGACGGGCGTCTCGTCGTCGGGCTCCGGTGTCGCTCTGGCGGCCGGTCTCGTGCACGGCGCCATCGGCACCGACACCGGTGGCAGCATCCGGTTTCCTTGTGCCGCCTGCGGCCTAGTGGGCATCAAGCCGACCTACGGCCGAGTGAGTCGGCATGGCGTCTTCCCGCTCGCGGAGTCCTTGGACCACGTCGGTCCCATGACACGCACGGTGGAGGACGCGGCGCGAATGCTCGGCGCAATGGCCGGTCGCGACCCGCGTGATGCCACGTCTTTGGACGCGCCCGTCCCCATGTATCCGGCGTCGATTGGGGCGCGTATCGATGATGTGCGGATCGGTGTCGATTGGGACTACGTGTCGGAGGACGTGCACGGTGCCGTCGTCGACACCGTGCGCGATGCGTTGACCGTGCTCACCGATCTCGGGGCGGACGTGATCGAGGTCCGAATGCCCGACTACAGGATGCTGGCCGACAACTGGGTGATCACCTGCGGGATGGACTGTGCCCGGGCCCACGCTGCAACCTACCCGGCGCGGAAAGACGAATACGGCCCGGCGTTGGCCGGGTTGATCGAAACCGGCCTGAGTGTTCCACCGGGCGAATACGAACGTCTTGAGCAAGAACGATCACGGTTCCGCACTGCCTTTGAGGAGTTGCTCGGCGGCGTTGATGCCCTGATCGCTCCCTGCATGCCGACGCCCGTTCCCGGCGCGGAGCGTTCCCCGCCGACCGACGACCGGGGACCGAGGGAGCGCTTCATCCGTTTCACGGCGCCGTTCGACTACTCCGGCCATCCTTCGATCACGTTGCCGCTCGACATCGATGCCGACGGCATGCCGCGTGCGTTTCAACTCATCGGCCGACACTTGGGCGAGGCCGGCCTCGTGGGGATAGGTGGAGCGTTCGAGGGTGCCGCCGCTTTTGAGTACCCGACCCTCGACTGACGGCGATGCTATTTGGCCATGGCCGCGAGTTTCGCTTTCCTCGCTGCTTGCCAATCCTTCTCGCGACCTTTCTTCCATTTCTTGAAGGGATTGCCGACGTAGAAGCAGTTGAGGCCTCGCCGGACCGATCCATCGTGGTTGGGACCGGACCAGTGCACGGTATTGGGGCGGAAGATCACGATATCGCCCGGGCTCATGGCGGCCTCGAAGCGGTCGGGATGGTCGGACAGGTCCGTGGGCGTGTGGGCCCTCAAGTGGCGAAACTCCTCCTGGCGCTTGTGGGATCCTTTTAGGAATTGCAGGCCGCCGTTGCGTTCGTTGGTCTCGTCGAGGGCGATCCAGATCACCACGCCGTCCATCGCGTCCGAGTGCGGATGGACTTCCTGTTGGTTCTTGTCCTTGGTGAAGAAACTCGCGGTGGTGGGTTCGGCCCTCTTGCCGAGGAGCATCTCGAGGATGGGAACCTGGGGACCGCGATGTAGGAGTTCGCCGAAATACTCGTCGAGTCTCTCCAGGCCCTTCGTGACATTGCTGAACGGGTCGTGGCGTGTAGGAAGGTCCTTGGTCGCTGCTTCCGCACGGGCACAGATTCCCCGCGCTGTCTCCCGCGTGACGAAGTCGCGAATGATTACCACGCCGTCGCGATCGAAGTCGGCCTTGAGTGCGACTGCCTGCGAATGGTTCACCGATACCCTCTGTGACAATTGGCAGCGTGCATCATAGGGTCTAAGCTCAGGGATCGCGCGGCTTTGCCGAACGATGATCACCCAAAAAACTCCATGGAAATGAACGCTTGGCGAGCACTTAGGACCGTCGACGTAGCCGGATCGCAGCGCGCAAGACTCGAGGCGTGGCGTCACCATCGGCTCTGGTTCATGGCGGAGTCCGGCTTCCTCATCGACGGTTTCGAGAGCAGACCGGGGACGCATCCATGGCAGGGCGAGCATCTCGGCAAGTGGCTGCATGCCGCCACCCTCACCTGGTTGATGACCCGCGAGGACAGACTCCGAGCGGAACTCGAGAGCAACGTCAAGCGTTTGCTCGCAACCCAGTTGCCCAATGGCTATCTCGGCACCTACGCCCCGGCGGAGACGTTCGTGGCGCTGCCGGAGAACGTAGAGGTCGCGGAAGCGCACGACGACATGGATGCCGCGATCGCCAGTAAACGACGGGCCGGGTGGGACACCTGGACGCACCGCTACAACCTCTACGGCCTGCTCACCTACGAGCGCGTCTTCCCCAACGAGGCGGTGGTCGACGCTTGCCGGCGCATGGGCGATCTCCTGATCGAGGTCTACGGCGGGAACGGCGCGGACCTCACGAACTACGGAACGCGCAAGGGAATCTCGGCAACGACGCTGCTCGAATCGATCGTCATGCTCTACGAGCGAACGGCGGATTCGAAGTACCTGGACTTCGCGGAGCACATCGTCGAACGGATGGAAGCCAATCCCGCCCTGCGGCTGATGAGTTCGCTGCTCACCGGCGGCGGCGTGGTTCATCCGGGCGAGGGCAAGGGCTACCAGATCATGGCCAATCTGCTGGGGTACCTGCGCCTTTACGGGTGTACCGGCAAAAGCGAATACCTCCGCACGGCGGTCAACGGCTGGAACGAGATCAAGGCGAACCACCTCCTCGTCACCGGCGGTCCGTGGACCCGGCACACCGACTACAACGGCAATCGCGAGTGCTTTGCCCGGGCGGAGGACTTCGATCCCTGGGAGATTTCAGTGGAGGGGTGCTGTGATACGACCTGGATCCAGCTCTGCCTGCACCTCTTCGAGGCCCTCGGCGAGCGCAAGTACCTCGATGCGGCCGAGACGACCTTGTACAACAGTCTTCACGGTCACCAGCATGCCGACGGTATCCGGTGGTGCTACTACACCGCCCCGAACGAGGTCGCGCCGGCCTTCGCGGGCAGGGTTAGCTGTTGCGCGTCGAGCATGCCCCGGGCGATGGAAATGGTTGCCAGCCATCTCGTGGGCGAGATCGACGGCCATCTCTCGATCGGTACCTTGGCGCCGTGCACCGTGGCATTGAGCGAAGCGTTCGGTGCCGGCGCATTGACGGTGGAGGGCGACTTCCCGGCGGATCCCGGGGCGGAGATCAGGTTCGAGACGTTGAGTCGGCGAACCTTCACCTGCGAGTTCAGGCTCCCCGCCGGGACCACGCCATTGGGGGTCCGTGTCAACGGCGCGGATTTCGAAGTCACGCTCAATCGTCGCGGTTTCTACGAGTTGCGGCGCGAGTGGGGTACCGGCGACGTACTCGCGATCAACGGCCGGTCGGAACTCGAGGGACATGTCCAAGCGGGCGAGCATGGCCAGAGGTGGGTTGCGTTTACCAAGGGTCCGATTGCGCTGGCGCAGCAAGTCTCGTCGATTCCGGACGATGAGCCCTTCCATGGGTGCAAACCCGACGACGCGCTTGCGATGCTCGAGCCGTCTACGAACGGTTCGTATCGCATCGCTGATACCGAAATCGCCCTAATGCCCTACCACCTGACCTGCACCGACGGGTCGGGACCGAGGACCTATTTCAAGTGCGCATAGGTCGAACGCGCCGTAGGGGCGACCCTTGTGGTCGCCCGCGACGTCCACGGGCACCCGGTGCGGGACGGGACGAGCCCGTCCCCTACGACTCCGTGTCCTGGTCGCCCGCCTAGAAGAAGACGAAGGACCTGACCACGACGTTCTTGCGGCAGGGGGCATCCTCCGGCGCGGTGGGGTCGACGCAGGCCGTGTGGAAGGACCACCGCGACACGGAACCGTCCGTGACCGAGTCGTAGCACTTCAGCATCGAGACTTCGTTGGATTTCTGCTGGGGCAACCAGTACCACTCGTGCCCGGGACGATAGGTGAAGCGGGTGGTCTCGCCGACGCGGTCGTCGTAGATGCGGTAGTTGGTGA
>JAPPND010000184.1:10485-17757 GCA_028818795.1 Gammaproteobacteria bacterium | reverse complement strand
GTCGAGGGCCAGATCGAGGAGTTGGCGCTGGAGATGCGCCGCATCCGGGCCCGGGGCGGGCGGATCGTGGTGGTCGCCGGTCCCGTCGTGATCCACACCGGCGGCGGTCGGCACCTTGGAGCGTTGATCCGCAACGGCTACGTGCAGGCGTTGCTCGCAGGCAACGCGCTGGCCGTTCACGACATCGAGACGAACTTCTACGGCACGTCGCTCGGGGTCGATCTCAATCGGGGCTTGGGCGTTCAGGGCGGCCATCGGCACCATCTCACGGCGATCAATCGCATACGCGCAGCCGGCTCCATCGAGGCCGCCGTCGAGGCGGACACGGTGACTGGCGGCGTGATGTACGAATGCGTGAAAGCCGGGGTTCCCTACGCGTTGGCGGGTTCGATCCGCGACGACGGACCGTTGCCCGACACGATGATGGACCTCCTCGAAGCCCAGGCCGCCTACGCCCGCCTGATCGAAGGCGCGGACCTGATCCTGATGCTGTCGACGATGCTCCACGCCATCGGCACCGGCAACATGACGCCGGCCGGGGTGCGTATGGTGTGCGTCGACATCAACCCCGCCGTCGCCACCAAGCTCGCCGACCGGGGCAGTGTCGAGTCCACCGGTATCGTCACCGACGTGGGGTTGTTCCTGAACCTCCTGGCGCGGGCCGTCGTCGACACCTAGTGCAACGTCCAAAGACCGCTGCGGCATCGATCCGGCACGTGTGCCGGAGTCCGGTCAATGGGGTCGACGTGCGACCTCCGACACGCCGTCAATGAGATCCGCCTCGCCCTGGGCCGCGGCGATCAGTTCCGCGGCCGCCGGCAGTCTCTCCCAGTCGTCGGTGTCGCCGAGCAGCCGTTCGACCCGTTCGCCAACCGCTTCGCCGAATCGCGTCGCGGCGACGCGCCGTAGCAGGGCGCGCTGTCCTGCCACGGCCTCGCGGCGTCCTTCCCGGCGTCCTTCGGCCACGCCTTCCCGGCGCCACTGTTCGGGCCACTGTGCCACCCGGTCTTCCAACGTCATCGTCGCTTCCTCCAAGGTCTCGCCGAGTTCGTTCCCGGCTCGCCCGGGGCTGATCCGGGCCACCAATTGCCGCACCCACGCCGCAAAGGCGCGACCGAGATTCGAGTCCTGCGGCGACAGCCAATCCCGCAGCGCCTCGGTGACCCGTGCGAGTTCGGCCGGCGTCCGACTCTGTTCGAACCCGACGACCGCTCGCATCAGGTTTCCGAGCGGCAGATCGTCCACCGCGACGCGGCGCTCGTCAAGCAGCAGCGAGCGCTTAGCAGATCGCGCACCATGCGCGGGAACGCGAACAACCGCCTGTAAATCGGGTCGTGCATGGCCCCAAGCTAATGGGTGCCAGAGTCGTTGTCTTGAGCAGATTTCCGAAACCCGCGTGAGCAATCGCCCAAATTGTCGTAGGACGTCCGCCACCCCAGCCGTAGAACAGCATCGCGTGGGTGCGAGTCACGTCTCGCCGGTCAGTCCCTGCCAAGAAGCGCCACGATGTCCGCCGTGGACTCGGACCGTGCGATGCTGATGAGACGCCGCCCTTCGCCATCGGCAATGTCCGCACGGGCGCCGCGATCCAGGAGTAGCCTGACCGCCGATGTCTGTTTGCGGAGCACCGCGAAGGCCAGCGGCGTCTGCCAATCCGCTTGATGGACATCGTCGCCAGCTCGCTCGCCACCAATCGTCGATTCGAGCAATGACGGATCGTCGTCCAGAAGCGATTTCAAGCGATCTACATCCCCGGTCACCACCGCGTCGAACGCGCCGATGGGCAGGCTCTTGAGGTAGTCGACAACTTCAGAGCTACCCGCGGTCATGGCCCATTGCAGGGGCGTCGCCGCGTGGTGGTTGTCGCGCACACCCAAGGCCGCGCCTTTCGCGAGCAGCAACTCCACCATATCCCGGTGGCCTTGGAACGCCGCCTGGTGCAGCGGTGCGACATCGCCGACGCGGCCAAGGTCGAATCCCAACTCCGCCATGAGTCCGACCGCCGCGAGGCGGTTCGTACCGGCGGCGTCGACCACGAGATCGGGCTCCGCCTGCTGGAGGCGCTCGACGAGGCCGGGATTGTCGTTGACCATCTGCCGGGCCGTGTCGGCATCCCCCGCCTGGCAGGCGCCGATCAAACGTGCCGAGACGTCGAGTTGCGCTGGCTCGGCACCGTGCTCCGCCAGGTAGCGGGCGAGGTCGGGGTGTCCCGCCCGTACGGCGACTTCATAGAGCGTCTTGCCGTCCGGCGTACGTCCTGTCACCGCAGCACCGTGATCGATCAAGAGCTTGGCACGATCGACGTGGTGTTTCTGGACCGCCCAGTTCAATTGGTAGTCGAGGGTCCGGTCCGGGTTCTCGGTGTACACGCCGTCTTTGCCTGCCCAGCGCCAGTTGTTCCTGTGGTCCCGATTGAGGCCATGGTCGAGAAGCATGGCGAGACACTCGTGGCCAGGGGTGAACATCGTGTTGTAGAGCGCCTGGCCGTCGTTGGGATCGGCACCGGCGTCGAGCAGCAAACCCGCGAGCGCCACGCAATATTCGTGGGGCGGTTGGTTGACGGGCCCCATCTCGCCCTCGCCGAAAGCGCCGGTCAGCGCGGTGAAACGGTACTGGCCACCCCACATGTAGTGGCTGTCGGGATCGGCGCCGCGCTCGATGAGAAGCCCCGCGACACCCAGCGTCGAATGGCCGTCCAGGTCGAGGCGCGAATAGCAGGCGTAGAGCAGCGGCTCCCAGTCGAAATACCCGCCCCGTTGGTTGACCAAGGACGGTTCGTCGTCGAGAAAGCGCGCCACCGCCGCCACGTCGCCGACACCGGCCGCGTGCCAGATATAGCGCGTCCCGAGCCCGGGATCCGCTTCGAGCATCTTGCGGGCGCGGGCGCGGTTCTCGGGCCGGTCGGTCTGGAAGTACGTCAGGCAACCGAGCAGCAGGAAGTCCGAGTTGTCTCCCGGATGGGTTGCATAGGCTTCGAGTTGTCGCCAAGTGCCGAATCCGTACTCGGCCGCGACGGCCTCGCGGGCCGCCCCGGTCGATGCGCCGTGGTCTGATTCATGGGTCGCTACCCACGCGTGAATTCCGTCAATCGGCTGGCCCCATGGCAGTTGCTTTGGCATCGTCGTCGCCGGTTCCGCGATAGGCGGTAATTTACATCCTCCGGACCGCCGGTTCGCGCGCGCCCTATGGCCGGCGGCTGCCGCAAACGACGCGCCTTAGGATTTCACGGCGGGTGACCGCAAGGATCCTGCGGGCGACCGCGCGCCCTAGCGGGCGCGTTAGGGTCGCCCCTACGAGGCGACGTAACGCCTCGTACCTTGTTGTGCTACGCTGCTAGCACTTCGCGAATGATGCTTATTGGGAGGCCGAAATGCGTAGCGGCGTCAGTTCGAAGGTATTCGCGGCGGGGATCGCCTTGGCGGGGACGAGTCTCTTCGCCGTCGATGCCACCGCCGAGGGCAGCGTCCTCAAGGCCATGAAGGCCGAACTCGACCGGTCCATGGAAGTACTGGGCGACGAGCCCGTTCCGCCCTACTTCCTGAGCTACGAGATCACGGAAACGGAGGGGATGTCCGCCGGGGCGCAGTTCGGCGCGCTGGTGTTCAGCAACTCATCCCGCAGGCGCGTGCTCGACATCGACCTGCGCGTGGGCGACTACGGGCTCGACAACACCCGTCCCCTGCGCGGTCAGGGCGGTTTCTCGTTCTTCGGCACCGACATGGTGGTGGCGCCTGTCGAGGACGATGCCGATGCGATTCGCGCGCTGCTCTGGCACGAAACCGACAAGCGCTACAAGAGTGCCATGGAGGAACTCACCACCGTCAAAACCGATGTGCAGGTGACTGTGGAGGCCGAGGACAAGGCCGGCGACTTCTCCCGCGAGGAACCGTCCAAGGGCATGGAGCATGCGCGGCCGATCGAGGTCGATCTTGCCGACTGGGAGGAGAAGGTACAGCAGTACACGGCGCCCTTCGCCGCGTACGGCGACTTCTACGAGGCCAGGGCTTCGTTCTCCGCCAATGTCGAGACGCGCTGGTTCGTGAACAGCGACGGCTCGGAGATCCAGACCTCGGAGACGCTCTACCGGCTGTTCATATCCGCCAGCACCAAGGCGGAGGACGGCATGGTGCTGCCGCTCTACAAGAGCTACATCGCGCTGACCCCCGACAGCCTGCCGGACGACGAGAGTGTGGCCCGCGATGTCGCGAACATGGTCGAGACGCTGCTCGCGCTGCGCGACGCACCGCTGGTGGACCCCTATACCGGCCCCGCGATCCTGTCCGGCGAGGCGAGCGGCGTGTTCTTCCACGAGATACTCGGGCACCGCGTCGAAGGGCATCGCCAGAAGCTCGAGGACGAGGGCCAGACCTTCAAGAAGCTACTCAACGAGCGCGTCTTGCCGGCGAACTTCTCGGTGCACTTCGATCCCACCATGACGCGCCATGGCGGCACGGACCTCGTCGGCACCTACCGGTTCGACAACCAGGGGATTCCAGCGCGCCGGGTCACCGTCATCGACAAGGGGATCTTGAAGGCCTTCCTCCTGTCGCGCCGACCCATCGACGGATTCCCCCAATCCAACGGCCACGGGCGCAAGCAGGCGGGCTTCATGACGGTTGCCCGGCAATCCAACTTGATCGTCGAGGTCACCGACCCGCTCACCGCCGACGAACTGAAGGGGGAGTTGCTCGCCGCCATCGAAGCCGAGGGCAAGGCGTTCGGTCTGCGTTTCGAGGCCATCCAGGGTGGGTTCACGACAACCGGCCGGTTCATGCCGAATTCGTTCAACGTGACGCCCCTGGTCGTGTACCGCGTCTATCCGGACGGCCGCGAGGAACTGGTTCGTGGCGTCGACCTGATCGGCACGCCGCTCACCACCTTCAGCAAGGTCGCCGCCGGCGACGACCAGATCGCGGTGTTCAATGGCACCTGCGGCGCGGAATCGGGCGGCGTTCCCGTCTCCGCCGCGTCGCCCAGCATCCTGGTGTCCCAGATCGAAGTGCAGAAGAAGGGCAAGTCGCAGGATCGTCCACCGTTGCTCCCGGCGCCAATCGGGGATGACCGCCTGGGCTTCGCGGTCTACTAGGGAGGAGTTGTGCCATGAAGAACACGATTTTCCTTTCCAATACGTTCGTCGCTGCCGTCGCGCTGGCGCTCCTCGTACCCGCCACCGCCGCGGGCGAAGACGTGCTGATGCAGGCCATGCGCGAGGAGCTCGCACGCACCATGGACGAACTGCGCATGGAGGGCATGGACGAACCCTATTTCGTCGCCTACACCATCCGCGACAACGAGCAGGTTTCGGTCGGGGCCAGTTTCGGTGCGTTGCTGCCCAGTTCGACGAGCCGGACCCGGTGGCTGGGGGTTGAACTCCGGGTCGGCGATGCGTCGTTCGACAACACGAACTTTCGGGGCATGGGGTTTTTCGGCGGCGGGGGCAGTGCGAGCCTGCCGCTTACGGACGACGTGGTCGAGATTCGCCGGCAGATCTGGCTGGCCACCGACGACGCCTACAAGAACGCGCTCAAGCAGATCGCCGCCAAGCGCGCGGCCCTGCAGAACGAGACCCGGGTCGAGGATCTCGGCGACCTGTCCCCCCAGGAACCGTACGAATACGCAGAGGAACCCGGCGCGGAACTACCCAGGTTGGACGAAGTAGAGGGGCTGGTCCGCGATCTCTCCATTCGGTTCCGGGACATGCCGCACATCATGGATTCGCGGGTCGGCGCCCACGCGGCGCGGGGTAGGACGTACTACGTGAACAGCGAAGGTTCGTCGTTCATTCGCTCGGATCCAACCGCATTCCTGAGTGTGACCGCACAAACGCAGGCCGACGACGGCGCGATGCTGCACGACTTCCGCGCAGTCCACGCGCATGGTTGGGACGATATCGCCAATCGCGGCGACCTGGCCGCCGAGGTCGAGGCCATGGGCGCCGCGATCAGCGAACGACGTTCGGCCTCGGCATTGGAAGACCGCTATATCGGCCCGGTATTGTTCGAAGGTCAAGCTGCCGCCGAACTCACCGCCCAGGTGCTGCTGCCGAGACTCAGCGGCGTACGCACCCCCGAGACCGAGCGACGGTTCTCCGCGCGGCGCTCGGGCAACCCGTTCCTGGACAAGCTCGGCGCCCGGGTGCTGCCGCGTTTCATGTACCTTGCCGACGATGCGACGCTCACCGGCAATGGCTTCGTGGGCGGCTATCCCGTGGACGACGACGGCGTCCCCGCGCAGGCAACCAGCTTGGTCGAGAACGGCATCCTGAAAACACTCCTGACCACGCGAAATCCCGTTCGCGGAATCGACGGCAGCACCGGAAACCGGCGCGGCGGCGGACCGCAGCCGAGCAACCTCGTAATGACCAACAAACGCGGCATGACCCGCGAGGAACTCTACGACGAGCTGAAGCTCTTGATGGAGGAACGCGAAGCCGAGTACGGCATCGTCGTCCGCCGCCTCGGCAACCCCGGCTTGATGCCGGCGTCGGGTTTCAGCTTCAACATTGGTTTCGCTGGCCCGGGCGCCGGACAAAGCAATGTCGCAGACGCCTTGGTCGCCTACAGGTTCTACCCGGACGGGCGCGAGGAACTGCTCAGAACCGTCGAGTTCGCCGGCATCGCCGATTCGGTATTCAAGGAGATCGTGGCGGCATCGGACTCGAACACCATCTATACGCGCGGTGGTTCGTGGGGGTTCGCGAGCGGCCTCGTAATGATGGTCGGCGGCGGGCTCGGCCTGTCACCTTCGAGTGGGGGGACGGTGACGTTATCCGTGCCCGACCTTCTGTTCGAGGAGATGAGCGTGCGCAATCCAACCGGCAACCTGCCGCATCCGCCGGTGGCGGAGCATCCGTTCTTCGAGGAGTAGCCATCGTCGCAGTGCCCCTCGGCCATCGGCCATCGGTGCCCGTGTAAGACCTGATAACAGGTGCTATTATCAGGTCCGTTGCGGGTTCGGGAGATGTGGGTGGATGCGAGGTTTTCCGAGGATGTCGTGCCGTTGACCGATCTAAAGACCAATCCAGGACGGATAGTCAGGCATGCGGCAGAAGCCGGACGGCCGGTATTGCTGACCCGACGCGGGCGAGGTGTTGCCGTCGTTCAGTCGGTGGCGGAGTACGAGTCCGCTGCCGAGGAAAGGGCGTTCATGCGTGCCGTCATCGCAGGGCTCGCAGACATCGAGGCTGGCCGCGAAGTGTCTTGGAGCGAGGCAAAGACGCGCCTAGGGCTCGAATGACGTCATGTCCGCTGTCTCAGTCCGCTTCGCGGAGTC